>CAZNCQ010000234.1:0-11372 GCA_964571275.1 uncultured Myxococcales bacterium
GCGATTCGTCCTCGGCCAGCTCGCGCACGATCGCGAGGCGCTGCGGCGTCAGCTTCAACCCCGCGGCGCGAACGCCTGCGAGCATGCGGTCGATTGACGCCGGATGCGACGCCGGATGCGACGCTGACTGTCCTCTGGACCGCTGCATGTGTAGCGGTTTCTTACTAAGAATCTTTCTAATCTGCAAGACGATTCGAACGCGCCGTCCCAATCGTTGCGGACGGCGCGCCGGAAGCGGCGATCGAGATCGCGTTCCGCGAAGTTAGAAGAGGTACATCACGCGGAGGCGCACGCTGGTCATCGTGTCGTCGTAGGCAGGCGTCGTTCCAAAGCTCTTATAGAAGTGCGACTTGGCATACGCCCCCACCAGCTTCACGAAGAGCTGCTTGCCGACCAGGTACTGTGCCGCGACGAACGTCTGCAGGTTCGTCGAGCGGTCGTTCGTGTTGTTCGCCGCGTTGAAGTGGAGGTTTTCGAACGTCACGTAGTTCGCGCCGAGGCCGATGAGCATTCCCTCGAAGACTCGCCCGTTCAAGAAACCACCGTAACTGTCGGTGTTACCGCTCCGGCTACTGTTTGCGACGCCCGTGGGGTCGAAGGCGTCCGTGACAGCGAAGCCGACGTTTGCGCCGAGCTCGATCCCCTGCACCAGGACGACCTGCGCCGTTCCGCCGACGCCCCGGTTTCGGTTCTCGGTCGAATCCCCTTGGGTGCGCGACTTCAGCCACTGGTACTCGGCCGCTGCTTTGAGCTTGAGCCAGCCGATGTCGTAGACGAGCGCCGGCCGTCCGCCGATCTCGTTGAGGCCGCCGGTGCTTCCGAACTGAGTCAGCAACTCGAAGCGCAGCGACGAGGTCGGGTAGAGGTGAAACGCCACGTTCCCGGCGCCCGCGGGGCGATAGAAGAGGAAACTCGCACCATAGAGATCGGGCGGCGCTCCGCTGCTATCGAACGCGCCTCGGCGTTCCTCGGTGTTGAGGTCGAGCCCCATGCCCAGATGGTAGACCTCGAATCCTTCGAAGCGCCCCACCGTCACGTCCCACTTGTTCCACTGGCCGGCGCGGACCCAGAGGTCGTCCGTGTCTGCGATTCCGGTGGCCGGCTGCGTCTGGGTCTGATCTTTGTTGGCCACGAACTCGGCTTGCGCCTGCACGAACCAGAGGCCACTCGAATAGGTCGGCGTCACTCGCAACAGGAACCGCCCCTGCTGGAGATACTCCTTCGTGTATTGAGGACCAGGAATACCGAAGTTGATCTTCTCGTAGCTGTTGTCGAGCCACGCGTAGCCGGAGACGCCAATCCCCGTGCGCGGGTAGAACGGCCACTGCAGGCCGTGAAACGTCGACCAGAGCGAGCCGCCATAGAGCCCGCGCGTGTACGGCTCGGGATACGCCGACGCGGGAAGCCGCTCCACCGTGCCGTTGTCCGAGACCGCCGGCGCCGAGAGCGGAGCCGCCGGCGGCGCAGACGGCGGAGGTGGAATCATCGCCGGCGGCGGCCCGCTCGCGTCGCCCATCGGAGCCGAGGCAGAGTCCTGCGCCCGCGCTGTCGTGCCGGCGAGCACGACAGCAAACGCCAAGAGGGCCGCTCCTGCTGTCCCGCGGCGGGAAATGGATACACCTCTCTCCAGGTAGCCGGCGTTCCGCTCCATCAATTCACCATGAACGTATCGCTGAGGGCGCAGCCGACGCCGCCATTGCCGGAGCAGGCCGTGCTCGCAGCCGCTGCGCTCGGCGCGACGATGACCTTGATCGAGCCGCTGTCGACGGTCCAAGCGCTGCTGGTGGTATTCCAGTACTTCAGATCCTTCACGCGCAGCGGGATGGTCGCCCGCACCGCATCGCCGGTCGTGCCCTTGGCTGCGAGAGAGACCCGCTTATAGGCCTTCAGCTCCTTTGCGGGGCGGCGCGCACTCGTGTTCGGGTAAGACACGAAGAGAAAGACGACCTCGTCGCCGGCGACCGCGCTGTTGTTCGCGACGTCGACGGTGACATTGACCGTTCCGTCCTTGGCGACGGTGCTGCACGGAACTTGGAGATTGCTGTACGTGAACGTCGTGTACGAGAGCCCGTAGCCGAACGATCGGAGGGGCGTCTTGCCCGCGTTATCGTAGTAACGGTACCCGAGGTAGTAGTCCATCTGGGTCGTGCCGTTGGTGTTGGCGAACGTCGGCAGGTCGGCCTCCGACGCCGCCCAGCTGATGGGCAGCTTGCCGCTGAAATTCACGTCACCAAACAGCAGGCGCCCGAGCGCGGTGCCTCCGACCTGACCGGGGTACCAGGCCATCACCACCGAGGGCACGCTGTCGAGCCAGGGCATGTTGATCACGCTGCCGCCCTCGAGCACGACGACCATCGGCTTACCGAGTGCTGCAACGCTCGAGATCAACCCATCCTGCACGCCGCCGTTGACCTTCGGATCCAGGGAGAAGTTGGGGATGTGCTGGGCGTTGGCTCGATCGCCGGCGCCGGTGTACTCCTCGCCTTCGTCTTGCGGGGTCAGGCCGGCGACGACGACAACGAAGTCGGCGTTGGCGGCGTCGCTGGCCGCATTGCCGTGGGTCACGGTGATACCGTTGCCGGCCGCGGCCGCGATGCCGTCGTACGGCCCGACGCTCTTTGCCGGGTCGGCGAAAACGCGGCTCGATCCCAGGTCGCCGGTGCGGACCGCGGTCGGGAAATCGATCGAGCATTGGGCGCCCGCCGCGCAGCCCCGATCCTGCGTCGATTGAACGGTGTAGCGCGCCTGCGAACCGATGACCGCAATGTTGTGCACCGCGGACCGCTTGATCGGCAGCGTGCTGTTGTCGTTCTTGAGGAGCACCATCGACTCCTCGGCGGCCTTCTGCGCCAGGGCCAGGTGGCTCATGCCGATGCGCGGATCGTTGTCGTCGTTGTTCTGGATGCTCGCCGTGCCGGTGTCATAGGTCGTGTGCGGCGTCTGCAGACCGAGCGGGCCGTTGAGCTGGTCTACGTGGAAGCGCATCTTCTGCTCGAGGATCTGCGCCGTCCTCGCCTGCAGGTCCGACGACGACAGCGACTGGTCGGATATGCTCGTCACCAGCGTCGAGTAGTTGTATCGCCAGGGCAGCTCGAGCGCGAGGCCGGCCTTGACCGCCTGCACCGCCGTTGGCTCCAGCACCGTGCTGCCCGGCAGCGGGAACGTGTTGCCGTTGGGCATCGCCCACCAGTCGCTCAGCACCAGGCCCTGGAAGCCGAACTCACCGCGAAGAAGGTCGGTCAGCAAGTGCGCGCTCTGGGTCGAGTGCAACCCATTGACCTGGTTGTACGCCGCCATCACGGCGGACACGCCGCCCTCTTCGACGATCATCTCGAAGTGGCGCGCATACATCTCGTGCAGCGTCTGCTCGTCCATGGTCGCGTTCGCGGTTTCGCGGCCGTTCTCGATGTTGTTCGCGGCGTAGTGCTTCACGCAGGCCGCGACGTACTGCTGCACACCGGTGACGAACGCGCTGCCCAGGCGACCGAGCAGGAACGGATCCTCGCCGTAGGTCTCCTGCGCGCGACCCCACGCCGGGTGGCGCAGGATGTTCACCGTCGGCGCCAGCAGCATCGTGTTGCCCGACGCCAGCGTCTCGTCGCCGACCGCCTGTCCGATATGGAACTCGAGATCGTCGTCGAACGCCGCGCCGCGCGCCATCGCGACCGGGAACACCGTCGAAAAGTCGTTCTTGCCGTCGCCGTTGGCGTTCAGGTTCACGCCGCGCGGTCCGTCGCGGAACATGAACGCCTTGATGCCGCGGGTCTGGTTGTCTTCCTGGCGAAACACGTTGTAGTTCGCGGTGCCCGACTGAGGCAGCCCGGTCATCTGCTGCTGCTTCTCGGTGTCGGAGAGCGTCGCCGCCAACGACGTCGCCATCTGGCGGATCGTCGGGTCGAATTTGTAGCCGCTGGTGTAGGGCAGCGGGTCGCTGGTCGCGCTTGGGCAGGCCATCTTCCCCACCATGCCGGCGGTGCCGCCATCGGGTCCGATGACGATGACGTTCCCGGTGCCACCCGCGCCGTTACCGCTCATTCCACCCGGGTTTCCGTCGCCGCCCATGCCGGTCTGACCGCCGCTGCCGCTGTTGTTGTTGTTGTTGTTGACGCCCGGGTGACCACACGCCGAGGCGAGGAGGACGACGGCGACCGCCGTCGGGAAGAGAGAACGAGCTAAGAAAAGGCGCTGCATATTGGAACTCTCCTTTCGAATCAGACGCCGGAACACCGCACCAAACTCGCGCGGTGGGGGGCGCCCCGCGCATGCCCCTGCGTTACGCGCCTAGGAGTTACAACGAAACCGACCCCAAAAGCCAGTGCTGAACGCTCCTACACCACCCGGCCAGGGATCACCTGATGCCGGTGGTTTTCGGGCGCCGCGCCTCCGGGCGTTCTTTCGCCGCGCCCGGTCTAGCCGTCGAGCCAGCTCACTACGACCGGCTGAGGTTCGCGACGCGCGCGGGGGCGGTGGCTGCAGCCCTCGGACGCGCGGCCACGGTGGCCACGGCACGGATCAGGTCGGTCGCCTCGACGGGCTTGGTCAGGTGCAGATTGAAGCCGGCCTCGATCGCGCGCGACTGGTCCTGCGGGCGCGCGCAGCCGGTCAGCGCCACGGCGCCGACGCCGCTGCTGCCGTCGGCGGGGAGCCCGCGCACGCGCTTGATCAGACTGTAGCCGTCTTCTTCTGGCATTCCGATATCGCTGACGATCGCGTCCCAGCGCCCGTCGCGCAGCGCCGCGAACGCCTCGGCCGCGGAGGCCGCGGTCGTGACCTTCGAGCCGGCATCGCGCAGCACCAGCGTGATCGCCTCGCGCACGCGCGGCTCGTCGTCGACGACCAGGACGCGCAACCCCTTGAGCATGCGTCCCGTGCGCGCGGGCGCGCGCCGTCCGCGCTCCAGCCCCGGCGCGGCCGCCGTGCCGTCGGTCCGGAACGCCGACACCACCGCCGCGTCGCAGAGCGGCAGGGTGATGGTGAACGTCGCGCCTCGCCCCTCGCCGTCGCTGGCGGCCGCGACGGTGCCGCTGTGAAGCGCCACCAGCCGCGCCACCACCACCAGACCCAGGCCCAGGCCGACCGGCGCCTCCAGCGCCGGCTCGGCGCCAGAGGCGAACGGCGCAAAGACGTGGGGCAGGCGCGCGGCCGGGATGCCGCGTCCGGTGTCGCTGACCGTCAGCTGCACGCGCGCGTTGTCGCGCGAGCCCGACACACGGATTGACCCCCCGGTGCCCGTCGATGCGAGCGCGTGCGCCAGCAGGATGTCCAGCGCCTGCCGCAAGCGCGCGGAGTCGCCGGGGACCGCGCCCAGGCCTCCCTCCGCATCGGCCGCGAGCGTCACGCCCTTGCGGGCCGCCGCCGGCATCGCCGCCTCGACCGCTGCCTCGACCACGCGGTCGAGCGCGACGATCGAACGGACGATCTCGAGATTCCCGTTCACGCAACGCGCCAGGTCGGTGATCTCCTCGACCATCTTCGATTGCGCGACGGTGCTCTGGTGAATCGCGTCGAGCGCGCGATTCCGCGTCGTCTCATCCGATGCGCTGCGCAGGATCTTCTCCCAGAGCAGCATCGCCGCCAGGCTGGCGCGCAGCTCGTGCGAGAGGGTGCCCAAGAAATTGCGCCAGCCCGCCTCTTGCCGCGCCCGCTCCTCGACCAGCTCGCAGGCGCGCGCGTGCGCCTGGCGGCGGAGCCCGACGTTCTCGATCGCGGGCGCGGCGATGCGCGCCAGGTCCTCGGCCAGCGTCAGATCGCCGGCCTCGTGCTCTCGCTCCCCGTCGGCGTAACAGACGGTCAGCGTGCCCAGCACGTTGTCGCCTTGACCGATCGGGACCACGACCAGCGAGCTCACCTTGGAGTCGTGCAGCGCGCCCGCGGCCTCCTCGGCCTCGAGCAGGCGCGACCGCTCGCGGTCATCGATCGCCGAGAGCCGGCGTCCGGCGCCGCCCCGGATGACGTCGAGCATCGGGTGAAGCCCCGTGCTCCAGATCACCGGCGCTGCGATCGGCTCGACCGCCAACCCCGCGTCAGTGACTCGGAAAGCGAATCGCTCCTGGCGGCCCGCGCCGCGCTTCAGATCGACGAAGCCGTATTCGCCCAGCTCCGGCAACGCCGCGCGCGCGACCGCATGTAGGACATGGCCTTCGTCCCCGTCACCGACGACAATCCGCGAGCAGGTCTCGAAGAAGGAAAGCCGTCTTCGCAACTCTCGTGGAATCTCTCGGGGGGCTTCGCTGGAGTCGGCGCGCGCGAAGTCCAATTGCCGCTGCTGGGATGTCCGCATCCCATAGCCAGTGCGCCGTTCCGCCTCCAGGGTCAATCGGGTCTTGACGGTAACGCGTCTCGATCGCGCGCAACGACGCGGGTTTCGGCGCCTTTTTGCTCACGTGGGGCGGAGGATCAATCCTCCGCC
Organism: uncultured Myxococcales bacterium; assembly: GCA_964571275.1. Taxonomy (GTDB): domain Bacteria; phylum Myxococcota_A; class Polyangia; order Fen-1088; family Fen-1088; genus DASRQZ01. The sequence goes on from CAZNCQ010000234.1 coordinate 6,410, forward strand.
CCGTCGCCTCCGCAACCCTGCTGGGTCGCCGCTCCTAAGTTGTCAATGGGTCACAACGAGCGAACGAACTGGACCAAGTTGTGCTGATCCGCCGCGTTGAGCGCGTTGAAGGCGTCGCGCGCCGCGGCCCCCTGGCCGTCATGGGCTCGGACGGCCGTGGCCACGTCACTGGCGCGGCCGTCGTGCAGCAGCTTGTTGCGGAAGCGGAGGCCCCAGAGCGGCGCCGTACGCATTTGCCGCGCTTGGGCAACACTGTCACCCGCGTTGAGGCCGATCTGGTCACCGAGGGTCCCCATGTCGTGAATCAAGAAATCGGAGAACGGGTGGAACGCCGTGTTGCCGGGGACGCCGTTGTTGGTGGTCGCAGGTGTGCGGAACGCCGACGCCGTCGCCAGCGCGCCGGTGCTGACGGAGGAATCGACGTGGCAGCTGGCGCAGCCGGCGTTGCGGAAGACCGTGCGCCCGGGCGTCGCCGCCGCCGGGTCGCTGTTGTCGGTGGGCGGCGGCGCCAGGAACGTCATGAACAGGAAGAAGTTGTGAATGTCGTCCTGGATCTCCGTGCGCCCGCCCGCGCAACTGCCGACGGCGTCGTCGGTGTTGACCGGCATCCCCGTCGCCGCGACGTCGGCCGCCGCCTGCAGCGGCGCCAGGTCGTCGCAGCCGACCGGCTCGGCCCGGCCGTTGGGCGCCGACTCGGTCGCGAAGTCGATGATCGCGCGGCCGCCGACGCAGCTCTGCGTGCTGATGCCCATTTCATTGACGTAGGCGTCGGCGGAGAACTGCTGCAGCGTCGGCACCGCCGACTTCCAGCCGAAGCGCGCGACGCGCGTGCTGCCGACGGTCTGCGCCGCGGCGCCCGTGACCGGGTGAATGTTGGGCAGCAGCACCGTCACGCGGCGCGCGGTGCCGCGGGTCGCGGCGGGCTCGGCCGCGGCGATCGCGTCGAAGAACGCGTCGGGCATGGCGTCGACCAGACCCAGGCCGAACACCGGCGTCACCAGGCGGCCGACGTTGTGGACAGTCGCCGTGGCCGGTTCGACTTCGACGGGGACCTGGCAAAGCGTCGGATTGCCGGACGGGCCGCCGTGAAAGGCCGGGTTGTTGAAATTGCCGAGCGAGAACAACTGCCGTAACGAACCGCCGCTGCCGGCCAAGGGATCGAACGCGCCGTTGACGAAGCGGCCGTAACGCCGCTCGATCTGCACGCCCGCGCCACCCAGCGAGCCATCGGTGTGGCAGGCGCCGCAAGCCTTCTCGTTGAACACCGGGCCGACGCCGTCGGTGATGCCCTCCTCCTGCGCGAAGTTCGTGCGCGCTTCGGCGAACGCGGCGGCGCTGATGCCGCCCAGCTGATCGCCCAGGACGGCGTTGTCGGTCGTGGCGACGTCGTCTTCGGGGGCGCCGCAACCAATCGCCGCCGTGAATCCGAATGCGACCAGCCAAAGCTTCGATCGAGACCCTTCATTGCATCTCATTGTCGTCCTCCGTTGTTTGCTCGTTCGGAGCCGGTGCGCCTGTCTCGGGACAGACCACGGCCATTGCCTGCGCGGCCGGCGACGTTCCGCACAGTCGCCGGCGATGGCCGCGCGCGTGCGTGGATAAGCCAATCAGGCCAGGTTCGCGCTCAATGAAACGTACGAGAAGCTGCGACAGGCAATTCGCGCCCGCGGCAGTGACTGTTACGCCGGCGTAACGAGAAACGCGGGGTTAGTTGCGTTTGCTGATGTGGCGCGCCAACGCGCAACGTCCTTTGCAGTCGAGCGTCAATGCGTGGCCCAATGGGGGGGCGATGTGCGCTCGTGTGTGGCGCGCGGTTCCGCCAGCGCACCGCGTGCGATGAGCATCGAGTCTCCCAGCTCGTGTGTCTGGAAGCCGCGCGCGTCGGCGAACGCGGAGGCGTCGTGCAGCAGCTCGGCGCTCGCGAACGCGCCCAGCAGCGCGAAGTGGCTCTCGCCTTCGGCGTGGGCTCCGGACAGGATGCCGTCGACGACGCGCGGCCGAAAGCGCGGGCCGATGCGCAGGTCGGTCGTGCCGCGGCCGGCGCGCAGCGCGCCGTCGGTTGCCGCCGCGCCCTCGAGCGCGCGCACGACCGTGGTGCCGACGGCGATCACGCGCCCGCCGTCGCGATGCGCCTCCTCGATGGCGGACACGGTCGCCGCGGGGATCTCGTAGCGCTCGGGCAGCGGCAGCGCCGCATCGATCGCCGGATCGCCGGTCGCCGACAGGCCGGCAGCGTGGGTCAGCGCCGCCCAGCGCACGCCGTTGCGCCGGAGCGCCAGCAACATCTCCCATGACAGCGGCCGTCCCGCCGACGGCATCTCGAACGCCCAGGGCCGTGCGGCGTAGACCGTCTGCACCGCCCAGAGCGGCAGCTCGTGCTCGACGTGTGAGTACTGCACGGGGCGGGCCTCTCGGTAGATCGCGGCCCAGAGGGCGTCACCCGCGGCGTCGAAGCGGATCGCCACCAGGCGCGGCGACAGCCGCGCGCGCGCCACGATCTCGCCGGCCAGCGCGCCGAAGCGCAGCTGATCGCCCGGCGCCAGCGGCGGTGGCGCTGGGCGGTCCTCGGTGCGCTGGTGCCAGTCGCCCGCGCCGAGCAACGCCGCCCAGAAGCGCGGCGTGGCTTCGTGGTCGTCGTCCGCCACAGAGATCAGGCGCGCCTCGAGGGCGCGCCCGTGCTGGTCCTGACCGCGCAGCGACGCGGGCAGCGTCGCGGCGTCGTTGACGACCAGCAGGTCACCGGCGCGCAGCAGCGCGGGTAGCGCCGTGGTGCGCGTCTCCGCGAACGACGCAACCGCCGGATCGACGACCAGCAGGCGCACGTCGTCGCGCCGCGCCGGATAGGTGCGTGCGGGCGTCATGACGACGCCTCCGGCGCCTCGACGCCGCGCCCCCGGACCACGCCGCGCGTGCCCGACCGCGCGCCGTCCCGCGCCACCAGCCAGGTGACGATGTGCGCGGCGACGCGCACCGGATCGGCCAGCGTCGCAGGATCGGCGTCGGGCATCGCTTGCGCGTGCATCGCCGTGTTCATCTCGCCCGGATCGACGGCCAGCACGCGCACCCCGGTACCGTTCAGCTCGGCCGCCCAGGTGCGCGTCAGGTGATCCAGCGCGGCCTTGGATGCGCCGTATGCGCCCCAGCGCTCGTAGGCGGAGGCCGCCGCGTCCGAGCTGACGTTCAGGATCGTGCCCCGGCCGCGCATCGCCATCGATCCCGCGATCGCCTTGGTCAGGCGGAACGGCCCGACCAGGTTCACCGCCAGCGCGCGCGACAGATCCTCGCAATCGGTGTCCATCAACAGGCGCAGCGGCACCGGGCCGAGCGTGCTGGCGTTGTTGATCAGGAGATCGACCGGCCCGACCAGCGCCGCCGCCTGTCCGGCGATCGCGAACGCGGCGTCGATGTCACCCACGTCGGCCGCGATGCCGTGGGCTTCGCCGCCACGGGCGCGGATCGCGGCCACCGCTTCGTCGAGCGGCGCCCGCTCCCGCGCCACCAGCACCACGCGCGCGCCCGCCGCGGCCAGGGCGTGCCCGAGCGCGCGCCCCAGCCCGCGGCTGCCGCCGGTCACCACCGCGCCGATGCGCGCCGTTTCTGTCTCCTTCATATCCATATCGCTCATCGCTGCCTCCTGCTGGGGAACATGAAGCACGCGCGTCAGTTTGTGGGCAGGCTTGCCAATCTGTTGTCACGCGGCCATCCTTTTGGACGCCATGACGTCCTCTCCCGGCGGCGGCGACGCGGCCGCACACCTCGGCCGCAACATCCAGACGCTGCGCGAGGCGCGCCGGCAGACCCAGCAGCAGATCGCCAAGGTCGCGGGGCTGCCGCGCGCGACCTGGGCGAATCTCGAGTCGGGCGCCGCCAACCCGACGCTGACGGTGCTGGTCAAGGCCGCGCAAGCGTTGCAGGTGCGGCTCGAAGAGCTGATCGAGCCGCCGCGCCGGATCGGCCGGCTCTACCGGGCGGCGACGCTGCCGTCGCGGTCGCGCGGCTCGATCACCATCCGCAAGCTGCTGCCCGAGACCATCGCCGGCCTCGAGATCGAACGCATGGAGCTACCGGTCGGCAGCTCGATGGCCGGTGTGCCGCACACGGCGGGTACCCGTGAATACCTCACCTGCGAGCGCGGGCGCATCGAGCTCGGCGCCGGCGGTGCGACGTTCGCGCTCGACCCCGGCGACGTCGTGGTTTTTCGCGGCGACCAGCGCCACGGCTACCGCAACCTGGGTAGCACCGCGGCGATCGCCTACAGCGTCATCGCGTTCGCCCCGGTTGGCACGTGAAGGGGCTCAGCCGACGGATTCGCCGGCGCGCTCTGCCATCGCCCGCTCCCAGTTCTGTCCGTCGAACGGCTTCGGCTCTACCTGTCGTGGAGCGACGCCGTCGAGACAGCGGACGTTGACGTCGATCTTGTCGGGATCGGAGCGCGGCACGTAGAACGCGTGGATGCCACAGTGGCGGCAGAACGTGTGCTGAGCGACCCCGGTGTTGAATCGATAGGTCGTCAGGTCGTCCTGGCCGGCGAGCAGCTGGAACTGTTCGCGCGGGACGATGAGATGCACAAACCCCTTCTTGGTGCAGATCGAGCAATTGCATTCGACGGTGTCGTCGAGATCGCCGGTGACCCGCATCCGCACGCGCCCGCAGTGACAGCTCCCCTCGAAGATCGGCATGACCAGCCTTTTTATCACCGGCGCCACCTCACGGCATGCTCGGGCTTCGACCTGAATTTCCGGCGCCGGCATTGTCGCGCGCGCCCACGCTCCCACGATTCTGAAAGTGCCTCGACGAAACTCGACCCGAGGCAGGAGGGCATCATGGGATTGACCACCACGCTTGGTCCGCTGGCAATCTTGTCGGTCCTGACGGCCGCCGCGGTCGACCCACCGCCGGCGCCGACGGTTGTCGCCGCGGCGGGGACGCCCGTCGCGACCGCCCCGGCGACCGCGACGCCGAC
>CAZNCQ010000235.1:0-11324 GCA_964571275.1 uncultured Myxococcales bacterium
GGAACAAGAAAGGCGGAATCCTCATCGATGATGCGGCATTCGACCTGCGCGAAAGCACCATCGTGGGGAATGGGCCAGGCGACATCATGGGGCTCCCTTGGGGTGGCGTTCGCATTCAGAACGCCGCTAGCGTCGTGCCGGCCACCCTGAGTAGGCTCACGGTACAGAACAATAATCCGGTTGGGCTTTCGTGCTCAGGGACCGTCACGGGCGATGGTGTCTTCGCTACCGACAACACCAGCGTCGACATCGCTACAACTTGCGGTATCACCCCCTGCTCGCCCGCTGGGCCGACCTGCGGCGCGCCCTAAGGATGCGAGGTCGATGCCGGCGGATGCTTTCCCCCAGCGCTTTGGTCCGTACGTTCTTCTGCGAATGCTGGGCGCGGGGGGAATGGGTGACGTCTATCTCGCTTTGACCGGCAAGCCCGGAATGGAGCGGCCGTGTGTGGTGAAGCGGCTGGCCCAGCACTCGAACTCCGAGGATGGGGAGCGCTTTCGGCGCGAAGCGAATCTCGCCCTCAAGCTCTCGCACGGCGCCATCGCCCAGACGCTCGCGGTAGACGAGATAGAAGGAGAACTCGTCATCGCGCAGGAGTTCCTGCACGGCTGCAGCCTCGGTGGCTTGCTGGTGACCTGTCTTCGTCAGAAGGAGAACCTGCCGACACGTCTCGCCGTTCACGTCGTGCGTGAGGTCGCGCGTGCTCTCGCGTACGCCCACGAACAGGGCGTCACTCATCGCGACGTTGCTCCCGACAACGTCATGCTCACCTTCAGCGGAGAGGTCCGTCTGCTGGACTTCGGAATCGCGAGGACATCGACGGATTCGCGCCTCACTCGTCCGGGATGGTCCGTGGGTCGAGAGGCATACGCCGCGCCTGAGATCGCCGCCGGCGGCAGCGGGGATCCGCGCTCCGACATCTATTCACTCGGCGTGCTTCTGTGGCAGTTGCTCGCCCGACGACCGCCGCCCGTGAAAGAGGCTATCCCTCCGCCATCGAAGCTCAATACTGAGGTTCCAGCAGAACTCGACGCAGTCGTGCTTCGCGCGATCTCTCGTCATCCGAAGGATCGCTTTCAGGACGTTGACGAGATCCTCAAGGCGCTCGGGGCGCACCTTCCCCCGGACTTCTCGGGCGGCACCGAGGTCGCAGGCTTTCTGCAGAAGAACTACGACGTCGCCCGTGAACGAGATCTGATCGAAAAGGATGTTGCCCGTGGACGTGGCTTTCTCCAAGCCGTGCAGCGGACGTCCGATCATGAGCCGACGGAGGGCGTCGCGAATAATCGAAGTCAGCCGCGGTTCTATTTTCTCGTCGGGGGCGCCGCCGTGGCCGTGCTCGTCGCGATCCTTGTCATCGCTCGGCGTCCATCACTTTCGGCGCCTGCGGGAAACGTGACGACCCTTCGGCCCATTCCCACGGAGTCCCCACGTGCAGCCCTAGAGCCACCTGCGGTCGTTGCGTCACCTCCATCGAGAGTTGCTCCCGTTCCGGTGCAGGCTCTGCCCAAAGCCAGTCCCTCACCGCGCAGAGTTCGCACGGCGGAGCCGGGGCGAGCGCTGGAAATCGATCGCGTTGCGGCCGACCCGTCAACGGCGGCCGATCTCCTCGCAGAAGGGCAGCGGCGCTTCGATACGGGCGACATCGACGGCGCGCTTCGGAGCGCCCGCGCCGCGATTCGCTCCGGTGGCGGTGCGCCGGCGCACCTGCTCGCTGGCCGCGCGCTCGGAAAACTGAACCAACTCCAGGACGCTGAGCGCGAGTTCGGCATCGCCGTCCACCTCGACCCCACCAATGCCCTCGCCGCGCAGCGGCTACGCGAAGTTCGGGAGCGGCTGCGCAGCACAATCACGGCGCCCGAATGAAGCAGAGCGCCGCGGTCCTGACGCGACGAGGGAAATAGTTCAGTTGCCATCGCCTTGCTATCAGGCGCCGAGGGACGTCAGTCATTCGGCACAGTGACTGGCGCGTCACGCACCGTACGGTTGAGCTTCTCGTCGCCAACGGGGGGAATTCAACCCTTCCCCAATCGCAAGCAAGGGTCTTCGGCCGCCATTCTTGGGCATCCTACAACGTCTCGGGCCGCTTCTTGGAACAGCGCATCGTCGGGGACAGTCGTTGTGCGCACCGCGGACGGAATGGTACGGTTTCTGTACGCACGTCAAGCGTGGGTGTGCGCGTGTTCGCTCGTGGGGGAGACTTTTCCGGTCAGCCGCCACTGGCGGCCGATTACGCCGAGTTTCTGTTCGGCATGTCTCGCGGGGAAGCTGCATGGAAGTACTGAGATCAGATACGCGGATCGGTCCCGACGGCCGGTTCGTGATCCGGAATCTGGTAGGCAGCGGGGGGATGGGACAGGTCTACCGAGCCCTCGACTCCCTGATGAAGCGGGAGGTGGCGATCAAGACGTTGCACAAGGATCTCGTCGCCGCCGAGCCTCAGTACGCCGAGCGCTTCCTCAATGAGGCGATCGCCGCCGGCGGGATCGCCCACCAGCACGTTGTGAAGATCCACGACTACGGCGTCCACGACGGCCAGCCCTACATCGTGATGGAGTACCTGCAGGGCAAGAGTCTGAGCGCTGTCGTCTTGGATGCGCCGCTGCCTCTCGAGCGCGCGGTCGACATCGTGCTGTCGGCCTGCAGCGCTGTGTACTTCTGCCACCGGCACAAGATCTTTCACCGCGACCTCAAACCCAGCAACATCTTCCTCGTCGACACGGAGGACCGGGACTTCGACCATGTCGTCGTCCTCGACTTCGGCGTCGCGAAGATCGCGACCCAGCCCGACCTGACCAAGGCAGGCTCATTGGTGGGCACGCCGTCGTTTCTAGCGCCGGAGTCCATCACCGCCAAGAATGCGGACCCGCAGAGCGACCAGTATTCACTCGGCGTCCTTCTCTACTACGCGCTTACGCGCAAGCTGCCGTTCCGCGCGCCGTCGGACTACGAGCTCTGGCAGGCGATCCGCAGCGGTGTCTACAAACCGCCGCGCGAACTACGTCCGGAGATACCCCTCGGGCTCGAGGAGGTCGTCAGGCAGGCGATGAACGTCGACCCGGCCGCGCGCTTCCTCAACGTGCACATGTTCGGGCGGGCGTTGCTTCCGTTCGGTTCGCCGGCGGGCCGGCGCCACTGGAGCACTCTGTTCACCGCTGTCCCGCGACCGGTGAAAGAGCCGTCGCCATCTATGGAGATCTTCGTCCCGCCGTTGGAACGCCAGGCAACGCAGGTCGATTTGACACGCACGCGCGAAGGCGACCAAACCTCGCCGGTCGCGTTGAACGCGCAGTCGGTGACCGATACGACGATGGATCCAATTCCAACCCTTCCCGAGCGTGGCGCCGCCGCCGCGAACTCGATCTCCATTTCGATCACCGGCGAGCTCGGCGGCACCGATCACAGGGGCACCGGCCAAGTCGGCGCACCTCCCCCGGAGCCACTCGAGGCTCCGGCGACCCCCGCGGCGCTTTCACCTCCGCGCGCGCCTTTGCGCAGGCGCGTGCTCAGCCCCCGCTACGTCGCTAGTGCCGCAGCTATCCTGGGCGTCGCCGTCGTCGGAATCGCCATCAGCATTTCAAGGAGAGCGCCTTCGCGCGGCACCACTTTCCCGGGCGCCCCCGCGGCTGTCGCAGCGGCTGGGCCTCGATCGGCGGCGGACGCGGTGCCAACTCCCGCGGGGCCCCAGATCCCGGCTCCTGTTCACGCAACGTCAATGTCAGCGTCTTCAGCGAGCCCCGCGCCCACTGCGGACGTCATCGCGCCCACCGCGGAGGCGGTGCGCCCCGCAGCCGCGGGTGAGCCGAAGCGGCGCCGCCACTCCCGCCGGATCCTACGGGACGAGAATGGTTTCCCTATCATCGAGTGAGGTCGCATGCTCTCCTACCGATCTTCGCTATTGATCGCACTTCTGGTCGTCAATGTGCTGGACGCAGCGGCAAGCGCTGCTGAGCCCGAGACAGCTGATCAACTGATCAGCAAGGGTGTCGAGCTTCGGAAGAAAGGCGACCATGCGGGCGCGCTCCGCGAGTTCCAGGCGGCGCACGAAAAGGAGCCCTCGGGTCGCACCCTCGCACAGATGGGCATCGCCGAGGCCACGCTGCAGCGCTGGGTGAACGCCGAGAACCATCTCTCGCAAGCCCTCGAGTCCAGCACCCCATGGGTCGAGAAGAACCGGGCGACATTGGAGCAGACGCTCCAGACTGTCCGCACGCACACCGCTGAGATCTCGATCTACGGTACGACTGGCGCCGTCGTCACCCTCGAGGACAAGGTTGTCGGCCGGATCCCTCTTCCCACGATCTCTCGGGTGAACGAAGGCGACGTGACGGTCAAGGTGGAGAGCCCTGGTCACAAGCCGTTCGTCCAAACTCTACCCGCGAAGGGCGGCTCGCGGCTGATCGTCACGGCGACCCTCGAACCTCTCGCTCCAGATCCGCCGCCGGCTGCGCCCGTCGCTCCGTTGGTGACCACCTCCGGCCCCGCGCGTGGCGACATCTCGCCAATGACGCGTACGGGGCGTCGCTGGACCGGCATCGGGCTACTCACCGTGGGCGTCGTCGCCGCGACCTGGGGGATCGTCTGGATCGCTGTCGATGGGAATAGCAGCTGGAGCAATTCGGATCGGGTGTGGGACACGCGAACGCCGGGATGGTTCATTCTCGGCGGCGGTATCGCAGCGTCAGTCGGCGGCGGCTATCTCCTGTACTCGAGCCGTCACGGCGAGACGCAAGTCTTGGCCTCTCCGGCCGGCGTGATGGGGCGCTTCTAGAGGCGGGACGTCGAGGACCCGTGTCAGCCGAGATTCTGGCCCGCAGCGCGCTCCCGGTGCTCGACTCTCGCATGCCGTGCCAAGCGACGAGTCTTCATCATGCTCGGGGTACGTCGAAGCGTCCGCTTTCCAATAGGTCCGCGCTCGCGACGTCGCCGCCGCTCGGGTTGCTCAGCGTCACGAGCACCGCACGCCTCGCGGTGTCGGCCTCGATGCGTACGTCCAAACGGGCGCTTCCGCCGACCTCGTCGACGCCGAATTGTGCGGCGCTGAAAGGACCGTCGAGGCCCATCGCGCTGAGCTCACGCGGACCGATCGTCGCGCGGATGAAGCTCAGCTCCTGCGGCAACGCCGGACGCGAGCCTTCCAATCGCTGCCAGATCAGGGCCTCGCCGTTTTCGATCCGCGCGCCTTGCCCGTTCACTAGATGGAGGATCAACGCCCCGTCATGGAGAGACAGTGCGGACGCGCCGTCCTCGGTGAGCCCGTTCGCGAAACAGGCCGCCCGCCGCCAGCTTTCGAATCCGTGGTGGTGCGTGTCTATCTCCCATTCGGGGTCGGCGACGCACCGCCACCTGATTCGCGCCACGTACCGTCCGGCTCGTCGCCATTCGAGTGTCCCATCGACGAGTCGGAGGGGCGGTCCGGGTGCCATCGCCATGAGAACTATTCGGCCCGTCCGCGCGAGCGTTGCTGGTCGCGCACGGTTTTCCGTTCTGGTGAGCGCGTGACCGAAGAAGATACGACAGGCTCCACGTTGGGGACGCTCGCGACCGCCGGCGAGTCGAGCCGCCTCCCGCTGCTGCCAGCCCTCACGATCGTCGCGCATCCGGACGTCCAGCGCGTTGGCGAGACGGCGCCGTTGGCGTCGCTCCTCGATCGACGTCCGGTGATCGTCGGTCGCGACCAGCCTCTCTTCTTCGCTTCTGGCTCCAACAAGGGTCGCGGGCTCGAGCACAGGGCGGTCTCGAAGAAGACGACGTCGCTGGTCGTCGCTCAGCGGCCTGACTCGCGTTTCGAGATACGACCCGGCGACACGACCCATCCGGTGGAGGTGGATCTCGAGCCCTTCGATCAGCCGCGGACTCTCACCGCGGAAGAGCTCGCGAGCGGCCTCGTCATCACAATCAACAAGCGCGTCGTCCTCTGCCTGCACCGCGTGCGGTTCCCGGTGGCGCGGTCGCGCGAGCTCGGCTTGCTGGGCGCGAGCGACGAGATCGAGGATGTCAGAAGGAAGATTCTTCGTGCGGCGGCCCACCCGAACACCCCCGTCTTGATTCGTGGCGAGACGGGCGCCGGCAAGGAGCCAACCGCTCGCGCGATTCACGCCGAGAGCTCGCGCGCCGCGCGCCCGTTCGTCGTCCTCAACATGGCGCGGGTGTCCGGGTCACTCGCAGACGCCGATCTGTTCGGGCACGCTCGCGGCGCCTTCACCGACGCGAAGGGGAGCCGCGCTGGGGCGTTCGTGGAGGCTGACGGAAGCACGCTGTTCCTCGACGAAATCGCAGAGACCTCGCCTGAGGTCCAGGCGAAGCTCCTGCGGGCGCTCGAGGAGAGGGCGATTTTACCCGTCGGTGCGGACAGGCCGCGGCCGGTTGACGTCCGCGTCATCGCGGCCACGGACAAGGATCTCGAGGAAGAAGTTCGGCACAAGCGGTTCGACGACGCCCTTTACTTCCGATTGAACGTCTACCCCATCGACATTCCGCCGCTTCGTGAGCGCCGGGCCGACACTGGCGTGCTCTTCTTCAATCTGCTCAGGCAGCGCCTAGCGGAGATCGGCGCCTCCGGCCGGCTGGATGACGATCCCGATCATGCACCGTGGGTCCCTGCGCGCGCCGCCGCCCGCCTCGCGGTCGCGCCCTGGCCGGGCAATGTCCGCGAGTTGCTCGGTGTCGGCGAGCGGTTGGTCGTGGAGAGCACCGACAACCCCGATCTCGACGTCGACGAGTTCATCCGTAGAGAGCTGGCGAGATCCGCGCGCCTCGCGCGGCAGGGCGTCGCCGAGAAGCCGTCGTCCACGCCACCTGCGTCACGCTCGTCGAGCACTCCCAAGAGGGAAGACATCACCCTCCAGCAGTTGCTGGACGCGCTCACTCGGGCACACTGGAACAAGAGCGAGGCGGCGCGCGCGTTCGGGATGAGCCGGCCGACGTTCTACAAGCTCATCGAGGAGAACCATCCTGCGGTTCACCAGGTCCTAGAGATTCCGTACGACGATATCGTCCGCCACTACGCCGACTGCGGCGGCGACCTAAAGCGACTTTCGACAAAGCTCGGAATACCGGCCGAAGTCCTCGCGTCGCGGTTCAAGAACCGCGCCGGTTCTGAACGTTGAATGGAGTACGCCTGATAGCTATTCCGGCGCGATCATGCGGACGTCTGGTGAGCCGAATCTGAAGAGGGCGCCACGGTCGCCAATGCGTCGACGGATCTCTGCCACGACGCCCGGGCGATCTTCTTTGCGGCGCGCGACGACTGCCAGCTCTCGCCAGGTATCCGTCACCTCAACAGGCACGCGCAGCAGGGCGAGCCGCAGTCTCGGTCCTGGACGTAAAGCCCTTGCCGCAAGCTCCAAATCCGCGATGTACTTGTGGGCGCGTTCGTGTCCGTAGCCGTCGAAGACCTGATAGACGACGAGAGCTCGCCCGAACTTGGCGGCGGCGCCGCAGGCGGCGGCAATTCGATGCAGCATCTGGTAAACGACATCGTCGACGTCTGCCAGAAGGGCAGGAGGGCCGGCACACAGGGGCCGAATAAGGCCCAGCCAATATTCTAGGACCGCCGCTCTATTAGCTGACTTTCGAGACCATTCACGAACGATTGCGTACCGACGTTCTCTCCATTTGCCTTCGATGGCGATCGCGCCGTCCGAATGCTGTACGAAAATGTCAGTCATCGAAGCTTTGCCTCGCCCCTTCCCTCCGACGATCGTGGGATGCTCGTAGCAGACGGCGACATCTTTGAAAACCGGGCCGCCATCGATGGCCGCCAGCGTGCTCAGCGCTGTGTCGCGATCCGCCCACCACGCCAAGAGAGGAACGGTTGAGCGGGTGGGCTTCAAATCGGCCTCGGCGACGCGTTCGACACCGGCGCAGATGTGCTTGTGAGTCATCGAACACCAATTCGAGGAGGCGGAAGATCAAAGGTGGAAGACACTTGCTTCGGCCCACAACTCATCTCTCGAGCCGAACGCTCCTCGCTTCACGGGCGCTCTCTTCTTACCCCCGACCCACAGGTAGTTGTCTGCCCGGTTTTGGGCATGAACGGCACGAACGGCGGCCAGGTCGCGCTCGCCGAAGTACTTCAGCGCGTTCGAGTGTCGGGAACCCTTTGCCGTGTGAGCTGGAATCAGAACCACCGAGAGCCTCGGACGACGTTCGAGAAGGGCGGTTCTCAGCGGCTGGCTGAATGCTTCACCACACAAGGCCACCGCTATGCGCTTGCCGCGCACCGTGATCTCCCGCGGCGGCTCCCATTCGCCATGGGCAACGCCCCTCCAGTTGCTGCTCGTCGTAGAGCGCTGCCGCCACAGAACAGGCGCGACCATGCCCGGTGCCCAGGCGACTGCGAAGAAGGGTAGCTGTCCCTTCAATGCGCGGACGCCAACCTGGGACTTGCCGCCGGCCTTCTTCTGAGCACCGACATCCACGCCCAAGAGGATTGCGACGTTGAGCGATCGGGCGGCCGAGACGAGGTTTCCGGCTGTCGCGAGCGCCGACCCAGGTCCGGATCCGCCGGCTCTCAAGTAACCCGCGGGGAACACGACCAAACTAGCATCGGCGGCACTGGTCCAGTTGACGATCCGCTTTCCGATCAGCGTTCTGACCTTGTTGGCTGGCGGCTGTCCAAAGCCGGCATTGCCGGCGATCACGGACACCAAGCGGATGGCTGACATCGGCATCGAGAACTCTACGCTGTTCGGGGCTCCACGATCCGAGGCGAATAGCCTTCCCAGCCTTTACACCTGCTTTACGTCGCATTTACAGGCTTTCCAGTCTGGCCATGTGCCCTTGGCTGCGAAATGGCGCAGGAAATTGGCTGGCACCGTGTTTGCGATAGCCCCCTTCCGTCACGCCACGGAAGGAAGGAATCACGATGCACGCCCTGCTGTCCGCCGCCGCTGCCGCCACCTCCGAGACTGCAATGGACGCTCCGTCGCGAGACGAGCTGATTCGCTCGCACCTTCCGCTGGTGCGGTCGATCGCCGCCCAGTTGATTCGCTCCGCACCGCCGCCGCTGACGTTCGACGACCTCGTGGCCTACGGGCGCGTCGGTCTGGTGACGGCGGCGGCGCGCTTCGATCCGACGCGCGGTCCGAGCTTCGCCGATTACGCGTCGCCGCGTATTCGCGGTGCGATCCGGGACGGCTTCCGGAAGGAGGGACCCTTCGGCGATTGCCGCGAGCGCAAGCGCCTGCCGAAGTTGGAGCGGGTGCGCGTCGAGGACGACGAGCAACTCGGGCGCCTGATGCTGGGCGATCAGCACGGGAGCCCGCAGGACGATTGGGCTGAGCACGTCGACTATCGCAAGCTGATCACGCAGCTTTCCGACGCGGTCGCGAAGCTGCCCCCGCATTTGCGTGCGTTCACGCACGCGCACTACTATCGGGACGTTCCGTTGCATGACCTCGGGCGTCAACTCGGCGTCTCCAAGTACGCCGTGCAGCGCCTCCGCAACACCGCGCTGCGGGAAATTAGCTCGCTGCTAGTCACCCGTCACCGCGAGTTGCCGGTGCCGGCTGGGGGGCTCCAATGAATGGCTGCTTCTGCGCGGCGCTCGCCGAGCTATCGGTTCTTTCGGACGACCCTCGTGAGGAAACGCGCCTGCGGCGCACGCTGTTCGGAATCGAGATTCAACGCTGGCGGTTGGCGAGCACCATCGTGGTTCCAAATGGCGGCACCGGCGGCGCGGCCTGCGACGCCCGGGATTTCGTGGGTGCGGTTCCGCGCGCCGTCCGAGTCGACGAGTCGACCATCGAGATGATCACGACCGAGCCTGTCCCCCCTGGGCCAGTGTCCCATGAGCCCGCCTGACCCGTGCCCCAGCCACTCCCCCGCCGCCCCGATCGGTGGGGCGGCGGGGAGGGGCGCCCGAGACGCGACCACGGTCGACGACGAGGACAGCCGGACGATCGAGCTTGCGGCTGCGGACCTGGAAATGGAGTCCATCGATCCGGTTACGATCCCGGACGAGATCGGCCCGACGGTCGTCGGCATTCCCATCAGGAATCAGCTCGCGACAGCGCGGATCGCGCACGCGGTCTCGAACGCTCGGGAGGCTCAGGCGCTCATCGACGAAGCGGTGGAACTGCTTGCGACGATCCGCGGGCTCCATGCCGAGACCTACCAACTCGGCGCCGCTTGCGGCGCGCTGCGCGACACGATCGATGGACTCGCGCGATACGCGAGCACTGCTCGCCGGGTTGGAGCTGCGACAGGCGCTCCGCTCGTCGACCTCAAGAACGATCCCTCCTACCAGGAGATCGCCACCTGGGTGTCCTTCGGCATCCCCGTCATTTCTTGAACAACCCATGAACCCTGGAGCAACAGCCATGCAGTCGATCCCCGCCAGCTTCACCGACCCCGTCCACGCCCTCCGCTATCGGATCGCCGACCTTCTCGCCCGCGTCGAAGCCGAGAGCGACGGCCTCGACGCTCGGACCGCGACGACCGCGCTCCTCGAGACCGCCTTCGGCGCCGCGCTCACCTTCTCGACGTCGCCCGATCGCGCTCGTCGCCACGTCGACGCCGCCGTCGACAAGATCCACACCAGCGCACGCGCCGCGCGCGCGAGCTCGCCCGATGGCGATGCCGACTCCACCACCATCGTCCCGGCCAGGGGCCGGCGCGCCGCCTCCACCGCCGCGCCCCTGGCCGGACGGCTCTTCCTCGCCCTCACGGTCGCCATGCTCTCCTGGGCGACGATCGTGTTCATGGCTCACCGCGGGCCGGTCTCATCCTGGAATCTGCTCGGGCCGCTCTTCTGCACGGCGCTCGCGCTCGTCACCGCGTACCGGTTCCTCGTCACGGGCGGTTACATCCGCCCGTGGGGGCTCTTCTCTCGCGGGCAGCGGCTGCGGTCTCTATAGCGCTCGGGCCACAACTGGGGCGGGCGCCGCCCGACTGACTCCAATCGTTTCGAAAACCACCTCGCAAGGAAGAACCCATGGAAACGGAAGTCGCGCCAGAGTCCGAACCCGAAGGCCCCGCCCCGGCGAGGCACGCGCCCGTCGTGATCCGCGGGACGGTCGCTCAGGAGCCCGAGATGCGGACCACCGAGTCCGGCAAGAAGGTCCTCAACGTGCTTGTCGCAGCTCACTCGATCGAGCGTGACGGCCAACGGCTGGACGCCGAGGAGAACAAGTGGCACCAGGCTAGCTTCTGGAACGAGAAAGCCGAGGAGGTCGCCGCCCAGCTCAAGAAGGGGACACGGATCGAGCTCTCGGGCGACCAGCGCATCGTCGAGTACGAGAAAGACGGCGCGACGCGGACCGCGAGCGAGATCCGCAACCCCAAGTACGAGGTCCGGTCGCTCGAGCTCAAGGGGATGG
>CAZNCQ010000236.1:0-11316 GCA_964571275.1 uncultured Myxococcales bacterium
CGGTGCGCGCGCGATCGCGGTTCCCTAGCGCTAAGATGGCGGCGCCCACGCGCGAGCCGAGCCGATGCCCCCGACCAGCGACCCATTCGCCGACGTCACCGTGCGCCTCGCCGAAACAGGCGACCTCGACCCCGTCGCGGCGCTGCTGCGCGACTGCGTGCGCGACATGCAAGCGCGCGGGCTCGACCAGTGGGACGACGTCTATCCCGACCGCGCGACGCTGGCGGGCGACATCGAGACACACACTCTGTATTTGGCCGCCCGCGCCGGCGCTCCGCCGTTGGGCGCGCTCACGCTGAATCGGCGCCAGGAGCCCGAGTACGCGGAGGTCGCGTGGCAGATCCATGTCGAGCCGATAGCCGTCGTGCACCGGCTGATGGTGAGCCCGGGCGCGCAACGCACCGGTCTGGGGCGCTTCCTGATGCGCTTCGCCGAGCGCGAGGCGCTCCGGCTCGGCTGCCGCGCCATCCGCCTCGACACCCTGGACGCCAACGCGCGCGCGCTGGCGCTCTACCGCGCGCTCGGTTACCGACGGGCGGGCGGCGTGCGCTTTCGCAAGGGCGCGTTCACTTGCTTCGAGCGACGGGTGTCGGAACCGGACGAGGAGGCGTGAACTCGAGCTCGCTCGACGCCAGCAGCACCGCGCCGAAGCCCTGCGGCACGTCGTCGCGCACGTAGATGTACTTGCACGCGATGGGCGGCGTCGTCCCGGGCGGGATCTGCGCCGCGGTCGGACAGCTCGCCGGCGCGGGCGGCTCGCCGCTCGACAGCCCGGCCGGGCCGCGCACGTCCGCGTTGACGTAGGCGTTGTAAGTGCCGCCGACGCTGAGCCCCACGACCGTACCGTGGATGTGCGCGCTGCCATCGGCGTCGACGTCGATGCGCGATTTCACGCCGTTCCACGCCTTGACGGCGACGGTGCGGTAGGGCGCGGGAAGCTCGCCGAGACGCACCGCCTTGGCCAGGCTGTAAGCAAAGATGGCGCTCGCCGACGTCTCGAGCCAGTTCGGCTGCGCGGGCCGATCGCGTTCCCCGGCGTAGCCGCCGGTCGCGGGCAGCGGGCCGGCCATCACATCGATCACCTGGTACCACAGGCCGGTCTTCCGATCCTGAAAGCGCCGCAAGCCTTCGGCCAGGTTGCGCAGGATCGCGCGCAGCGCCGGGCGCTCCGGATCATTGGCCGGCAAGTACTCGAGCACGTCGACGATGCCGGCGATGTACCAGCCGATCGCGCGGCTCCACAGCACGGGCGACGTCGGCGCGCCGGCGGGCGGCGGTACACGCGTGGGCGGCGCCAGCCCGCGCCAGGCGCCGTCGAGCGCATCGTTCCACGCGTGGTAGTAGAGCTTGGTCCTGGGATCCATCGTGTGCGCCCCCGCGACCTCGATCTGCCCGGTCGCGGTGCGGAAGCAGAGCTGCGCGTCGCCGGGCTTCACCTGGTCGGCGAAGAGCGCGCCGTAACGGACCAGGAACGGCTCGGCCATGTAAATTCCGTCGAGCCATTGCTGATCCGGATAGCTCGGCTTGTGCCAGAACGCGCCCGTGCGGCTGGTCTTGATCGCGCGGAAGATCTGTCGCGTGGCCGCCATCGCCTTCAGGTAGCGCTCGTCGCGGGTCGCGTCGTAGAGGCCGAACAGCAACGTCGACGGCTGGATCACGTCCTGGGTGGTCGGATCGTTGGGTGCCGACGGCTTGCCGTCATGCCCGAGCGGCCAGGGGCGCGCGTAGCTGATCGTCCCGGCGGCATCGACGTAACGGTCGACGTACTTCTTGATGTACGCGAGGTAGCGGGCGTCGTGGGTGCGCTCGTAGACCCGTTGCAGGCCCGCGAGCGGAACGCCGTAGGTGTACTCCCAGAACTTCGGCGCCGGCGCCGGCGGCACCGTCGCGAAGTTCAGGCTGAAGCAGTTCGCGGTGCCGCTGCAATCGGCGGGCGTCGCGTCCAGCTCGGGCCAGCGGCGCAGCATCGTGTCGGCGACGGCCACGCCGACCGCGCGCTGTGCCTTCGGCGCCGCTTGGGCCGCTGGAGCTGTCGAGACGATCGCGAGCGCGAGCAGAAAGCCCGCGATCAGGGACTGGCCCCGGGACCGCTGTTGCAGTACTCGGCGAAGCGGTTGCCGGTGGCGCTGAACGCGCGGCCGCTGGTCGCGGCCGCCGCCCAGGGCGCGGTGCGATTGATGTGGGGGCCCAGCGTCGATTCGCGGACCACAGCTTGTCCATTCGGTGTCGGTGTCACGCCGCCTTGATCCCATGAGCGTCCGAGCGAAATCTTATTCGCCGGCGCCGTGGCGTCACTGGTGAAATTGCAGCCGGTGACCAGAAAGCCGAAGTTGTTGGCCACCACGGTGCTCGGCGCCATGTGCACGCCCGAGCCGGTGCCCTTGCGCGACGACAGATAGTTGATCGTCGAGCCGTCGATGACCGCCGTCGCGCGCCCGAAGATGAAGTCGGTGTCGCCTTCGATGAAGCTGCCCTTGATGTACACCCGCGAGACGGTCGTCGCCGACGGCGAGTCGATGAAGAGCGTGTCCTGGAAGCCGTGCAGCCGCACGTTCTGCAAGACGACCTTGTCGCCCGTGGTGTAAAGAGCGACCGCCTGCACGCTGGAGCCGGATGGCGGGTTGGCCGGTGTCGGAAAGTCGTTCGAGATGGTCAGGTTCGCGATCTGAAAACCGTCGTTCTTCGCCATCAGCGTCGCCGTGTTCGGCGTGCCGCCAGCCCCGTCGGCGTCGAGGCTGTTGATGATCGTGACCGCGGTCGCCGCGCCGGTGCCGTAGATCGTGATCGGCGTCTGCGTCCCGATCGTGACCTTCTCGCGGTAGGTGCCGGGCTTGATCAAGATGTAACGGCGCGCAGTGCCGGTCGCGGCGGTCAGCGCCGCCTGCACCGTGGTGTGCGTGCCCGAACCGTCGGCGGCCACGACCAGGTCCGACGGGAACGAGCTCACGTTGAGCCCCGCCGTCGGGTCCCAGTTGTCGGTGGTGAGCGACCCCAGTGTTCCGGTCTGCGCCAGGTACTTCGAGATCGTGTCGCTGGCCGCCTGCGCCGCGGTCAGTTGTGGACGCGTCGCCGTGCTGGCGATCGCCGTGCAGACACCGGTCGCGCCGCCGACGCCGGGCGCGCCGCCCATGCCGGCGGTCGCACCGCCCGCACCGGTTGCCCCGCCCATCCCGGTGCGACCGCCGGCCCCCGTCGTCGCGCCCCCGGAGCCACTCTGCGCCCCACCGGCGCCCGTGGTCGTCATTCCTCCCGCGCCTTGGGTTGCGCCGCCGGCGCCGGTCGTGGAGCCGCCGGCGCCTGACGTGGCTCCGCCCGCGCCGGACGTGGTCATTCCACCCGCGCCGCCGGATCCGGCACTCGCGCCGCCGGTCCCTTCGTTGACGCCCGTGAGGCCCGCGTCGTCGGCCTGCGAGCCCGCGACGCAGGCGCCGCCGCACAGCGCGGCGGCGAGCCAAAACATCCGGAACGAAGAGGACATCAGTGTTTTTTGGGGCATGGGCATGAGATGGAGGGCCGGCGCACGCAGAAATGGTGCTTGGCCTCTGGTGTAATGTGTCTGCGGCGAGGAGAATCGGCGCAGGATCGGCCTTACACGAACTGCGCGAACCTCTCATTCCCTCTCCACCGTTCCGACGGGCAGACCGGGAGAGGGAGATGGAGAAGATGCGCTCTACCGCGTCACGTCCCTCCCCAGAGCATGCACCAGCCGCACATTCGCCAGCCTCAGATCAATCTGCGCATTCGCCAGATCCAAGCGCGCGCGCGTCAGCTCGGTCTCGGCGTCGGTCAGCTCGACGCTGGTCGCGCGTCCGTTCTGGAACAGCACGCGGCGCACGCGGTATGACTCCTCGGCGGAGCCGACGCCCCGGCGCGTCGACTCGATCGCGACGCGCGCCTCGGACAGCGCCTCGGCAGCCTGGGTGACCTCGAGGCCGATCGCGTCCAGCAGCTGCTCGCGCTCGGCCTCGAGCGCCGAGGCGCGCGCGTGCGCCGCGCGCCTGGCCGCGGTCGCGCCCGGCAGATCGGTGATCGCCCAGGACAGCTGCACCGACGCGTCCCAGCTGCCGCGGTAGACCGCGTCTTGCGGAAAGATGCGCGGGTTGGGGTTCGCGTAGATCGCGTCGCCGACGGCGTCGACGCGCGGCAGCCCCGCCGAGAGCGCGACGGTTCCCTGGGCGCGCGACGCGCCCGCCCCCTCGAGCAGCGCCTGCGGCTCCAGGCGGCGCGTCGCCGCCTCGGTACGCAGGCCGTCGAGCGCGGCGTCGCCGGGTGCGAAGGCAATCGTGTCCGACGGCGGCGCCTCGACGTTCTCGCCGATCTCGTAGCGCTGGTGCGAACTGTCGTGCATGGCCGTGCGCAGCTGCTGCTCGGTGACCGCGGCCAGGCTCTGCGCGCGCGCCAGCAGCAGCTCGGCGGCCGCGACCTGCGATTCGACGCGCAGCACGTCGGCGCGCGAGGCCGCCCCCGCGCCGGCGGCCTGGTTCACGTCGCCGAGGTGCGCGTGTGCCTGGTCCAGGCCCTGGCGCGCGATGCCGGTCGCGAGCCGCGCCCGCACCCAGGCGTAGTAGCTCGCGCGCGCGTCGCTGGCGACGCGCAGACGCGCCGCTTCTTCGGTCAGCGCCGACGCGCGCGCGTTGGCGGTCGCGGCGGCGTGCGCCTGCGGTAGCCGCAGGAAGTAGTCGGACAGCGGCACCTGCAGCGTGGCTTGCCCGAGGTACTGATCGAGGATCACCGGAAACCGCAGCGGATACACGACGAGCCGCGCCGGATCGGCCGGCGCGCCCGGCTGCGCGTCGGGCGGCGCGATGACCAGGTTGCCGAGCGACGGCAGCGTGAGATTCGAAACGCGGGTGTAGCGCGCGGTGCCGGTCAGGTGCGGGATGAACGCATCGCGCGCCTGCGCGACGGCCTCGTCGGCAGCGGCGCGCGCCTCGGCGCGCGCGCGCAGCTCGGGGCTGACCTCACGCGCGCGACGCGCGACCTCATCGGCGGTCAGACCTCCCGCGACCGGCGCGCGCGCGTCGGCGGCATGGGCCGATAGCGGCGCGGCGAGCACGAGCAGAGCGGCGGCGAGCTGACAGGAAAGCGCGGAGCGAGACTCGAAGAACAATCGGAGACACGAGATGGATCGGATCACGGGGCACCTCGACGGGGACAGGCGGGTTCACGAGCCGCGAATGTTGGGAGCGCGGAGCCGGATGTTTCCTCGCCGTTTTCAACCCGCGTGCCATCGCTCGATCGCGCGAATCCGCCACACCGGAGGAGGTTCCAGCGCGGACAATCCGCGCGAAACGGACAAATGTCGTCGACGCGGACATCTGTCCGCGTCAGGCGGCCGGAGCGGACGCCGATCTTTCTCTCTATATGCGCGGGTTTTCGCGATGACGCCGATGGCCCACCGCGTGCATCCCGACCGGGGCGTCGGAGGAACTGACATGAACACGTCCCGTCCCGTCTCGTTCGTCTCGTTGATCGCGCTCGCCGCGCTGCCGCTCGCCGCTGCCGCCGGTTGTGCGCGCGCCGGCGCCTCCGAGCGCCGCCCACCGGCTGCCACTGCCAACGCCGGTGCCGAGCCGACGGTCATCGTCACCACCGCGGTCGTCGCGCAGAAGCCGATCGCGCGCGCGCTGGTCCTGACGGGCACGCTCACGCCCAACCGCCGCTCCGACGTCGCCGCCGACGCCGTCGGCAAGGTCGTCGCCGCGCCGATCGAACGCGGCTCGGTCGTCGCCGCCGGCGCCATGCTGGTGCGCCTCGATCGCCGCGGCGCCGTGCTCAGCGACGAGGAAGCGCAGGCGCAGGCGGCCTCGGCGCGCACGCAGCAGGCGCTGGCCGACACCGAGTGCGCGCGCGCCGACAAGCTGTTCAACGCCGGCGCGATCACCCAGGCCGAACACGACCGCGCGCGCACCCAGTGCGAAGCCAGCCGGTCGATGTCCGCCGCCGCGTCGGCGCGCGCGCGACTGGCGAGCAAGAACCTGGGCGACGCGGTCGTGCGCGCGCCGTTCCGGGGCGTCATCGCCGATCGCCTGGTCTCCGAGGGCGAGTACGTGCACGCCGACACACGCGTCGCCACGCTGGTCGAGATCGATCCGTTGCGCCTCGAGCTGACCGTGCCCGAAGCCGCGGTCGGCACGCTCGCGCGCGACAAGGAGGTCATCTTCGAGGTCGCCGCGTTCCCGGGCGAGAGCTTCCACGGCCACGTGCGCTACCTCGCCCCGGCGGTGCGTCGCCAGAGCCGCGACCTGCTCGTCGAGGCGGTCGTCGGCAACCCGCAGCGGCGCCTCCTGCCCGGCATGTTCGCGACCGCGCGCCTGGTGCTGGGCAGCGAGCCACGCCCGGTCGTCCCCGCGGCCGCGATCAAGCGCGAAGCCGAGACCGATCGCGTGTACGTCGTGGCCAACGGCCGCGCCGAGGAGCGCCTGGTCGCGCTCGGCCTGCGCGACGGCGACGCGTTCGCGGTGACGTCGGGCCTCGCCGCCGGCGAGCGCGTGATCGCGCCGGTCGTCCTGTTCCCCCAACTGCGCGACGGCGTCAGGGTGACGTCACCGGGCGCGGGCGCGCAGTCGCCGTAGCCGCTTCCTCTCGAGCGAATCGTCGGATCAAGGAGCCCCGTCAATGCAAGCCTTAGCCAACATCAGCGTCAAACGTCCCGTGTTCGCGACCGTGCTGGTCCTGGGCATCGCGGTGCTCGGCATCGCCGGCTACTCGCAGCTGGGCGTGGATCGATTCCCCAAGGTCGACATGCCGATGGTCTCGGTGGTCACGCGCCTGCCCGGCGCCGCGCCCGAAGAGGTCGAGAGCGAGATCACCGACAAGCTCGAGGAGTCGCTGAACACCATCAGCGGCATCGAAGAGCTGCGCTCGATCTCCAGCGAGGGTGTGTCGCAGATCTTCATCATGTTCGAGCTCGAGAAGAACATCGACGTCGCCGCGCAGGAGGTGCGCGACAAGGTCAACGTCGCGCTGCCGGATCTGCCGCGCGACCTCGACGCGCCGGTGGTGAGCAAGCTCGACCCCGGCGCGACGCCGGTCATGTACGTGGCGGTGCGCTCGACGCGCGCCGGCGCGTCGGTGCGCGCGCTGACCGAGCTCAGCGACAAGGAGATCCGCCGCCGCCTGGAGAACGTCACCGGCGTCGGCCAGGTCACCGTGCTCGGCGGGCGCAAGCGCCAGGTCAACGTCTGGATCGATGCGATGAAGCTGCGCGCGCTGGGGCTGACCGCCGCCGATGTGCAGCGCGCGATCGCGGCGCAGAACCTGAACCTTCCGGCGGGCAGCGTGAAGAGCGGCGCCGAGCAGCGCACGCTGCGCATCCACGGCCGCGTGGCCTCACCCGCGGCGCTCGGCGACCTCGTGGTGCGCGAGCGCGACGGTCACCCGATCCGCATCGCCGACGTCGGCCGCGTCGAGGACGGCGAGGAAGAAGGCGACTCGCTCGCCATCAGCAGCGGGGCGCGCGCCGTCGTGCTGTCGATCCGCAAGCAGTCCGACGCCAACACCGTCGCCGTGGTCGACGCGCTGAAGGCGCGCATCGCCGAGATCGAACCCATGTTGATGTCGACGTCGGCGTCCGGGGGCGGCGGCGTCAAGCTCGAGGTGCTGCGCGACAACTCGCGCACCATCCGCACCAGCGTCGACGCCGTGCGCGAGCACCTGGTGCTGGGCGCGATCTTCGCGGCGCTGGTGGTGCTGCTGTTCCTGGGCAACCTGCGCAGCACGGTGATCGCGGCGCTGGCGATCCCGATCTCGATCGTCGGCACGTTCGCGCTGATGTGGGTCCAGGGCTTCACGCTCGACACCATCACGCTGCTGGCGCTGGCGCTGGCGGTCGGCATCGTGATCGACGACGCGATCGTCGTGCTGGAGAACGTCTACCGCTTCATCGAAGAGAAAGGCATGACGCCCATGCGCGCCGCCGTGGAGGCGACGCGAGAGATCGGGCTCGCCGTGCTGGCGACGACGCTGTCCTTGCTGGCCGTGTTCGTGCCGGTCGCGTTCATGAACGGCATCGTCGGACGGTTCCTCAAGAGCTTTGGCCTGACCATGGCGTTCGCCATCGCCGTATCGCTGTTCGTCAGCTTCACGCTGACGCCGATGCTGTCGTCGCGCTGGCTGCGCGCGCACCGGCCGCTCGCGGGCGGCGGCGCGGCGGCGAATCAGAAGTCGCTGCTCGAACGCATGGTCGACCGAATCTACCTGCCGGTCGAGCGCGCGTACATGCGCGCGCTCGGCTTCGTGATGCACCGGCGCTGGATCGTGGTCATCGCCAGCGTCGCGGCGCTGGCCGCCATCGGTCCGCTCGGCAAGGCGGTGAAGAAGGGCTTCCTGCCCGACAGCGACGAGGCGCACTTCGAGATCAACGTGCGCGCACCCGAGGGCACGACGCTGGAACAGACCGGCCTTCTCGCCGAGCGCATCGCGCGCGACGTGCGCTCGCTGTCGCACGTCGAATCGACGCTGGTCACCATCGGCGACAACGCGCAGCGCACGCCGAACCTCGCCAGCATCTACGTCAAGCTCAGCGACCCGCGCGAGCGGCACGTCAGCCAGAACGAGCTCATGGAGCGCGTGCGGCGCGAGGTGCTGGCCAAGCAGGATCCGTCGCTGCGCACCGACGTGTCGCTGGTGCCGCTGTTCGCGGGCGGCATGGCGCAGGCGCTGATCATGTACGACCTCAGCGGTCCCGACCTGGCGCAGCTGCAGCGGTACTCCGACGACGTGGTCGCGCGCATCAAGAAGATCCCGGGCGCGGTCGACGTGTCGAGCTCGCTCATCGGCGGCAAGCCCGAGCTGGGCGTGGTGATCGACCGTGAGCGCGCCGCCGACCTGGGCGTCGACGTGACCGACATCGCAGCGACGCTGCGGCTGCTGGTGGGCGGCGGCAAGGTGTCGACGTACGAAGAGGCCGGCTCGGAGTTCGACGTGCGCGCGCGCGCCGAGCGCGACGACCGCGCCGACGCCGAATCGCTGGCGGTGGTGACCGTGCCGTCCGCGCGGCTCGGCTCGGTGCCGCTGGCCGATGTCGTCAACCTGCGGCCCGCCGACGGCCCCGG
The DNA here is from genome assembly GCA_964571275.1 of uncultured Myxococcales bacterium. Classification (GTDB taxonomy): domain Bacteria; phylum Myxococcota_A; class Polyangia; order Fen-1088; family Fen-1088; genus DASRQZ01. The sequence goes on from CAZNCQ010000236.1 coordinate 9,057, forward strand.
CCAGGTGAACCGGCTCAACCGCCGGCGCCAGGTCACGTTCACCGCCAACGTCGCGCCCGGCTTCGCCGAGGGTGGCGTCGGCGACGGCGTGAAGCGCGCCTTCGCCGACCTGCACATGCCGGCCGAGTACGTGGCGGCGCCGATGGGCCGGTCCAAGGAGATGGCCAAGGCGGGCAAAGCGTTCCTGTTCGCGTTCGCGCTGTCGTTCATCTTCATGTACCTGATCCTGGCGGCGCAGTTCGAGTCGTGGCTGCACCCGATCACGATCCTGCTCGCGCTACCGCTGACGCTGCCGTTCGCGCTGCTGTCGCTGATCCTGCTCGGCCAGTCGATGAACATCCTGTCGGCGCTGGGCATCCTGGTGTTGTTCGGCGTGGTCAAGAAGAACGCGATTCTGCAGATCGATCACACCAATCACCTGCGCGCGCAGGGGATGGACCGCATGCAGGCCATCTTGAAAGCCAACCGCGACCGGCTGCGGCCGATCCTGATGACCACGCTGGCGTTCGTCGCCGGCATGATCCCGCTGGTCTTCTCGACGGGGATCGGCGCCGGCAACAACCAGGCGACCGCGGGCGTGGTGGTCGGCGGACAGCTGCTGTCGCTGCTGCTGACGCTGCTGGCGACGCCGGTCGCGTACTCGCTGTTCGATGACGTCGGCGCGTTCTTCGCTCGCCGGCGGGCGGCGGTCGACGCGGTGGCCGAGACGGACGAGGTGTCAGAGATCCGAACGGCGCCGACGATGGTGGCGATGGCGGTGGTGCCGGCGCCCGCGGTGGCGAAGCACGCTTGATGGAGCCCCAACCATGACCACCCTCACCAGCTTGAGAGAACCGACCCGGTCGGCCGCCGCCGGCTTCCGTCCGATGCGCGGCGTGGCCTGGTACAAGCGCCTCCAGGCCTGGGCGCTGGCGCGGCGCAATCCGGGCTACGACGCCCTGGTCGCGGCGCGCAAGCTGGCGCTGCTGTCACGGATTCGTGGCACGGTGCTGGAGATCGGCCCCGGCGCCGGCGTGAACCTGCCGTTCTTTCGGACCGACATCCGCTGGATCGGCGTCGAGCCCAACCCGTTTCTGCGCCCGCGCGTGCACGAAACGGCGACGCGCCTCGGCCGCGACATCGAGCTGCGCACCGGCACCGCCGAGCACCTGCCCGTGCCCAGCCGGTCGGTCGACGCGGTCGTCGCCACGCTGGTTCTGTGCAGCGTCGACGACCCGGCCGTGGCGCTGCGCGAGGTGCTGCGCGTGCTGAAGCCCGGCGGGCGCTTCGTCTTCATGGAGCACGTCGCCGCGCGCCGAGGCACCTTCACGCGCTGGCTGCAGCGCCTGCTGCGCCCGCTGTGGGCCTTCGCCGCCGACGGTTGCCACCTGGACCGCGATACGGCCGCCGCGATCTCCGCCGCCGGTTTCCGCACCGTCGTGCACGATCACTTCGACCTGCCCATCCCCGTGCTGGGCCCGCACGTCGCCGGCACCGCCTGGGCGCCTTAGCCGAGCGCGGTCATACTTCGCCGATGCAACCGCTGCTCTACGGCGAGCTCGTCCCCTGGTACCACCTGCTCGACCCGACCGGCGACCACCTCGACGAGGCGACGATCTATCAAGCGGCGTTCGAGCGCGCGATCCGGCCGCGCGCCGAGACCCTGCTGGAGCTGGGCGCCGGCGCCGGCAACAACGCGTTCTTTCTCAAGCGGCGCTTTCGCTGCACGCTCACCGACATCTCCGAGCCGATGCAGGGGTTGAGCCGCGCGCTCAACCCGGATTGCGAGCACGCGCTCGGCGACATGCGCACGTTGCGGCTCGGCCGCACATTCGACGCCGTGCTCGTCCACGACGCGGTCATGTACCTGACCACCGAGGCCGAGCTGCGCGCCGCCGCCGAGACCGCGTTCGCGCACACGCGCCCGGGTGGCGCGGCGATCTTCGCGCCTGACTGCGTGCGCGAGAGCTTCGGCGAGATCTCGCGCATCCACCGCGGCGAGGACGAAGCCGGCGCGCGCAGCTTGCGCTGCATGGAGTGGACCTGGGATCCCGATCCGTTCGACACCAGCTACACCGTCGAGTACGCGTTCCTGCTGCGCGATCGCAGCGGCGTGCGCGCGGTCCACGACCGCCACGTCGAAGGGTTGTTCCCGCGCGCGACCTGGGTCGACGTGCTCACCGCGGCGGGATTTCGCGTCGAGAGCCCGCCGCGCGCGAAAGACGTCGACGAGGACGACGACGTCAGCGAGCTCTTTGTCTGCCGCCGGCCCTAGTCTAGT
>CAZNCQ010000237.1:0-11309 GCA_964571275.1 uncultured Myxococcales bacterium
GGCTCATCGATCGCGTGTTCGACTACACCCACCGCGTCGCGCGCCACGTGATGACGTTGCGGCGCGACGTGGTCACGCTGGAGGTCGGGCGCCCCTTCGACGACAACCTGCGCATCGCCGTGGCCAACCAATACACGCGCTACCCGCTGGTCGAGCCGACCAACGACCGCGTCGTCGGCTACGTGCACCTCAAGGACATCGTCGCCGCGCTGGCGTCGGGCCGGCGGCCCGAGCGCATGCGCGACCTGGTGCGCGAGCCGATCTACGCGTCGGAGGACACGCGCCTCGAGTGGCTGCGCCGCGAGTTCCAGCGGCGCCGCGTGCACATCGCGATCATCCTCGGCAGCGGCCACTCGTTCACCGGCATCGTCACGCTCGAAGATCTGGTCGAGGAGGTCGTCGGGGAGATCCAGGACGAGCAGGACCTGGAGGAGATCCCACCGGTCACGCGGAACGCCGACGGCAGCTTCGAGGCCGACGGCCGCCTGACGCTCGACGTCGCCAAGCGCGATCTCGGCCTGACGTTCCCGCCCGTTCCGCCCGACGTCGAGACCCTGGGCGGCTTCGTGCTCATGCAACTCGACGAGCTACCGGTCCCAGGCGACGTCGTCGAGGCCGCCGGGTTCCGCATGACCGTGCTCGAGGTGCGCGACCGCCGCATCCGCCGCCTGCGCGGCACCCCGCTGCCCAAGCCCCCCCAGGAAGACGGCTGACGAGACCGACAACAAGACGGCTGACGCGAACACGGCTAGCCGCACCACGTCGCAAGAGGATGCGTCCAGGTGGCGGAGCGCGCAGCCTGCGCTACCCTTGCGCCCGTGTTGCAAGAGCTGTCGAAACAACTGGGGCTGGGGGCGTTGCTCTCGGAGCTGAAGAGCAGAGCTGGTGGTTACGAGCTGGTCGACCACTGGCAGCAGGGTGAATTCCACCACGACGTGGTGTTGCGCGTGCCGGAGGGCGCCGCGAAGTTGCCGGGAGCGGTGCTGGTCGTCGCCACGAACTGCAATGGAGGCGTCAAGGAGATCCTCTGCTTCGGCTCGGTCCCGGCGCGCGGCGCGCTCTGGCGTCACCGCTGCCCCGACAGCGACGAGTTCTCGGGCGAGCTACCACCGCTGCTCGGCGAGGTGCGGACGATTCACTGGTTCGATCCGTGCGAGCTGCTCAGACCCGACGCGCGCAGCGAATTCCGTGAGGACGCGCGCGAGCGCCAACCCGGCGGCGGCTGGCGCCTGAAGCCCGACGTGACCGGCGCGAGCGGCGGCCCGCGCGCCGACGCCGCGCCGATCTGAAGAGATCATGGCGGAAGAGGAAGAGCGCGAACGACCTTCTCTCGTCGGTTGCAGTTGACCTCCCGCACCGACGCGGGCATTGTAGCGCCCTCGTTTGACCTGCCCAGGTAGCTCAACTGGTAGAGCAACGGACTGAAAATCCGTGTGTAGACAGTTCGACTCTGTCCCTGGGCACAAGCCGCTCGACGCGACGGTTGGCATCTTCCCCGTAGAGCAGCCAGAGTAGCTCCGGTGGAGTCCGCCCCGGCACGCCTCGTGGTTCTCGTGCTGTGCGCGGCTCTCTTCCCCGGGCGCGCCGCCTGGGGCCGACCGTCATCGAGCGACCTTCGCTGGCTCGACCGGGTGACCTACGGCGTGAACGCCCCCACCCTGGCCGAGTACGAGCGGCTCGGGCGCAAGCGCTTCATCGAAGCGCAACTTCGCGGGGACGGCAGCGCGCTGCCACGAGCGATCGCCGACCAGATCGACCAGCTGGAGATCCAGCGACAGGATGGAGCCACCCTCCTCCTGGAGGTGTCGGCTGCGCAGAAGCGCATCAACGCACTGGCATCGCCCGCCGAGAAGGAGCAGGCGCGAAAGGCCCTGAACGAGCGGGCCAACGAGCTCAGCTACGAAGCCGCGCGCCGACACGCGCTACGGGCGATCTACGCGGGAGACCAGCTGCGCGAGCAGTTGGTGTGGTTCTGGCTGAACCACTTCAGCGTCTACGCGCAGAAGGCGAACGTTCGATGGACCGTCGCCGACTACGAAGAGCGGGCCATTCGTCCCCACGTCCTCGGTCGCTTTCGCGATCTGGTGCTCGCCACCCTCACCCATCCCGCCATGCTGCAGTATCTGGACAACGCGCAGAACGCAAAGGGGCACCTGAACGAAAACTATGCGCGCGAGCTTCTGGAGCTGCACACGCTCGGGGTCGACGCGGGCTACACGCAGGGCGACGTACAAGAGCTGGCGCGCGTCTTGACGGGCGCCGGCATCGACCAGGACGGCGTCGCGCCCAAGCTGAAGGACGACCTTCAGGCTTTGTACGTGCGGCATGGCGGCTTCGAATTCAACCCGGCGCGCCACGACCCTGGCGACAAGGTGTTGCTTGGTCACAAGATTCTCGGCCACGGCTTCGGCGAGATCGAGGAGGCGGTCGAGACGATCACGCATCATCCGGCCTGCGCCCGTTTCATCGCGCGCAAGCTCGCCGCCTACTTCGTGGGCGATGAACCGCCCCGATCCCTCGTCGAGGCGATGGCCAAGGTTTTCACGCGCACCGACGGAGATCTCACCCAGGTGATGCGGACACTCCTCACGTCACGCGAGATGGCGGCGTCCCTGGGACGACAGTTCAAGGACCCGATGCACTTCGTCGTGTCTGCCTACCGCTTCGCCTATGACGACCGGCCCATCGCGAACGCGCACCCCATCATCAATGCGCTCGGCGCCCTGGGCGAGCCGCTCTACGGCCGGCCAACCCCGGACGGCTATCCGCTCGGAGCGAATGACTGGGCCAGCTCGGGTCAGCTCAGCCGCCGCTTCGAGATCGCGCGCAACATCGCCTCCGGCAACGGCGGTCTGTTCGAGCCGGAGAATGGGACCCCATCGATACTCACCGGTTTCCCTCGCCTGGCGTCGCGCCTGTACTTCGATCTCGTCGAGTCGAGCCTTTCGCCGACCACGAGACAAGCGTTCGAGCGAGCGGCGTCGCAGCAAGAATGGAACACCTACCTGCTCGCGTCTCCGGAGTTCAACCACCGATGAACCGCCGGCGGTTCATCGGTGGGCTCGCGCTGTCGGCCCCGGTCCTGACCCGCTGGGGCGCGGCGTTTGCGGCGCCCTCCGGTTCGCCGGGGCTCTTGCTCGTCTTCCTGCGCGGTGGCTACGACTGTGCGAACGCCGTCATCCCCTACGCCAGCGATTTCTACTATGAAGCGCGGCCCAACATCGCGGTCGCTCGGCCGACGGCGGGCGACGCTCTCGGGGCGCTGGAGCTGGACTCGAGCTGGGCGCTGGCGCCGGTCTTGCGATCGACCATCGGGGCCCTTTACACGAAGGGCGAGATCGCGTTCGTTCCTTTCGCCGGGACCGACGATCTCTCGCGCAGTCACTTCGAGACCCAGGACCACATCGAACGCGGCCAGCCGGCGGCGGGCGCGCAAGACTTTCGTTCGGGGTTCCTGGCGCGCCTCTCGAGCGTCGTCGCCGGCGCGTCTCCGATCGCGTTCACCGACGCGTTGCCCCGCTGCTTCCAGGGCGCGAATGTACCCAATCTCTCCCTTCGCGGGTTGGGGAAGCCTGCCTTCGACGAGAGGCAGTCTTCGATCCTCGCCAGCATGTACAAGGGCGGACCGCTGGAGATCGCCGTGAACGAGGGCCTGGAGCTTCGAAAGACGGTCGCGCGCGAGCTGGAGCAGGAACTTCGCGACGCCAACCGCGGCTCCATCAACCCAAAGGGCTTCGAGCTCGAGGCGCGTCGAATCGGCCACCTCATGCGCGAGCGATATCGCATCGGGTTCGTCGACATCGGAGGTTGGGACACCCACGTCGGCGAAGGAGGCGCGCAAGGCGCTCTCGCGAACAGCCTCGACAGCTTGGGCCGTGGTCTGGTTGCGTTGGCCGAAGAGTTGGGCCCGCGCTGGCACGACACGGTTGTCGTCGTCATCTCCGAGTTCGGCCGCACCTTTCGCGAGAACGGCAACAAGGGGACCGATCATGGTCACGGGTCGACGTACTGGATCCTGGGTGGCGGAATCCGAGGCGGCTCGGTGGTGGGCGCCCAGGTCAAGGTCGAGCGTGCGACGCTGCTGCAGGACCGCGAGTATCCGGTGCTGAACGACGTGCGCGATTTGCTCGGCGGGCTCTTCGCGCGCATGTGGGCTCTCTCGCCGTCGGATCTCGACCGAGTCTTCCCGGGCGCCACGCCGCTGGAGCTGGGCGTCGTCTAGCGGGGTCCCGTCCCGGTCGCTCGACGAGAACTTCATCGCTGCTTCAATGGTTGCCACAGGGATTGCATCGAAGCGGCGCGTGCGGATGCCTCGGTGTGCGATTCTTGCCGCGGTTGCTGCCTTGCCGTTGCTCGTGCTGTCGACGCACGCGCGCGCGGACGAAGTGGGGGCGGCGGGCGACGCACCGCCGGCGGCCGGAACGCCGGGCCAGCCGCGGGCGACCGCCGGAAAACTGGCACCGCCCGCGACGCTCTGGAAGCCGGCGCCGCCGGCGTCGCCCTCGATGACCCCGGTCCCGTCCGTTGCGCCAGCGCCGGAGCCGCGCGCTCCCTCCGCGACGACCCCGGTGGTACCCGCGGGCGGGCCGGAAAGGTCGTCAGCGGCCACAGCGCCGCCGCCGGCGCTCGCGGATGAGACGCCGACTGTCCACCGCTACCGAGCGGTGCCGCTCGGCGCGGGCGGCGCGCTCCTCGGCACGAGCTACGGCTTGAAACTCCTGGGTGGCTTGCTGTTGGTCGCGGCCAGCGTCGACGGCGGTTGCCGCAGCTGCGCGTGGCGCGAGGCCGGCGGATTGCTGGTGCCGATCGCGGGCCCCCTGCTGGTCGCGAGGACGGAGGATCCGCACGGGCGCTCGTCCACGGGCTGGGCGGTCGCCGTCTCATGGAGCGTCGCCGACGCCGCCGCGTTGACCCTGATGACCATCGGGCTCATCGGGCACGACGTGCCCGTGGAGCCGACCCGGCGAACGCGACCGTCGGTGACGATCTTCCCGACCGTATCGCGAGAGCTCAGCGCGCTCTCACTACGCGTGACCTGGTAACGGCGCGGCGGCCCGCGCACGTCGCAACCTAGCGGTGGCCGCGCCAGCCACCGCGCGACGACGCGTGCCCCGCTGGACCGGGACGACCGGCGGCGACGGCGGGCCGGCCGCCTCGCCAACCGCTCTCGTAGTTCCGGCGCACCGGCCCGCCCTGCATGCGACGCTGGTACAGCGCAGGCGGTTCGCGGTCGTAATGAGCCCAGCGCCCCCCGTCGCGATAGTACCAGCGGCCGCCATACCAGTAGGTCGGCCGCCCATCGAAATAGAAGGGTTCGGTCGTCGCGATATACGTGTCTGGCGGATAGCCGCTGTCGTAGCCGTACCCGGCGTCGAACGCCACGCCGCAACCTGCGGCAGTCGCCGCGACGGTCGCGCCCAGCACGAGCACGCACGCCATGCGGCTCATCGCCGAACGACACATCGACGCGAGCCCTCTCGCGCCCGCCGTCATGAATTGCTCCGAGCGGCCAGCTCGTGGGTCGCGTGCACGTTGAGCATCTGGGCCAGCTCGCTTCGCTGATCGGCGGTGAGCACGCCGCCCATCGCTTCGACCACGTGAACGAAATGGACCGCGCCCCAGCGAACCAATTGTTCGTCGGCGGCGTGCCCGGTCGTCATCGCCTTCGCGTCAAAGCTCTCGGCCTGGAATGCGGCGCCGAAGGCGCGCAGGTGCGCCGACACCCTCTCGTGCTCCAGCGGTGGCACGCTCCTCATGTCGTCGCCGAGCGCGGTGTTGATCTTGGCGACCTGGTCGGGCGTCAGCGCCAGGTCGGTCTCGAGCGCGGAGAGCTGGATCCCTCGGTGGTCCCCGGGACCGACCTCCTCCGCGTTCACCCTCCGCCACACGGCCCAGTGCGCTTCGACCTTGTCGACCAGCGCCGCGCGCTGCGGGGGTGTCAGCGTCGCGTGCAGCTCATTCAAGGCATCGGCAGATGCTGTATCGACCTGCGCCGCCGCGGCCGTCACCTTCACCAGCGCCCCATCGACCTTGCCACTATCGAATTTCGAGGCCCTGAGGCCGTCGACCAGCGACATCACCAGCACTTGCTCCGCCTTGCGTGCGCCTTCCATGTTCGCGTAGAGGCCGTCGCGAATCTTCTCCACGACCGCCCGCTGCTCGGGCGAGACCCCCAGCGTCTCCAGGCTCATGGCAATGAAGAGGGTCACGCCGCCGTGGTGGTGGTACCCATGGTGCTCGAACAGCCCCGCCACGTCGTCGTCATCGGTCAGGGCCGGCGTCGACGGCGGCGGGTTGTTGTTGGCGTGGGCCCCGCAGCCCGCCGCAGCGGCAATGCCGACCAGCCATGCCGCAACCGTTCGCAGCCGGCGACATCCTGTTTCCCTCATCTCGGGTATCTCGATCATCCCAGCTCCTTGAGAGCCGCGGCCACGCGGCACCTGACGTGGACCGTAAGTCCTCCCGGGCAAGTTGCCACCGGCAGAGCGTCGATTTGCGCGCAGCGGATCTGATCGCCCCGTGGACGGCCTGGGCGCAGCGCTCCAGCCAAGCGCGCGCCCGCGCGTGTTCGCTACCCGAGCCGATCGCGGCCATGATGGATCCATGCGCCAAATCTGGATCACCAAGCCGGGACCACCCCAGGTATTGCAGCTCCGCGAAGCGCCTGATCCCCAGGCGGCACGCGGGCAGGTACGGGTGCGCGTGCGCGCGAGCGGTATCAACTTCGCCGACCTGCTGGCGCGCGTCGGCCTCTATCCCGACGCCCCCAAGCCCCCGTGCGTCGTCGGCTACGAAGTCTCTGGAATCACCGACCAGATCGGTGAAGGCGTCAGTGGCATCGCCGTCGGCGACCGCGTGCTGGCCATGTGCAAGTTCGGCGGGTACAGCGACACGGTCGTCGTGCCGGCCCAGCAGGTGCTCAAAATGCCGCCCCAGATGACCTTCGAGGAAGGCGCCGCGTTCCCCGTCGTCTACGTCACCGCGTACAACATGATGGTCTTCAACGGCAACCTACGCCCCGGATCCACCGTGCTCATTCACTCGGCGGCGGGCGGCGTCGGCGCCGCCGCGATCCAGATCGCCAAGACCCGCGGCTGCGTGATCCTGGGCGTCGCATCGGCCTCGAAGCACGACTTCCTGCGCGAGCAGGGCTGCCAGCATCCCATCGACGTCGCAGGCGACTACGCCTCCCAAGCGCGCGCCGTCGTCGGTGACAAAGGCGTCGATCTGATCCTCGACGCCGTGGGCGGCAAGTCCTGGACCACGGGATACGACTTGCTCGCACCCTGCGGGCGCCTCGTCGCCTTCGGCCTGTCGTCCGCCATCAGCGGCACCAGGCGCAACCTGCTGCACGCCGGGCGACAGCTCCTCGCCATCAAGAAGTGGAGCCCGATGAAGCTCATGGACGACAACAAGACCATCAGCGGAACCAACGTCGGCCACCTCTTCGCCCGCCCCGACCTCATCGCCCCCCAGCTCACCGCTCTGGTTCAAATGTACGAAAACCGCGAGCTCCACCCCCACGTCGACCGCACCTTCCCCTTCAACGAAGCCCCCGCCGCCCACCAGTACATCCACGATCGCAAGTCGAAGGGCAAGGTGCTGCTGGTGCCATGAGCCGGAGCCAGTGCCCACCGCCGGCACGAGCGCGTTGCGGTCGGTGAATCAACGGGCGGCTCCGCCAGCAGCTCAAATCGGCCCGATTGTAGAGGCCGATATCGTCGCCATTGTGATGGCCGGCGCACGTCCCGTGCGCTCGCGTCGGCCGGCGGACGCCGCGATCGCGTCGCTTTCGACCTAAGAATCAATCAAGTCCAGGCACTTGCCTCGGGGCATCGGCGGGGCGCCACCCATTCCATCAGGACGACTTACTCTCTCCCTCAAAACGACGGAGAGTTACACCCCATGCGCGTCGATGATCTGGACCATGAAGAGTTGCTGGAGCTCGATCCTGAAGGCGGAGCGATCCGCTTCGCTGGACAGCGCGCGCTGTTGTTGGATGCGGTCGCGATGGGCCTTCTGCGGAAGTACCTCGTCGAGAACTTTGGCCTGACGGCTGCTCGAGCCGTGCTCACGCAGTTCGGTTTCGCCCATGGCTGGCGCATGGCGGAGGCGATGCAGGCCGAGTTCAAATGGGATAGCGAAGACGACTGGCGCCACGCGGGCACTCGCATTCACGCCCTCGAAGGGCTCTTTCGAGTCGAGGGAGGAAGCAAGGAACCCCTCTCCAAAGAGGGCATCATGCTCATCGCCTCCTATGAAGCGGAGCAACATCTCTTGCACTTCGGCCAGTCGGACGAGCCCATGTGTTGGACCATCTGCGGATTGACCAGCGGATACATCAGCCGGACGGTCGGCAAGGAGATCTACGTTCTCGAGGATCGCTGCATGGGCAAGGGCGATGCGGGCTGCCACCTCCTTGGGCGCACGCGGGAAGAGTGGGGAGACGAGCGCGCGGAGGAGCTGCGCTTCTTCGAGACCGGCCGTCTCAAGGAGTGCCTCGACGTTTCGCTCCATCGGGTCACCGAGACGCTGAAGATGACCGAGCGGAAGCTGCGCGAACATCGCCGGGCGCTCGTGCGAGTGGCCACGGACGTCGAAGAGCCGCTGGGGATTGTTGCCAAGAGCGCGGCGATGGAGCAACTCGTGGACCTGGCGCGGCGGGTTGCCAAGTTCGACGCCACCGTTCTCATCACCGGCGAGAGCGGGTCGGGCAAGGAGCGGATTGCGCGCCTCGTCCACGACGAGTCGACGCGCTCGACCGGGCCGTTCATCGCCGTCAACTGCGGCGCCATCACCGAGACCCTCCTCGAAAGCGAGCTCTTCGGACATGCGCGCGGCGCCTTCACGGGCGCGAACCAGGATCGGCCCGGCCTGTTCGAAGCCGCCAACAACGGAACGCTGCTGCTCGACGAAGTCGGCGAGATCTCGAAGGGCATGCAAGTGAAGCTGCTGCGCGTGCTCCAGGAGCGGGAGATCCGGCGGGTCGGCGAGAACAAGAGCCGGCGGCTCGATTTGCGCGTCGTGGCGGCCACCAATCGGGATCTCGCCCTCGCCGTCGCGGACGGCAGCTTTCGACAGGACCTGTACTACCGGTTGAACGTCGTCGAATTGAACGTTCCTCCATTGCGCGAGCGCCGCGACGACATCTTGCCGCTTGCCCGGGTCCTGCTCGCAGACGCGGCCTTGCGGATGAAACGAAAGATCACGGGCCTCACACCGGCAACCGCCGATCAGCTGCTACGCTATCACTGGCCCGGCAACGTGCGCGAGCTCGAGAACGCCATGGAGCGTGCGGTCGCGCTCGCGCTCGGCAACCGCGTGGATCTGGCGGATCTGCCCGAGGAGGTCCGTCAGGCATTTCCCACGCCTGTGGCGACGAAGGGCGCATTGCGCTCGCTCGAAGAGATCGAGAAGGACTACATCATCGCGGCGCTGAAGGTGAACGGCGGGAACCAAACGCAAACGGCCGAGCAGCTCGAGATCGGCTCTGCGACGCTCTATCGCAAGCTCAAGCGTTACGGAATGATCGGCAGCAAGGACCCGCTGATCAAGGATGCGGAACGCGACGTCGAGGTGTCTTCCGTATGACGCCGCGGACCGCACAGGAAGGCTCGGCCTCCGCGCGCCGCCTGAATTGTCAATCAACATGAAGGACTCCTTCAGTCAATTCGACAGAGTACCAGGAGATGCGCCGCGAGCGACCGGCTCGACGAACCCCCGCACAAGGCGCGTAGGCGTCATGGGCAGGCTTGCCGTCGGGCGTCGAGGTCGACATCCTTGATGAGCGTGCTGAAGTCGAGCGCCTTCGCTTGCGGACAGACGGCGCTCGGCGGGAGGCTGTACTCGACATTGAAGACGGCCTTCCCTGCCTGGACGAACGGAGTCAGCAGGTTGCACTCCTGGAACTGAAAGCACTGCTCATTGAGCGCCCAGTCGAACAGCGACAAGAGCGCCGTCACCTGATCGAGGTCGTTCTTCAGTCCGACGGACAGGCCGCGCATGTGAGCCGCAGCGGCGAGGTACCGATTGTATTGCAGCTGATCGTCGGCCGTGAGCGGAAACCCGGTGTCGTTGCTGTAACCATCGACGTTGTCGAGCTCGATCCCGTCGAATCCCTTGGACCGGCAAAGATCCATCCGCGCGTCGAGGATCGGCCCCAGCAGATCGATTCGACGGATATCGAGCCATTCTTCCCCGGGCGCCGCGAGCGCGTTGCCTTTGACCTCGGGTGGAAATTGAGCCGCGTCGGGGCGCCAGTCTTCGCAAGAACCCGCGCTCACGTAACAAATGACCTTACTGCCGCGCAGGTGCAAAGCTGCGATGGTCGACGGCGCCGTATCGAATAGATCGATGTCAAACATCGTGGCATCGACGTTGAGGTCGATGGTACCCGTGAGCTGCCACTGCCACGACAATCCGGGCGCTGGCCGCCAGACAGCGCCGGAGGCTGCCGCGGCGCCCGTCACGGCCGGCGGCGTCTGAGCGCCGGGCGCCGAGGTCCCAGCGGCGAGCGGCGCCTGATCTCCCCTCGGTTCGTGTTGCGAGGCCCCGATCGCGCCCGTGCAACCCTGAAGCGCGACCGCGACAACCACGGAGGCGCCACGCAAGCGAGTTCGAATTCTGTTCATGAGGCATTGGGCTCCTCTTCGTTTCCGTGCCGGTGTGCAGGAAGCGGGCCGGATCGATTGAAAGCTCCCGAATAGACTTCGGCGCAAGACGCTTCGCGGTCGCGCGGTCGGATGGCACGTCTGATGCGTTGGGGCTCTCCATCGCGCCGAATCACCGGGGCGGGATGGAGATCGCAAACCTATGGAAACTCATATTCGATCAAAGCGGGGGGTTGTGTGGGGCGTCGGTGTCAGCTTGGTCTTGCTCGTTGGATGCGGCGATTCTGTCTATTCACAATCGGGCTCCAACGGCATCGCTCGAGACCAGGTTGCGCGGGGACCGGTCGCGCCACGGCGGTTTGTGACCACCCCGCAGACCGCGGTCGATACCGCCGCGGCCACCGTCGCGCCATGGACGACGATCGCGTTCCCCGCCGATGTCAGCCTCGACGCCCGGCTCCTGATCATCACCGCCGATGGAACCGACCCCGCATTCACGGCGATCGTGGAGGGCCTGCAGTATCTGGGCACGCCCTTCGACGTCCTCAACGCGACCACTGATCCCGAGCTGACGGCGGATCGATTGGCGACCGGCAGCCGCGGTCACTATTACGGGATCTTCCTTGACCGCGGCAACTTGTCGACCGGTACGGTCAGCGCGTTCTCGACTGCCGAATGGGGGGTGCTCACCGACTACGA
>CAZNCQ010000238.1:0-11208 GCA_964571275.1 uncultured Myxococcales bacterium
GGCGTGCGAGACCGGGCCGAGGGCCTCGGTCTCCGCGCGCAGACCGAAGCTGATTTGATGCAAGCCCTGCGCGGCGGTGGCGTGTCGACCAAGCTGGCGGCGACCGAGATCTCTGGGCGCGGCGCCGGCGTCAGCGCCTGCGCCGACGCGTGCGAGGCGCTGGGGGGCGAGATGTCGTTCGAGTCCGTGCGAGGAAAAGGCACCACCTTCCGTTTCCGCTTCCCGGCCGACCGCGGCGACTCCCATCCGGGGCATACGATCGACCCTTCAGCGCGAACCCCTGGCGATCTCGTCCAGCAGCCAGGCGCGGAAGGCGCGGACCTTGCGCAGGTGAGTGGCGTGCTCGGAGGCGACCAGGTAGTAGGCGGGTTCGCAGGGGACTGACCTGGCGAAAGACGCGACCGCGATCCGCCGAGCGGCTTCGGTTATTCTCCGCCCGGGAGGATTCATCCATGGAGCATCGGCTCCCGATCGTCGTGCTGGCTCTCGAGGTTGTGCTCGGTTTCGGTTGTGGACGGCGATCCCTCGCCACGTCCCAGGACGGCAGTCCCGCCATGGGACAAAGCGGCGGGTCCCAGGCTGGCGAGCGAGACGGCGGCGTGGCTGGCGCTGGCGCGACGTCGAGCACGGGCGGCCAGGGTGGTGCTCCACCGACTGCTGATGCCGGCTCTGATGCCTCGCCCGCGGACGGCGCCGTGGCCAACCTCTCGGCGCCGCGGCTGCTGGCGCCCCTCTCGACCGCGACCGTCACCTCTCGACGACCCACGCTGCACTGGTCGGTCCCTTCGGGCGCCGACGGCGCTCGCGTTCAAATCTGCGCCGATCGGGCCTGTGCCAGGACGTTGGCGACGATCGACTCCCCGGGAAACAGCGGCCAGCCGCCCGCCGACCTGCCCTCGGGCCTGGTGTTCTGGCGCGCGTTCGGTCGCAGCGGCGACCGCGTCGGTCCGTCCTCGAGCGCGACCTGGGAATTCGTCGTCGGGGCGCGGACGGCGCCGGTCGATAGCTCGTGGGGAACGATCGTCGACCTCAACGGCGACGGCTTCGCGGACGTCGTGATCGGCGCTTCGAGCGCCAACGTCGGGATCGGCCAAGTCTACGTCTACCGGGGTAGCGCCGCGGGTCTGTCGGTGGCGAACCCGACAGTCTTGTCGGGTCAAGGAATCGGCAACGAGTTCTTCGGAGAATCCGTCGCCAGCGCCGGCGACGTCAACGGTGACGGCTACGGCGATTTGATCATTGGCGCTCACTATGCGGCCGGCACCGGCCAGGCTTACATCTACCTGGGTGGCGCAAACGGCATCACGGCCAATCAGCAACCCGTGACTTTGACGGGCCCCGACGGCGACCACGGTGAGTTCGGCATCTCGGTGTCCAGCGCCGGCGACGTCAACGGCGACGGGTACGCCGACGTCGTCGTCGGCGCCGAGGAAGTCGTCGACAACCGCGGGCGCGCATACATCTACCTGGGAAGCGCCGCCGGCGTTTCCGCAACCCAGTCACCCGTCGTGCTGACCGGGCCCGACGGCGTCGGGGGTCCGGGGGCCCCCGACGGATATTTTGGCCACAGCGTTGCCAGCGCCGGCGACGTCAACGGCGACGGATTCGGGGACCTGATCGTTGGCGCCGCCGGCGTCCCGCGCGCCTATGTGTATTACGGGAGCGCGTCGGGCCTGTCGGCGACCGCTACGCCGGTCACGCTGTCGCCGCCCGGCGGGAACGGCGTCAGCTTCGGTCAAGCCGCCGCCGGTGCCGGCGACCTGAATGGTGACGGATACGCCGACGTGATCGTCGGCGACCCCGCCGCGAATATTTTCGATGGGCGTGCGTACGTGTATTGGGGAAGCTCCGCCGGAGTCTCGGCAACCCAACCGCCGCTCGTTCTTGCTACCGCTCAGGGAGACGCTGGTGACTTTGGCGGCTCCGTCTCGAGCGCCGGCGACATCGATGGCGACGGATATGCCGATCTGATCGTCGGCGCCGACGCGGTCGGCAACGACGCAGGCCAGGCGTATGTGTTTTTCGGAGGCGCGAGCGACAGCTTGGTCACCACCCAGCCGGTGGTCTTGACGGGTCTCACCGGCGTCGCCGGCGGCTTCGGCGCCCCCGTGGCCGGCGCGGGTGACATCGACGGAGACGGCTTTGCCGATGTGATGGTTTCCGCTCCTCGGCTCGGCAACGTCTACTTTTATCGGGGAGGCGCGACCAGGCGACCGTCGCCGGCCCAGCCCGCGCTGATCACCGGCCCCGCCGCCGCCGGTCCTTTCTTCGGTTCCGCGATCGCGTCGTTGGGAATCGACCGCGCAAGGAGGCGCGCCCCAAGCCGATCGTCGACGAGTTTCGTCGAGTGTTCGCCAGCGCTCACCGCCTCGCTGCGCGCGATCGACCGGCGGTTACCAAGGTATCTCGTGTCCTTCACGTTTGCGACGCGTCGGCGTGGATCGGTGGGCGGCGCGCGGCCCACGGGCGGGTCGACTCGAGCTGGGCGCCGAGGCGCAGCAGGGTCGCTTCGTCGCCGAGGCGGGCGGTGAACATCGCGCCGATGGGAAGCCCGGCGGCGTTCCAGTACAGCGGGACCGTCATCGACGGCGCGCCGGTGACGTTGCCGAGCGGCGTGAAAGGCATGAACGTGAAGACCCGCCGGACCGCGCTCTCGACGACGCCCGGCAGGCGCAGCAGGAAGCCGAGTCGGAGCGCGAGCAGGACCTCGTGGGCGAACGCCTCCATCCCGTGGGGATGAAGCGCGCCGATCGCCGGCGGCGGCAGGCCCAGCGTGGGCGAGAGCAAGAGGTCGAAGCGCTCGAAGAACCGAGCCACGCCACGCGCCGCTGCCTCGAGCCGTTCGTGCGCCGCCGCGAGCTGCACGGCGCTGCGCTGCCGCCCGATCGCGGCGGTGATCCGGGTGCTGGTCTGCAGCTCACCACGTCGTGGACCGCGGCCCTGCGCGCGCGTCTCCTGGGCGATGCGCGTCGCGATCGCGACACAGACGACGAGGAAGAAGTCGCGCGCGAGCGCCTCGGTATCGAGGTCGAGATCCTTCTCTTCGATGTCGTGTCCCAGCGAGCTCACCAGTCGCGCCGCGTCCTCGGCGGCCGCGACGCAATCCGCGTGCGGTGCCGCGATCCCGAGGTGCGGTCGCTTGGTGAGCGCGACCCGGAGCCGCCCGGGCGGCGCGCCGACTTCGTCGAGAAAGGCCCGCGCCGGCGGCGGCGCGAAGTGGCTGGCGGTCGCTTCAGGTCCCGCCGTGGCGTCGAGCAGCGCGGCGCTGTCGCGCACGCTGCGCGTGACCGCGTGCCCGATCGCCATTCCGCTCCAGATCTGTGAGCAGTCGGGGCCGACCGGCGTGCGCCCGCGCGTCGGCTTGAGGCCGAAGAGCCCGCAGCAGGAGCCGGGAATGCGGATCGAACCGCCGCCGTCGTTGGCGTGGGCCATGGGGACGACCCCGGCGGCGACGGCGGCCGCGGCCCCGCCGCTGGAGCCACCGGGCGTGCGTGTGGGATCCCAGGGGTTCCGCGCCGGGCCGAAGAGCTCGGGCTCGGTGTACGGGGTGAGCCCCAGCTCGGGCGTGTTGGTCTTGCCGAAGATCACGAGCCCGGCGCGTCGGTAACGCGAGACCAGCGTCGCGTCGTGCGGCGAGCGGTGTCCTGCGAGGAACCGGCTCCCCGACGACATGAGCGTCCCCTCGTGGCCGGCGTCGAGATCTTTGAGGAGGAAAGGCACGCCCGCGAACGGCCCGTCGGGCACCCCGGCCGCGATCGCGCGACGGGCTTCGTCATGCAGCGGCGTCACTACGGCGTTGAGCCGGCCATTGACGCGCGCGGCGCGCTCGATCGCCTCATCGAGCAGCTCCGTCGCGGTGACCTCGCGCCGCCGCACGAGCTCCGCCAAGCCGAGCGCGTCGAGCGCGCCGTATTCCGATGCGGGCATCGTCACTCGTAGCTAATCAGCAACGGCTGCCGGACGCACGCGCTATCGATGTCGAGCGCGCCGGCACACCCCGTCCTTGGTCCCGCGCCACACGCCCTCCGCGCGCGCCTCGTGTAAAATGCCCGCATGGCCAAGCGGACGACCGCAGCGCACGACGTCGGGGCGCCGGGGTCGATCTCGACGGGGATCCGTCGCGGTCGGAGCGTGGCGATGGACGACAAAGGCGTCGCGTGGGTGAAGATCGGAGACGACGCGCCGGCGCCCGCCACGATGGCGTCGCGTGAGCTTGCCGGACAGCTGCGCCAGGGGCTGATGCAACCCATGGACGTGCTGGTGGTCCGCGAGGACGGCAGCTCCGGCCCGCTGGTCATCCTGGCGCTCCTCGCGTCCATCCCCGCGCCCGGCGCTGCCGCTCCATGGCGGGGGACAAGTTCACGCAGGCTCTCCTGGCGGGCAAGGCCAGGCTGATCTCGAAGTTCGGCATCCATCGGGAGACCTGACGTGGCCTACTTCGCCATCGACTGGAGGGTGTCCGACTACTACGACGCCGAGGAGCTGGCGGACATCGACGTCACGCCGGCGACGGAGGTCCCCTGGACGATGGGTGTGCCCTGGGCGCCGGGCCTCAGCGTGCCGGATCCCATCGAGTTCCTGCTGGACGAGAACACCGGCACGCGTTTGCCCGACGCGTTCCTGGTCACCATCCCTCTGTTCTCGGCGCGCATGCTGGCGGCGCTGGTCTCTGCGGGGGTCGACAACTTCACCCAGCACAATGCGGTCGTGGTCGATCCACGCACGGGAAAGCGGGACACCACCTACAAGGCGGTCAACGTGCTGGGCGCGATCGGCTGCGCCGACCTCGCGAGGTCGAAGTTCGATCCGAAGTTCGCGCCGCCGTCGATGCTGTTCCGCCACCTGGTCATCGATGAGGCCCGCGCGCGCGATCACTCGTTCTTCCGGCTCGCCGAGGATCCGGGTTACCTGCTCGCGAACGAGCGCGTCGCGAGGGCACTCCTCGACGCCAAGCTGGTGGGCGTCCGTGTGATCTCGCTCGACGAGATGGCGGGCGCCTGACCGCTATCAACTATCAACCCGCGTCGTGTGCGCCAGCGATCGTGACGTCGATGACCGGCGCGCAGCGTGGCACGCTGAACTGAAGCGATCCTTCGCGGCTGCAACCAGCGACCTGGATCGCCTCGCCGCCCGCGAGGAAGCGCTCCATGGTCAGCTCGGGGGCCGCCGCGCAGAGGAAGCGGGCGTCGAAGTCCAGCGGCAGGTAGGGCGCGCGCTGTCGCTGCCAGGCATAGTCGTTCTTCGGATGTATCGTTGCCGTGCGATCAGTAGGCGATCGCAGAAGCCGCCATCGCTGAGCCGGCGTCGGCGCCGAGCGTGAGCAGAGCACCGGACCCGGCGGCGACGGCAAGACTCCGGCTGGCCGTGAGATCGTGTGCCGCGCCGACGACCCAGTCGTAGGCGAAGTCCGACGGCAGGCCGGCAGGCACAGGCACGGTCACCGACGCGGCGGCAGCGCCCAGGTTGAGCGCCGCAACGAACGGACCGTAGCGCGCAAGGTAAAGCCCGCCGTAGCTGCCGCTGGTGAAGCCGGCCGTTGCGCCGGTGGCAGCGCTCGTCGGCAGGTAGACGGTAACGATGCGATCGACGACCGGCGTGATGACGTGCAGGCGCGCGACGTTGCTGAGCGTGCCGGTTGCACCCGGCTGCACGTAGGCGGTGGCGTCGCCGTAGCCGTAGGGACGCCAGTTGAGCGCGAGAAGGCCGTGCTGTCCGTGTTGCTTGAAGCTGACCGCGCCCGCGACGGCGTCGGTCCAGGCACCGTCGGCATGCGCATCCTCGTGGAGCAACGTCAGACCCGACGAGTCGGTGACGGCGCCACCCGCGGCGGCTGTGATCGCGTTTTGCACCAGGCCCACGTAGGAGGCGCCCCAGCGAAACATGCGGTTCTGCCCCTCGTCGATGTTTCCGTTGCTCCACTCGGGCGGTGACATGCCAAACAGCCGCTCGAGATGGAACGCGTGCAACGCCGCCGCATCGGCGAACTGAAACGCAGCCAGATAGCTGGCGGCCGAGCCGATCTCGCCGACGTTGAAGTTCTTGCGGAAGGTGATCGCCTCCTCGCGCCGGAGCGCGACGACGCCGGCGGGCGTCAGGGAGGGCACGATGAAGTTGCCGAACGCGTGCACCGCCGACAGCGCGACGTCGCGAACCGGGTGAGCCGCGTCGGTCTCGAGGCCCGCATCGGCGAGCATCTTCGCCGCCTCGACGGCCAGCACCATGCCGTTCATTCCATAGCCGCCGTCGAAGCCGCCGTTGCCGACGCCGTGAACCTCCAGAGACAGGCCGCGCGGACTGAACCAGCGCGGCCCCTTGCTGCTGGCGGTGACGCCGCAGGCGCTCTGCGCGTAGGCGGTCACCATTGCGTCGGGGATCGCGTACGCCGTGCCCTTGCGGCGATCGATCACCTTTGCCGCCTGGTTGGCGGCGATCAGCGAACGCGCCTGCAAGATGTCTTGATTGGGCGCGCTGCCGTGCCGGCTCAGCAGAAAAGCGACGTGTCGCGAGAAGAGCTGGCCCCAGGCCTGATAGCGCATGACCCCCGGTGCGAGCGTCGCGTTGATCGGTTGGTCGAGCGCGGTCAGGAAGGTTGCGTCGCTCGACAGGTTGAGGAAGGCCGAACCGAGCGCGAGCGTGCCATTGCCTTCGATCGCGTTACCGGCTGCGGTGAGGCGTCCTTGCGGGTTCGCCGCGGTCACGGTCGTCGCTCCCAGTCCGACCCACGCGGTCAGGCTGCCGAGCGCGCCGTTTAGCGACTGCATGTAAAACGCGGCGTCGATACCGGCGATGATTCGACTGCGCAGCTCGGGGCTTTGAAAGTAGGTCGGAGCGAGGTTGGCGCTGGCGAATGCGAAGCCCATGTCGTCGAGGCGCAGCATCGGATTGTTGTTCCCCGTCGATGTCGTCGTGGCGGCAAAGTCGAGCCAGCCTGCGGGGGTACGGCTGTTGCCGGGCGCTACGTTGCCCAGGAACAGGCCGACGATCTGCGGCGGCACGGTCCCCGCGGCGACCGCCGCATCCCAGGCTGGTCCCCACGCCTGAACCCACGCGCCACCGCCCAGGGTCGCGTCACGGTAGTTGTCGATGCGCGTTTCGTAGCGCTGCTGCAGGCTGGTGACGTACGCGGCGTTGAACGTCAGTGGCGTCGCGGGCGTCGGCGACGCGCCTGCTGTCTGCACGTCGTCGCCGAGCAGGTTCAGCATCGGATCGGTGTGGCTGAACGCCGAGTAGATCGGCCGCGTGGCGTCGCCCGTCCCGAGCTGCGCCGTGGTGCGTCCGCCGTAGTACGAGAACGACTTGGCCGCGTTCAACGTCAGCCTCACGGTCTGGTTGCCCTGCGTCGACGCAATCGGGATCGGCATCGTCACATAGACGAAGCGGCCCGGCGCCATCGGGGTGGCGTCCTCCTGGATGTCGATCTCGGGGATGCTTTGCCCGTTGTAGTTGGATTGCTCGTAGCCGCGCCCCGGATCGTAAAGGTAGATGATTCCGACCTGCGTATCGCCGCCCCACAGCTTCACGGTCAAGTAGTTCTGTAGCGCTGGATCGCAAGCGAGGTTGAACGTAAGCACCGCGTTGGTCGACGGATCCCCCGGCGTCGCCGTCGAGGCGGCGATGAAGCGGTAGCTGCGTCCGAACATGCCGGTGCCGTTGGTGGCGGCGGGCTGCACCAGGTTGTGCGCCGACTCACTCGTCGGACCGCCGCCGCGGTCGCCGAAGTCGATCCGATCGAGGAAGTTCGGCGCGGCGACATGCGCACCGCCGGCCCCCGCGACGCCGCCCGCTCCGGCGACGCCTCCGCTCCCACCGATGCCGGCGACGGAGCCGCCCGCGCCCGCGGTCGCCGAGCCTCCCGCGCCCCGACCGCCGATCGCCGGCGCGTCGACGGCTGCGGCGTCGGTCGACGATTCACCGCCTGCGCCCTTCGAGCACGCCGCGATCCACAGCGGCATGAGCCCGAGCGCCACCCGAGCGCACAACGACCCGCAGCGGTCCCTCGTCGTCATGCTGGATGGGGTGTCCTCAGCCCCACGAATCGGGCCAGAATTCGCTCTTCGCGGCGCGCGCCAGCTAGAACGGCCGGTTGCCGACGGGTCGGGCACGACATCCACACGCTGTCCCTCAGCACGCCGGCACGCTTCAATCGCATCACGACGCGGCAATCACTGGCTTAGGAGGTCGCGGAGCGAACGGCCACGGTGTTCGACGCATGCGATCGCGTGCGCCAGCTTCAAGCCATGATGGCGCACGATGTGGCGGCGCCGTTCGGCGGCTCGCTCGCGCGGGCGGGCGGGGCCTTGAAGAGCAGGGTGACGGCCGAAATCACGCTCGGACGTCAGCCGGCTCGATCAGGCCCAGCGCGCGGACGGCCGCCTTCTTGACCTCGGCGTCGGGGTCATCGACGAGCGCCCGCAGAAGCGGCACGGCAGGGCGCGAGCCCAGCGCGCCGAGGCTGGTGGCGGCGACCTTGCGGAGATCGGCGACGTCGGACGTCAAGAGCTTCGTCAGCGGCAGCTCTGCCAGGCTGGTGCGCAAGAGCCCGAGCGCCACGGCGGCTTCCTTCCGGACTTGCCAGAAAGAATCGTCGAGCGCGGCAATCAGGCCCGCCGCCGCCTCGGTGGCGCGGACTCGACCGAGGACAATCGCGGCTTCGGCGCGGACGCGCCAGTCGACGTCTTCGAGCAAAGGGATGAAAGCGTCCGCCAGGTTCGCGTCTCGGAAGAAGGCCAGGGCTCCGAGGGCCAAGCGCCTGACGTCTGGATCGGGATCGACGAGACGACCTCGCAGCGGGGCCAATCCCTCGCGGCGCTGGAAGTGGCCGAGCGTGATGACGGCCTCGCGGCGAACGGCGCCGTCCGGATCGGTGAGGGCTCCGATGACCGGACCGATCGCGCGCTCGTCCTTGAGCTCGCGGACGGCCACGATCGCCGCTCGCTTGACCTTGGCGTTGGGATGGCCGACGGCGCGGACCAGCGAATCGATCGCCGCCGCGTCGCGGACTTCGCGCAGCGCCGTCTCGGCGGCATCGCGGACCTCGGCGACCTCGTCTTCGACGGCGGCCAGCAGGGCCGGCACCGCGCGTCCGTCCCCAAGCTCCTCGAGCAGTCCCACGGCGAGCCGGCGAACCGTCGGGTCGCTGTCGCGCACCGCGTGGATGAGCCCCTCGACGGAGTCGAGGCTGGCGACGTCTTCGAGGGCGATGATCGCGAGCTGGCGTTCGGCGACATCGCAGTGCCGGAGGCGGTCGAGCAGGGTGCGTTCGTCGGTTGTGCTCATGGCGTCCATCAACGCAGCAGGAACGGGATCTTCACGGTGATGGCGTCCTTGGGGCAATCGATCTCGCACGCGAGGCAGTACCAGCACTCGTCGAACTTCATGTGCGCCTTGCCGGTCTCGGGGCTCACCGCGAGGCAATCGACGGGGCAAGAGTCGATGCAGATGTGGCAGCCGCTGATGCAGCTCCCGGTGTCGACCACGACCGGAACGTCGAAGCGCTCGGTGGTCTGCGCGTTCTCGACGCGCGCCGCTTGACCGGCCTTGACGACCTCGCGGTTGTCTCGGTTGATCACGACCTCAGCTCCTGGTCGCGCGCCGGCGCCGGGCTGGCCGGGACGCGGATCTGGTAGTAGCTGCGGCGCTCCGCCGCGTCGAGCGGCACCACGTAGGGCGTGAGCGGCCGCTTGAGCGCCTCCATCCGTCCGTCGGGCCGTTTCCGCAGATTGACGTGCAGCAGCCAGTTGTCGTCGTCGATCTCGGGGTAGTCGAGGCGGTAGTGATACAGCCCCCATCGGCTCTCCGTGCGGAAGAGCGACGCGCGCGCGGCCATCTCGGCGCAGTCGCGGATGAAGCCGGCCTCGACGAAGCGCATGAGCTCGTGGGGACCGTCGGCGCTCACGGAGTCGAGCTCCTCGGCCGCGCGCTCGAACAGCGCGAGGCCGTGCGTGATGCGCGCGGCCGTCTTCGGCGGCTGAAGGTAGTCGTTGACGAAGCGGCGCACCTTGTATTCGTACTGGTGCGGCGGGATTCCGCGCGGCCGCTTCAGCGGCGCCTCGAGCCGCAACCGCTCCGACTCGATCTGCGGCGCCGTTTCGGCTTCGGCGGCCGGCGCGGCTGCGCGTGCATACGCGAGCGCGTTCTCCGCGCAGATCTCGCCGTAGGTCATGGCGCCGAGGAGATAATTGTGGGGGACGCAGGCCATGTCGCCGGCTGCGTAGAGGCCGGGCAGCGTCGTCTCGCCACGCTCGTTCACGAACACGCCGGAGGCGCTGTGACCGCTGCACAGGCCGATCTCCGAGATGTGCATCTCGACGAGATCATCGGCGTAGCTGTGCTTGCGTCCCGCGTGAAACCGTCCGCGGCTCGGGCGCTCGGTGCCGTGGAGGACACGCTCGATCTCGGTGAGGGTCTCGGGCGCGAGGTGCGTGAGCTTCAGGTAGACGGGGCCGTTCACGGAGTTCAGCTCTCGATAGAACTCGAGCATCATCTGGCCGCTCCAGTAGTCGCTCTCGATGAAGCGGTGGCCGCGCGCGTTGACGGTGTGGCCGCCGAAAGGGCCGGTGACGTAGGCGCATGCCGGGCCGTTGTAGTCCTTGATGAGGGGGTTGATCTGGAAGCATTCAATCCCGGTGAGCTCGGCACCCGCGTGATAGGCGAGCGAGTAGCCGTCGCCGGCATTGGCGGGGTTCTCGTAGGTGCCGAACAGGTAGCCGGACGCGGGCAGGCCGAGGCGCCCCGAGGCGCCGCAGCACAGGATGACCGCCTTGGCGCGGATGACGTGCAGGTCGCCGGTGCGCACGTCGAGGCCCACGACCCCGGCCACGCGGCCGCCGGCCGTGAGCAGGCGGGTGGCCATGACCCGGTTGCTGACGCGGACTCCGGCGCGACGGATCATGCGCGTCAAGATCTTCTTGAGGTCGTATCCCTCCGGCATGGGCAGCACGTAGCTGCCGTTGTGATGCACCTTCTTGACGTCGAAGTCGCCGGCCTCGGTCTTCTGGAACTTGACGCCCCAGCCGTCGAGCTTCTTGATCATCTCGTAGCTGCGCTCGGCGTAGGCGAGGACGGCTCGCTGATTCACGATGCCGTCGTTCGCCATCGTGATCTCCTTGACGTACTGTTCGGGCGTCGCGTGCCCTGGGATCACGGCGTTGTTGAGGCCGTCCATGCCGATGGCGATGGCGCCGCTCCGCTTGACGTGGGCCTTCTCCA
>CAZNCQ010000239.1:0-11154 GCA_964571275.1 uncultured Myxococcales bacterium
CGCATCTACGAGCCGTTCGTCTACGTGGCGCTGCGCCGGCCGAAGTCGACGCTGGCGATCGGGCTGTGCGCGCTGGCGTCGGCGGGCGTGCTGGCCGGCAAGCTGGGGCACGAGTTCATGCCGCCGCTCGACGAGGGCGACCTGCTCTACATGCCCATCACGCTGCCCAACATCTCGATCGAGGAAGCCAAGCGCCAGCTACAGCGCCAGGACCAGATCCTGCGCACGTTCCCCGAGGTCGACACCGTCTTCGGCAAAGTGGGCCGCGCCGAGTCTGCGACCGATCCCGCGCCGATCACCATGGTCGAGACGACCGTGCGGCTGCGCCCGCGCGAGGCGTGGCGGCGGGTGGCGCGCCGGCGATGGTACTCGTCCTTCGCGCCCGCTCCGGTCGCGCGCGTGCTGCGGCGGATCTGGCCCGACGACGGGCCGCTCACGCGCGAGGAGCTGACCACCGAGATGAATCAGCGCATGCAGTTCCCCGGGTGGACCAACGCCTGGACCATGCCGATCAAGACGCGCGTCGACATGCTGTCGACCGGGGTGCGCACGCCGGTCGGCGTGAAGGTCTTCGGATCCGACTTGAAGGAGATCGAGCGGGTCGGTGTGGCGCTCGAGCACGTCCTCGCGCCGATCCGCGGCACGCGCAGCGTGTTCTACGAGCGCAACCTGGGCGGGCTGTACCTGGACATCGTTCCGCGCGCGGCCGCGCTGGCTCGCTATGGGTTGCGCGTCGCCGACGTGGAGGCGGTGATCGAAGGCGCGATCGGCGGCTTGCCCATCGGCACCACCGTCGAGGGGCGCAACCGGTTCACCATCAGCGTGCGCTATCCGCAAGACGCGCGCGGCGACGCCGATCAGATCCGCCGCATCCTGGTGCCGGTCGCGGCCGGCGGCTTCGTGCCGCTGGGCGAGATCACGGACGTGCGCATCGCCGGCGGCCCGCCGATGATCCGCGACGAGGCCGGCTTGCTGGTCGGCTACGTCTACGTCGACGTCGACGAGGGCGCGCGCGACATCGGCGGCTACGTTGACGAGGCCAAGGCCGTCGTGGCGCGCGCGCGCGCCGCCGGCGAGCTCGCGCTGCCCGCCGGGTCGTACTTGAAGTGGACGGGGCAGTACGAGCAGCTGCAGGAGATGATCGCGCGCATGAAGCTGGTCATACCGCTGACGCTGCTCATCATCGCCGTCTTGCTGCTGCTCCACTTCAAGAACGCCGCCGACGTGCTGATCGTGCTGCTGTCGATTCCGTTCGCGCTCGTGGGCAGCATCTGGCTGCTCTGGTTGCTCGACTACCGGATGTCGACGGCGGTCTGGGTCGGCATGATCGCGCTCACCGGCCTGGCGGCGCAGACCGGCATCGTGATGATCGTCTACATCAACCACGCCTACCAGCGGTACAAGGCCGAGGGGCGCATCCACGATCTCGGCGACATCATCGCGGCGCACATGGAAGGGACCGTGCTGCGCGTGCGGCCCAAGCTGATGACGGTGTCCACGATGTTGATCGGCCTCGTCCCGCTGCTGTGGTCCACGAGCTCGGGCGCCGACGTCATGCGCCGCATCGCCGCGCCGATGGTCGGCGGGCTGGTGACGTCGGCGTTCCTGACGCTGGAGCTGATCCCGGTCGTCGTCACCTACGTGCGACAGGAGGAGCTGCTCTGGGAGCGCCTGCGCGCGCTCGCGCCCGCGCGGCAACGTGGGCTGGCGTGGTGGGCGGCCATCACGGGCGCGGCGCTGGCGTTCGAGCTCTTGCTGTGCGCGTCGCGCGCATACGTGACCTTGCCGGGGCGCGTGTTCGTCGCGTCGCTGGTCGCGGGCGCGGCGGTCTTTCTGGGCGCGCTCGCGGTCTATCTCGCGCGCCGCCGGCCCGCCTATGGACTGGTGTGGCCGCGGCTCAGCGGCGGCGGCGTCCGCGACTGAACCAGAGGAGCAGCACCGCGACCCCACCCGTCCAGAGCCGCCGGCTGGCCGCTGAACCGCCCGCGTCGCCGCCGGCGATCGCGCAGCTCGACGACGATGAGGGGGGCGGCCCGCCGCCGGACATCCCCGCGGCGCCGCTGCTCCCTCCGGCGCCGGGCGCGGCGTCGGCGCCGCTGGTCGTGCCGCCGTCGAACAGCGGCGGCGGATCCGCGGCGCAGATGCTCACGTCCCACAGGCCGACGGAGACTTCGGTCGCGCACGTCGTCTGGCAGGCCTGCTTGAGGCAGCCGAGGATCGCCGCGACATGGTCGTACGCCAGCACCGACTGCCAGGTCATGCCGTCGTCGGCCGACACGCCCAGCGCGTAGCCGTCGCTGAAGTTGTCGGCGGCGGCGTAGATCTGACCGCCGCGCGTCGAGAGCGCGCGGACGTGCGGCGCCTGCGTCGCGACGGTCTGGAAGGTCACGCCGTTGTCCGTCGAGCGGAACAGCACGGGGTTGGTCGACACGTCGACGCCGCCGACGAGAATGGAGCCGGCCCCGGTGTGCGTCGCCGACGTGAAGTAGCCGTCGGTCGTCATCGAGAGGGTCACCGTCTGGCCGCCGTCGCGGGTCAGCGCCAGCGACTGCTTCGACGTTCCCTTGAACAGCAGCAGCACGGTCCCGGCATTGGTCGGGTCGACCGCGATGATGCTCGGCGTGCCGGTGCCCAGCACCGGCGTCAGGTCGGTGAACTTCCAGGTCGCGCCTGCGTCGTTCGAATGTCCGAGCGTCGGTGCGTTGGTCGTTGGCGCCGTCAACGTCACGTAGATCGTCTTCGGATCCGTTCGCGCGATCTCGATGCCGCTCATCGTGGCTTTCGCGTCGCTGGTGTAGAGCCTGGAAGTGAAGGTGTTGCCCGCGTCGGTCGACTGCAGCACCGCGTACGTCGACGAGCTGTAGTCGAACGCGAGCGCCAGCACCCGGTTCGGGTCGCTCGGGTCGGGGAAGAAGTCGGTGACGCCGAGCCCCGTGACCAGGCCTTGCGCCGCGGTCCAGCCGCAGGTCGCGTCGTCGGTGAAGACCAGCTTCTCGTTGGCGACCGCGAGCAGGCGATTCTGTGGAGCGGCGTTGTACTGGTAGAGGTAGCCGAGGGTGTTCGCGTCCTGCTCGCACGACCACAGCCAGGTGTGGCCGCCGTCGCGCGACGCCACGAGGCCGAAGTTGGTGACGAGCGAGATCTCGTTCGGCCGCGCCGACGGCGTCAGGATGCTCTGGGAATCGGGAAAGGCGCCGTTGGCGCGCGCGGCGCGCGGCGCGAAGCTGCCGAGCGCAGCCACGATCGCGACGACGAGGACCGAGCTGGTGCCGATCGCCGTCGCCGAGCCACGGCGTCTTCGCGCGTGATCAGGAACGTCCACGCCGCGACCGCCGGCGCAAGACGAGCGTCATCGAGATCAGCAGCACCGCCGCGAGATCGATGGCCCGAGCGAACGCGCCAGTGCCGGCGCTGTCGCACGAGCATCCGCCGCTGGCGCCGGTCTCCGCGCCCTTGGCGCCGCCCCCTCCAGTGGCGCCTGCCGCGCCGGTGGCGCCGGCCGCGCCCGTGCTGCCGCCCGCGCTCGTCGAGCCGGCGTCAGCACCTCCGGCGCGCCCGCCGGTGCCGGCGGCAGCGTCCGCGCCCGTCGCACCCCCGGTGCCAGGACGCGCGTCGGTTGGTCCCGTGACGCCGCCGTCGCCGCTGATGGTCGCCAGCGCTCCGCAGCTGGTGCCGTCCGGCCCCGGCAGCGTGAACGGCGTCATGTCGGAGCAAGTCGCGCCGCCGGTCGCGTTGCTGGTGATGTTGACCGTCGCGCTCTTGTTGTCGATCGCCATGAGCGTGAACGTGAGCCCGCCCGCCGGATCGGTATAGGACTGGCCCACCGTCATGAGACCGGCGTTGTTGAGGTTGGCCCTGCTCGCTTCGGGCGTGAGGTCGAGCAAGTAGAGATAGGGCGCGGCCGCGTTCTGCGTCGGGAACCCGGCGCCGATCGACACCAGCACCATCGGCTGGGGGATCTTGCTGTCGAACCCGTACTGGCCGCGCATCTCGAGGTAATAGTTGCTGAGCATCGGGGCCTGTCCCTGGCGTGCTTGTCCGCCGGTGCCTGGCCCCGGAGCCATGCGCACCTTGGGCGCCGGCACCTGCAACAGCTGGACGCCGTCGCACGGCAGCTCCTGCGGCACGAGCGTGAACGTGCCCGAGCCGGCGGCCGTGACGACGTTGCACTTGCCGATCCAGCCCTGCGCGTACTTGTGATACGCGGACGGGTGCATCGCCCCCCCGCCCATGAAGCTGAGCGCGTTGCCGTACTCGACGTGCGTGCACTGCGTCGGATCGTCGAGGAACGCCGCGTTGCCCGGGCAGGTCATCGTCGGCTCGTGGGTCATGCCGAAGTTGTGGCCCAGCTCCTGCGCGAAGCCGACGATGTCGTCGAACGAGTAGTTGGAGTAGACCGCGGGCTTGTTCGGCCGCCCCTCGTCGCCCCAGGTGCCGCAGGACGAACCCTGCGGCGACGGCGTGCCGTAGAGCCAGAAGTAGTGGTCGTAGGTCTTGGGCAGCGCCGCGATCTCCGCGGCCACCGTCGCTCCGTTGCCGGTCTTGTCCGACGACGGCCCGCAACAGGCGATGGTCAGGCAGTTCTGGACCGGCAGCGTGTAGGGGCCCTGGAAGTCGGTTTGCAGATCCTGGAGCCCGTACGAGATCTCGACGTACATGTGCCGCTGTGACGTGCCTGGACCGGTGATGAGATTCGCGAGCGTCGTCATGTTCGGCGCACCGGTGCCGATGTCGAACATCATGCCCGCGATCGTACGCGTGCGGTTGGCCGTGCCGCCGGTCAGCGCCGCGGTCGTGCCGGCGACCGGGTCGCCGGTCGTGTCGCGGCCCTGCGCCTCGAAGCGCGCGAGCCGGGCCGCATCGTCGAGGGTTTCGTCCTGAGTGCAAGCGACGGCGCCGAGCGATGCGAGCGCCAGCGCAGCGATCGGGACGGTGGACCAAGCGCAAGGTGCGCTCGACGAACGAGTACGAGGATTGCGACGTATCGAGCACATCGGTTGCATCGAGCCTCCCGAGAGTGAGCCTGTCCGGGTGGCAAGTGACATCGCCCACCCCGGGCGGCTCACCGATTCGGGGGTGTCCCCTTGGGCGCGGATGGTGCGGGCGCCGCACGCGGCCCGACGATCACCTCGGCGTGAGTGATGCGATCGAGCCGGAATTGCCGCGCCTTGTTCTTTTCGAGGTCGGTCGCTTCGATGCGCGTCTCGTGGCGATCCATCGCGACCGACAGGATGCGAATGTCGCGCTTGCTCTCGATATAGCCGCTATCGACGTAAGTGATGCGCACCGGCTGCTGTTCGAACCAGGCGCGTTCGAGCTCCGCGCGCACCTCGCGCTTGCTGGGCAGCGCGGGGACACCGTGAAAGGACAGCTCCGAGATGCGCGTCAAGAGCTCGCGCTGGGCCGACGTCGACAGCGCGGCGCGCACCTTGTCGAGGCCCGACTCCAGCGTCCCGGCGAACGGCAAGAGGCGCATGTCGATCGCGAACCGACCGAGCGCCACCAGCAATGCCGCCTCACGCGCGGTGAAGTTCACCGGGGGCAGCGTGTAACTCTTCTCCAGGGCATAGCCGCCGCCCGGGCCGCGCTCGGCCGTCAGCGGCAGCGCGGCTTCGCGGAGCGCGTCGAGGTCACGGTAGATCGTGCGCACGGTGACTGCGAAGCGCTGGGCCAGCTGCTCGGCGGTCACGCCGGTGCGACGGCTGCGCAGGTGCTCGCCCAGCGCGAAGAGTCGTTCGGTGCGGCGCATGAGTCGATAATACCTGACACAAGGCTGTCATCGGCGGGCTCTAGAGTCTTCGGCGTGGGTCAACACCAACGACCAGGAGGCCAACGATGACGACGACGACGACCGAGACCAAGACCAGCGAGCCGAGCGACGAGACCCTGGCCCCGATCGGGCGCACGCACCTCGGCAGCTGCCACTGCGGCGCTGTCCGCTTTCAGGTTCAGCTTCCCGAGCGGCTGGGCGGCACGCGCTGCAACTGCACCATCTGCCTCAAGACCAACATCACCGGTGCGATCGCCAGGCCGGAAGCGTTCGAGCTGCTCGCGGGCAAAGAGAACCTGAGCCGCTACGAGTGGGGTGGCAAGACCGCTCAGCGCTACTTTTGCAAGACCTGCGGCATTCACTGCTTTGCGCGCGGCTACCTGGCGGAGGTGGGCGGCGACTACGTGGCGATCAATCTGAACGCGGTCGACGACATCGAAGTCGACCAGCTGCCGCTCGGGTACTGGGACGGCCGTCACAACAACTGGTATGCCGGCACGCGCGCGACTCCCTGGCCGATCTTCTCGTCGCCGGCGGCGGCTTGGTCGGACCCGGTACGGCCCGCGCCTGCGTCAAAAGCCTGACGGCGCGGTGGGCGCGCGAGCCACGGCCTTGACGCTCCTGTCCGAAGCAGCGCGTTTTTACGGCTGAAAACGCGGTGGCACCTGGCTTGCTGTGCAAGGGGCGGGACAGCGCCGTCAACCATGATCAGCCGCCGCGCATGACCAGCCGCCGCACCAAGAGGGGGAACTAGTGCTGCAGGTGGGCGCCCGGATCGCGGCGCCCCCTTCGGCGCCGCCAGCGCGTGCGGGGTCGCCCGAGGAGACGTGCCTTCGCATCGCGGCCGACGGCGCCTTCTGGGAGGGCTTCGAGCTTGTCGATGGCCGTCCGGAGGCGCTGGCGGCGAACGAGCATCGGCTCCCCTTCGCCGACGGCAGCGTGGCCGCGATCTACCTCGACCGGGTGCTCGAGTTTCTCGATCTCGCCGATGGCGCGCGCCTGTTGCGCGAGTGCCGGCGGGTGCTCGCGCGCGGCGGACGCCTGCGCGTGGTCACGACCGATCTCGCGCGCATCCTGGAGCAGCACGCGTCGCCCGCGGCCTGGGTCGCCGGTGGCTGGTACGAGAACGGATACGACTGGACTCAGATGCGCGCCCGCGTGCTCAATCGCGCGTTCCGCGACGGCGGCCGCCGCTGGCTCTATGACCTGGCCGAGCTCGCGCGCCTGGCGACACTGGTCGGCCTGCGCGATCCGCAGCGGCGCCAAGCCGGCGAAAGCGGCGACGCGCGGCTCGCTGGTCGTGAGAGCGCACGCGAGGTCGACTTGATCGTCGATCTCGAGAAGCCACGGCGGACCGAGGGCGAGCGCCCCCTGGTGAGCGTGCTGGTGCCTCTCTACCGCACGACCTATCTGCGCCAGGCGGTGGCGAGCGTGCTCGAGCAAACCTACGACAACTTCGAGCTGGTCCTGTGCGACGACGGGCCGCGCGGCGGCGCCGAGCCGGTGCTGCAGAGCTTCGCGGCGCACCCGCGCTTCGATCGCATCCGGTACGTCCCCAACGCCGAACGCCAGGGTGACGCACGCAACTACGTCGCCTGCTTCAAGAAGGCTCGCGGCGCGTACATCAAGTTCCTGAACGACGACGACACGCTGGCGCCGCGCTGCCTCGAGGTCATGGTTGCCTGCCTGCGGGCGCATTCTGATGTGACGCTGGTGACCTCGCACCGTCAGGTCATCGACCACGAGGATCGCGTGCAGCCCGACGAGATCTATACCGAGCGGCCGCTCGGTCGCAGCGCGATCGTCGGCGCGCGTTCGGCGCTGGCGCGCATGCTCGGCTGTCGTCTGAATTTCATCGGCGAGCCGAGCACGGCCATGTTTCGCAGGGCGGACATGGAGCCGTTCGCGCCCAACTTCTGGTCGTTCGCCGGGACCAACTTCAACGGCAACGGCGACGTCAGCATGTGGATGAACCTGCTCGCGCAGGGCGATCTGCTGTACCTGACCGAGTCGCTGAGCCAGTTCCGGAAGCACCCGACGCAGACCAGCCACGACGGCGCGGTGATCCGGCTCGCCAAGATCGCCTGGGACCGGGCCGCCGACGGTGCCGCCGAGGTGGGGCTGTTCGCGCCGGGCGGCGGACCGTCGCTGGACGTGCGTCCGCTCGAGGTGATTCCCTGGTGGCCGTCCGCGCTGGGCGCGCGGCTCGGTCGCGTGCGCGCGTGTCTCGACGAGCAGCGGCGGGACGCGGCGCGGGGTGAGATCGACGAGCTGCTCGCCCAGGCGGGCGCGGCGGCCACCGCGGATGCCGAGCTCGCGACGCGGGTCGCCGAGCTGCGTTTGGAGGCAGGGGATCCGCGCGGCGCGCTCAAGCTCGCCATTGCCGCCACGCGGGCGACGCCGCACCATCAGCCCGCGCACCTGATGGTGGCGCGGCTGCTGCTGGCCCTGGGAGATGTCGCGAGCGCGCAGAAGATCTTCCACGAAACGCAGGGGATCTACCGGCTGGTACGGCCGGACGAGGGAATGGTGAGCGGGCCTGACGGGCTGCTGTTCCTCGCGCCCGACGCCCGCTTTCGCATCGAGCCGGATCTTCCGGATGCGCGGCTCACGCTGCGCCTGGGCGCGGCGGCGAGCCCGGGGCCACACACCTTGCCGTTGCGGTTCACAGTGGCGGTGGGCGCGGCCGACCGGTGCGCCCCGGTCGAGATCGGCGAGATCGCGCGGGGCGGGGAGAGCGTGACCTTTTCGCTGGCGATTCCGCACCGCCGCGAGGCGACGGAGGTCCGCGTTCATTGGCGCGGGTCCGCGGGGCCCGCGGCGTGGCCGGTCGACGTGACCCCGTTCGCCGTGCAAATCCTGTCGTGTGATCTGGCGCTGGCTGCGCCGGGACCACCGGCGATGACGGCGCCGGCGGCCGGTTGAGGATCGCGTGAAGCCATCCGCGATCGTCGAGACGCTCTTGCAGTCGGCACGCCTGGCGCGCGCGATGCGCGATCCTTTGCTGGCGATCGATCTCTACGATCTCACCGTGCGCGTCGCCGTGCGCGCGGCGCTGCCGGTGGTTGCGGCGCGCGACGAGCGGCGCGCCGAGCTCGAGGCGATTCTCGCGCCGGATCGGGGCTTTCCCGTCTTCACGCTCGCGCCGCAACGCACGGATTGGCCGACGCTCGATTCGCGCGCGGCCCGGGCGCTCGCGGAGATCGAGCGGCTCGTCGACGCGGCGCTCGACGGAGACCAGGTCGCGAGCTGGTCGAGCGCGCGCGAAGCCTGCGTGCGGCTGCGGGCGTGCGCGGCCGCGTGGCTCCCCTGTGTGTTTGCCGCCGGTGACGTCCGCTGCGACGCCGATGACGCGCAGCCGGTCTGGCGCTCGGCGCTTCGGGCGCTGGAAGAGTTGCTCGCGGTCAGCCCGGTGCCGCTGGCGCTCGAGCCCGTCGCCACCATCGGCCAGCATGCTCACGACAAGGTGATCTACTGCGCAGCGGGCGGCGCGGGCGGCCTGCAAGACGCTGGGTGGGCTTACGACCGCATGATCGTCGAGCACGCGCGTCTGGCGATCGCGCGCGTGGCGTTGCCGGCCGTCGAGCAGCGTCCGTACGTGCGGCGCTACGCGGATCTCTGCTTCGAGCGCGGCGACGCCGATCGCGCCCTTGCGCTGCTGCGGCCGAGCCTGGCGCTTGCGCCCAGCGCCGAGGACCACAACGCGCTCCTGCGCTATTTGCTCGCGAGCCCGCGCGCGAGCGACGTCGAGTTCTTCGAGGAGAGCCGGCGTTGGGCCGCGCTCTATGCGCAGGAAGGGCGGCTCGAGACCGCGACCTACGGCAACGATCGCGATCGCGATCGGCCGCTCCATGTCGGGTACATGTGCGACTTCGTCCATACGCCGCTGGCGCAGCACACGCTGGTGCCCCAGTTCCGCGCGCACGATCGCGCCCAGGTGCGCGTCTGCTACTACAACCACGGGCCCGACAGCGCGACGGCGCGCGCGGTGTCCGACGTCTATCGCGACGTTCGCGGGCTGGACGACGACGGGTTGTTCCGGCAGATCCAGAGCGACGGCGTCGACATCCTCGTCGATCTCAACGGCCGCCTGCGCGTCGAGAACCGGTACGACGTCCTCGGCCGCAAGCCGGCGCCGATCCAGGTCAACTGGTACAACCTGCTCGCCACCACCGGCCTGCGTGCGTTCGATTTCATCGTCGCCGATGCGGTGACGCTTCCGCGGCACAAGCAGGTGTTGTGCACCGAGGAGATCGTGCACATCGCCTGCGGCGCGACCGGCTCCTGGCGTCTGCCCGAGATGCCGGCGGTGGCACCGCAGCCTTGCTCGACCAAGGGCGTCTTCGTCTTCGCGAGCTTCGGTGCCGCGTTCAAGAACAACGTTGCGGTCCTGGACCTGTGGTGCCGCCTGTTGCGCGAGACCAGCGACACGATTCTCTATCTCAAGAATTCGACGTTCTATACGCCCGCCTACAAACAGCAGGTGCGCGACCACTTCGTGTCGCGCGGCATCCCCCCCGAACGGTTGCGCTTAGAGCACCGCTCCGAATTTCATGACATGCGCGCGCTCTACGCCGACGTCGATCTCTGCCTCGACACGTTTCCCTATGGCAATGGCTCGACGACGATCAATGCCCTTTGGCAGGGCGTGCCGACGGTGAGCCTGGCGCTCGACGAGTGGCGCGCGCGGCTGTCGGTGTCGATCATGGCGAGCGCGGGGCTGGAGGAATTCGTCGCGCGTACGCCTGACGAATACATCGAGCGCGCGCGCTACTACGTCGCCCACCCCCAGCGTCTGGCCGAGATCCGCGCGACGATTCGCCGCACGCTCGCGACGTCGGGCTACTACAACATCGAGATCTTCACCCGCGATCTGGAGGCGGCGTATCGCCAGATGTGGCACCGCTGGTTGGAACGGACGAGGAAGCGCTAGGGTGACACTAGGTTGACGGTACGGCGATGCCGAGCGCGAGGGCGATGGCGGCGATCACCGATTCGGTTTCGCGCAGGACCGCGTCGCAGAGGAAGCGAAGCACCGTGATACCTTGGGCCGCGAGGTCGGCGGTCCGTCGATTGTCGTAGGCCCGATTCCACGGCTGAAAGTGCTGGCTGCCATCGAGCTCGATCGCCAGGCGGCGAGCCGGGCAGAAGAAATCGAGAATGAATGGCCCCGCGGGGTGCTGGCGGCGGAACTTGAACCCACCGAGACCGCGGGCGCGCAAGAACCGCCACAGGGCGGCTTCGGCGTCGGTCGGTTCACGGCGCATGCGGCGTCGCCGAGCAAGGCGGATACCCATGGCATTGTCTTCGACGCCGTGGCGACGAAGTTGCCGCGGGTCTGGGGACAAGAGATCGGTGACAGGGAGGGGACAATACATCGGTGA
>CAZNCQ010000240.1:0-11133 GCA_964571275.1 uncultured Myxococcales bacterium
CCGGCGACTTCGACTTCTTCAGCGAGTCGCGCATGCGTTACTGGTGCTGCCAGTATATTGGCAAGCGCTTCGACAGCCACGAGCTGGTCAAAGAGATCGTCCCCCACAGCTACCCGCCGTCGATGAACGGGTGGGTGCTCAACTTGCGGCGCGAGCGATTTCGGGATCCGCGCGTGCGCGAGGCGCTCGACTACGCCGTGGACTTCGAGTGGATCAACCAGAAGATCTTCGACAGTGAGTTCCGGCGCATCGACAGCTACTTCGCGAACACGCCGCTCGCCGCCACCGGTCTGCCCAGCGCGGCCGAGCTGGCCTTGCTAGAGCCCTACCGCGCCGAGCTCGACCCAGCGGTATTTGGGCCGATGGTGGTGGAACCAAGCACCAAGCCGCCGGGCAGCATCCGCAAGAATCTCACTCGGGCGCTGGAGCTGTTCGCGGCGGCCGGATGGCGCAATACCGACGGCGTCCTGCGCAACGCCAAGGGCGAGCCGTTCACCATCGAGGTCAGCGGCACGCGCAACCAGAACCCGTACATGGATCCGATCTACTTGAACCTCACCAAGCTTGGCGTGGTGCTGACGAAGCGTCTCACCGACACCGTCGCCGGCCGCAAGCGCATGAACGACTTCGACTATGACTTCGTCATGGTCAGCCTGCGCGAGGCGCGCATGCCAGGGGCCGAGCTGTGGCGCAATTTCAACGGCAAGGACGCGGACGTGTCCGGCTCCGAGAACGTCGCCGGCGTGAAGTCGCACGCGGTCGACGAGCTGATCACCAAGCTGCTCGACGCCAACACCCAGGAGGAGCTGGAAGTGACCGCCCACGCCCTGGACCGCGTGCTCATGCACAGCCACTACTTCATCCCGTGGCGCTACTTGACCAAGCACTACTTGATCTACAAGCGCAACCTGCAGCGTCCGGCGACGCTGCCCAAGTACTACGGCGCCACCGAATGGGCAATCGCGACCTGGTGGGACGGCTCCGCGCCGCTGCTACAAACGAACCCTTGAGGCGCGCCCGCGTCGTTCCTCGAGCCCGCGGCTGCGCTTTCCTGGGGTGTCGCGGGAGCGCGACAGATTCGCGGATCTTTGTTGACGCGGCTGCCTGCCGGCAGCGTTGCCACGCTGCCAAACCCAAAGCTTCGTCGGTGGGACGGCTCGAATCACCCCTGCCGGCAGGCTGCCGGCAGGTGACGTCCGTACCGACGCCGAGAACCAAGCCTGCGCGGGGTAGACACGTCAGTCGGCGGAAGGCGTTAAGCCGAGGCTAAGCCGCCAGGCCGAATCGGCTCCTTGTACGCTGGAGAGTGGCCTCGCTGGGCCGCGATTCGGAAGATCTGGTGCACGATCGCAAGCGTGAGGTGACCTCGGGGGAGATTGTTGCGAACGAGATCAGACGAGGTGGCGCCGGACGATCCCTCGATGCTCATCGAAGGCCCCCACGCGGTAGGGACGACGCGCTAACGATGGCCAGAACGCCTCGCGCCAGCGCCCACCCGCGCACGCGCTGGCCTTCGGTCCCGATGCGCCATTGGACGTCGGGGCAGTCGCTATCTGCCGAGATCACGTACTCTTTCTTGCGGAGCGCTCGATAGAGTTCGCGGCTACCCGGGTTCCAGTGCTCGCCGAGGTCGCGAAGGAAAGTCGCAACGCGCCGGTACGCGGGGCCGGGCAACAGCAGGATCTCGTCGCCGTCGATCCAGCCGATCACCTCCGCGTCGTCGGCGCTCTGGAACCGATCATAGCGCTTTTCGAGCATCCGAACCTTGCTCAGACTGAGCAAGGTGGTGAGTGCTTCGATGAAGCGCTCGGCCGGATCGATCTCGACGGAGGGCTTGCCGACGGTTGGGGACAGTCCCTCGAACGTGGTGATCGCGTCATCCCGCAGGCGCCGAGCGCCCGCTGCGTCGAGCGCGCCGGTCTCCTCGGCGAACCGGCTGAAGAGGTCGATCCCCATGTAGAGGTTGGCCATCGCCTCGGGCTGGCGGAGGTGGCCTCTGCGAGTATGTGGCTGCCGCCGCATTCCGTCGCGCGCGGCGGGTAGCGTGGTTTGGAGCGCCTCGTACCGTGGCGCCAGCCACTCGATGAACGCGCGCATCGAGTGAGCGAGGCGCCCGCCGTTCTCCTGCAGCGAGGTGATCGCCGGCAGGTTGAGGCGGTCGCGGTCGATCTCGACCTGGACGAGACGGGCCAGAATGCTGGCGCCGGGCGGAAGCATCTCGCCCGTGCAGAGTGGGAGGCCCCGCGGCGGGCGGTCGGGCCTCCCGGTCATGTCCGGCCGCATCCGGCCGCGCGCGGCACGATTGCCGACGTTGCGCAGGACCCGCTGCGCCTTGCGCGCCTGGTCGGCCTCGGCGCGCGCATCGGCGTGGGGCGCGTAGTCGTCGATCACGACCAGGACGTCTTTGAGCATCGATAGCCGGTGTTCGATGGCGTTGTCGGTCGAGGTCCAGGAGCAGGGCAGGGACTTGCGGCTGAAGTCGCCGAAATGCCGCTCGGCCAGGGTGGCGAGCTCGCTCTTCAGTGAGCCGGTCAGGCCGTGGATCCACAGGGTGAAATCGGGTTCGAGCAGGGACGCTAGCGGCGCGAGGTAGATCGCCGCGAGTAGGGGCATCATGACCTGGGGTGGGCCGCACTCCAGCAAGCGTAGCGACCACTGGACGGCGCCCCGCGCATCGTCGACCACGGAGGGCAGGGCGAATCGGTCGAGCGGCGGATCTAGGTCCACCTCGACCCCACCCGGGGCACCGACGGGCCCGCCCTGGTGCAGGAACAGCCATTGCCCGTCGACCTTTCGCCAGCCGGTGTGACAGAAGACGGTGCGGTGCGCGGGCTCCGATAGCACCTGGATCGCCGCACGCAGGTGATCGCGAGTGCCGGTTCCGGCCGAGATCACGGCCCGCGCGCCCCAGGCGCCGGTGACCCAGCCGAGGCCTCCGTACTCGCGGGCGGCCACGGAGGCGGGGGGCAGCGCTTCTCCGCCGCTCAGCCGACCCGTGATCAGGAATTCGCGCGCTACTTCGAGACCGTCGTCACGGTTCACTTCCTCGGCGATACGGGCATCGAAGTTGGCCAAGGGAACGACACCCTCCTTGCCGTTCCGATCTGCGCGGACATAGCAGATCCGGCCGTCGACGACCTGATACCGCCTGGGAATAAATGGATCTTCGTCCGTTTCACCAGGAGGAGCATTGCGCTCCGGGGGAGCGTCGTGAGCGGTCGTGTCGGTCGGCTGGTCAGCCGAGTGCGCGCGGTCGAGATCCTCGGGCGACCAGCCAGCGGGGAGGCCGTCGTCCGCGTCGTTAGCTCCGGCCCGAGCACCGCGTCGCGAACCGAGGTCGTCGCTGGTCTCGTTCACAGCGTCCGGCTTCGCGAGCGGGTCGTCGACAGTCATGGGCGAGAGAGTACCCTCCGTCTCTCAAGGATCTGGATGCCTGTCGTATCGGCGAACGGGGACCAATCGCTGCAACTCGCGGCGATTTCACGGTGTCGTATACGAGGAGGTGGTTTGATCCATTGTTCAATTGTCTGAAGTGTCCCGTGACAATTTGATCCGATAGGTGTTGTGGCGTTTTGGCCACCACCTAGAAGTCGGCGCTGATTTCCGCCACGAGTCCCGACGGATCTCGTGGAACATCATTTGCTAGATTTCAGCGACCGGCGCATTGCGCGCATTCGCAGGAGGTGATCGGCAAAGAGCAGGGGGGGCGTTGGCGAGGGGCGTTCACATTCGAAGCTGGCGTTCAATTCAGCCGGCCTGAAAGGGGACGATTCGAGATCGTGGCCGGCGGTGGGAGTGGTCCATGCGTGGGCACTGGGAGCGGATTCATCGCGGGCTCAACAACACGATCCGACTTCCGAGGATGGTGCGCCTCTACGTCGAGATGGCGCGATACCGAAGCCCGCTGGCACCGTTCCAGACGCCGCATCTCCTGGTCGAGCACCTGGATCGCGTTCGAACCGATCCCATCGCGAATGATGTCTATCGTTCGATGGTTGATGCCTGGCGCCGTGGTCCGATCTGCTATTCGGAAGTCGCCGGGCAGATCCTGTGGCTTGGGCTCTGGCCATTGCTCAATCGGCTGTACTGGGCGCAGCTCGGCTACTGGCGTGATCAAGAAGGCGACCTCGCGTCGGAGATCGGCCGGTGCCTGACGATCGTCTTACGCGGCACGGACCTTACACGCGTAGAGAGGGTGGCGCTCACGTTGATCCGCAACACGCAGCGCGATCTGATCGAACGGCGGCAGGCGCAGCTGTTCGACGACGAT
Source organism: uncultured Myxococcales bacterium (assembly GCA_964571275.1). Taxonomy (GTDB): domain Bacteria; phylum Myxococcota_A; class Polyangia; order Fen-1088; family Fen-1088; genus DASRQZ01. The sequence goes on from CAZNCQ010000240.1 coordinate 4,271, forward strand.
CAGGATTGGTCGTCCGTGCAGTTGCCGTGGCAGTCCTTCATGGATGCCAGCCCGAATGAGGCGCCGGCGCGGATCGTCGACGTCGCGGGAGCGCTCAGGCAATGTCTCGGTCCCGATTTCGATCTGGCCGTTGCCGCGTACGACAGCCGCTGCGACTACGAACAACTGACACGCCAGTTCGGGCTCGAGGAAGAAGAGATCCGCCGTCGGATCCGACGCGCGTGGCGACGCGTGCGCCGGCAAATGAAGCGAAATCGGATCGAGTAGCAGCGATCGGTCCCGAATCGCAGACGTGGGAGGCATCCACGGAAATGAGACCGCGAAGGAGGACGATATGCGGCCTGAATTTCCATTCGGTTCCGACGGCGAGCACGCGAACGCAGTCAACGTAAACGGCGAGGAGGCGTGATGTGGCTTCACGTCCCCTCAACGTTCTTTCGATCTGCTCCGGAGGAGGCGGGCTCGACCTCGGCGTCATGCTCGCCGAGCCCCGAGCCCGGGTTGTGGCTTTCGTCGAACGGGAAGCCTTTGCGGCGGCCGTCCTCGTGGCGCGGATGGAAGACGCGTCCCTTTGTTCGGCTCCTCTCTGGGACGACGTTGCCTCGTTCGACGGCGAACCGTGGCGTGGCGTCGTGGATTGCCTCACTGCAGGCTTCCCGTGTCAGCCTTGGTCCGTCGCAGGCCGGCGTCGCGGCGTCGCCGATGAGCGCTGGCTCTGGCCCGAGATCGTTCGGATCGTTCGCGAGGTGGGACCGGCGGTCGTGTTCCTGGAGAACGTCCCGGGGCTCGTCGGAAAGGGGCTCGGGAGAATTCTCGGGGACCTGGCCACCCTGGGGTTCGATGCGGAGTGGGGCGTGCTGGCCGCGAACGAGGTGGGAGCGCCTCATCGACGACGGCGAGTCTTCATTCTGGCCTACGCCAACCTTGAGCGGTGGTGGCCTGAGTCCGATGGTCGTCGCGGCGAAGGGGACGACCTCCGCCGGGGCGAAAATGCACGTGAGCCTGGCGTCGGCGGCCGAGTGCTGGCCGACGCCGGACGCCTCGGTGTCGCTCGGCTGGAACCGCAGTCCCTCGCCGGGCGCGGCGGTCAGGCCGCAGCTCGCGGCGCTGGCGCGCGACTGGCCGACGCCGACCGTGCGCGGAAACGACAACGTGAGTGGCGCTGGCCGCAGTGGCGATGGCCTGGCGACACGTGGCCGCCGGGTCCAGGCGACGTCGACCGGTGGCGCGCCGTGCTCGCCCGCGCGCCGGAGCTCGCGCCCGCGACTCAACCCGCTGTTTGTGGAGTGGCTGATGGGCTGGCCGCTCAACTGGTCGAATCCGTACGGAGCCATCGGCTCGCTCTCCTCGGGAATGGGGTCGTTCCTCTCGAGGCGGCGCTCGCCTGGAGGGTCCTCTTGACGCGCGCCCTGGCCCACGCGGGCCGCGCGCAATGACGTGAGAACCGAGAACGCAGGGGTCAAACATGAACACGCCGACGCCTCTTCCGCCGCTCCTCACTCACGACGCGCTCAAGCGCCTGCTCTCCGCCCACACCATAGAGCTGCCGGCTCGCGCACGTTTCGCGCTCGGACACTCCGGCCTGTCGGCCGCCGAGGTGGCCGCGCTGGACGTGAATCACGTCTCGATCGATGGCGTGCAGGTCCGCTCGATCATCGTTGTTCCGAACCGCGACGGCCGGCGCCCGCACCTTGCGCCGACGCGCCGCCATCCGATCAGCGACGACGCTCGCTGGCTCCTCGGCTGCTGGCTAGACGTGCGGCGCAGCCGCTGCGAGCACCACCGCAGGCTGATGCGCACGACGATGGACGACCGCGGCATCGTCAGGTGCGCGGCGTGCGGCGAGATTCACGACCTGCTGAAGACGCCGCTCTTCGACTCGCGCGAGAGCGAGCGCATGTCGGTCAGCGCGATCCGACACGAGTTCCAGCGGGCGAGAGACCAGCTGGGCCTGGACCCCGCGTATCACTTCGACACGCTCCGCGAGACGTACTTGAACGCTCACCTCTGGGCAAACGGGGGGAGGGGAGATCAGAAGTGACGTGCTCGGTGTCCGCGCGAGCGCCGCGCGAGGCGCTCGATCCGCGCCTGCTCGCGGTCGAGCGCCCGCACTTCGGCTTCCCAGGCCGCGAACGCTTCGTCGTCCGCTTCGCCTCTTGGCGGATCATCTTCGACGTCGTCGGACGGCGTCGCCTCGGCGGGCTGCGAGTACCCGAGACGCCATTCATGGAACAGCGCGCGGACGGCGGTCGGGGACGCGTGCGTCTCACGGACCACGGCATCGAAGGATGCTCCTCGCTCGAACAGCGGGAAGAGCTTCGCAGCCAGCTCTCCGTCGGCCGGCCCCCGCGCGGCGTGCTTGCCGGGCGGTGCAGGCTTTCCCGCGCGGGCCACCGCGGGTCGGACCGCCTCGACTTCTCGTGGATCGAAGCACCAGTGGCCGTCGCTTGCCCTTCTGGGATGGAGTGTCTTGCCCTCGATGCGCCGCACGGTCGCGACCGACACCCCGAGCGAATCCGCGACCTCCGCGCGCGTCATCCCCCCTGCCGGGGCAGGGCTGCCTCCCCGATCCTCGCCCATCACCCTCGGACGATAACCGCCGGAGGGCTGCCGACAAGCCTGCCGGCGTCGTGCACCGGCAGCAGCCGTGATTGCGGCTGCGCTCGATCACGACGGTTGCCGGCAGGGCTGCCAGCGTCTGAGAGAGATTCCCGTCGGTCGCGATCTTTGGCAGGGCTGCCGGCAGGCTGCTCGCAGCCGCCCCGGCAACCGTACAGGTACACCATTTCCATCGACACCGGTTCCGAACAACAGCCGCAAAGCAAAGGAGATGAGCCATGACCGACCAACAACTGCTCGCCGCGGGTGAGCGTCTCTACAACGCGTTCCTTGGTTCGAACTTCACATTCTTAGAGCTCGCCGGGTTGGCTGCCGCGCGCGAGCGAAGAACGGGGTGGACTCAGCTTGGGCAGAATCTCAAGCTAGCGGTTTTCCGCCTCGTCGTGTTGTCGGAGCCTGACTCGGCCGCGCCACCAAAACCAACCGCCCCCCAGCCGGACCTCTCCCCTCCAGCTGCGCCGCCCCTGGATACCGCGCCAGCTGATGGCGCCGCCGCGAAGGAGCCGGCCGACGAAAGGGACCCCGCGACCCGCGCGATCGACGAGGAGACCAGATCGGCGGCGGAGGATCCCGCTGATGGCGGTGAGGGAACGATCCTCTAGGAGACGCTCACCGTCGCGGAGCGGTTGCGCCCGGGCGCAGTTCCCTTGAGAAGTGGGCGTTCACCAAGGGCTACCCCGCGAGGAAAAGAAGCAGCAGCCCTTGACCAGACGAACCCGGTGATTGCGCTAAAGTGCCGGCGCGGACCTCGAAGACTATGACGGCTCTATCACCCCTGCTAGTTGGAGCGACCGACCTCGAACTATGGGCGAATCGGCGGGACGCCCAGGGGCTGCTGCCGATGTTGGTGCGTCGCCTTGTGATGGCGGCGGGAAACGGGGTGGAACACATCTCCTTTCGGGCCGAAGAAGGGATCGCCCTTCCGGGATGGGATGGGATCGTCAACGCACGCGGGACTGGCCCCTTCGTGCCAGCAGGGTTCAGTGGCTGGGAGGCTGGCACCGGGCATGACCCAGCTCGAAAAGCGGAGGACGACTACACTAAACGTACTACAGAACCGCTCGATCTTCCCCAGAGCGAGACGACGTTCGTCTTCGTGACACCCCGTCGGTGGCCAGCAAAACAGGACTGGGTTGATAGAAAGAAGCGCGAAGGGATCTGGCGCGATGTCCGCGTGATCGATGCCGACGATCTGAATACGTGGTTGGAGTGCGCTCCAGCTGTTCACCTTTGGCTATCAGCTCTTTTGGGAAAGCCGCTGAGCGGCACGACCGACCTCGAGACGTTCTGGAACGACTGGTCGAATGTGACTGCGCCGCCGCTTCCTCCCGAGTTCGTGCTCGCAACCCGCGAAAGCCAGAGGGACACGCTGTATCGCCAAGTATCTCGACCGCGTGTGGTCGTGGAGCTGCGCGCCGAGACGAGCCAGGAGGCCTTAGCTTTTTTCGGAGCGATGGTGCAGCGCCTCCCCGAACCGGACCGAGACGCGATCTTAGGCCGGACGATCGTGGTGGACGATCCCAGGCAGTGGTCATACTTTTCCACCCCGTCCGCCGATCGGTCGCTCATTCTTGTCCCGACATTCTCCGAGAGGAGTCTCATAGGAGCGGCCGCCGGCGCAGGACACACGGTCGTAGTTCTGCTGGGCCGCAGCGAGCCGGCATCGGACGGCACGATCGAGATCCCGCTACCCGCGCGCGAAGCCGTGCTGAACCAGCTTAAGTCCCTTGGTCTGTCCGACGACCGGTGCCGCGAGCTCGCGTCGGTGGCGCGCAACAGCCTGGTGGCCGTTCGCCGCCTGTTAGCGGTAAGCCCTGCCAGCCTCATCCCGGAATGGGCTGGACCCGACGTAGCGCGATCACTCCTTCCAGCGCTTCTTGCGGGTCGCTGGAATGACCAGTCACCGGGAGACCAAGCCATCCTCGCCGAGTTGGCTGGAAAGCCTTATGACGAGTATCGCCAGATCTTGGAGACCTGGGCGGCAAAGCCCGATCCGCCCGTGCGTCTTATCGGACCGCTCTGGATGATCTCCTCGAAAGAGGATGCCTGGCGTCTGCTCGGAGGGCGGCTAAGCACGCAAGACCTACTTGTCTTCGCCGCCATGGCTCAGAAGGTGCTCGGGGAGGTGGACCCGAAGTACGAACTCGCAGCTGGCGAGCAGTGGCTTGCGGCTCTTCGGAACAAGGTGTCGGTCGCCAGGCACATGGGGCCAGCGGCCGACATTTTCGCCAGGGTCATGGGGCCACCCAATCGCCAGGGTCATGGGGCCAGGGTCGCGGGTGATCGGCCCTGGATCGCCAGGGTCATGGGGCCAGTCGATCGCCAGGGTCATGGGGCCACCCAATTGACCTGACGCGACGCTGACCCGGGCATCGAGGACCGAGGCTAAACAGACCGCCAGGCAGCCGCGCGACGGCCGCCGGGAGGTCGAATGAGCTTTCGGGAGATCACGATGCAAGACGTACGAGAGGTGTTGCGCCGCCGAGTGGCGGGACAGAGCGCACGGCGGATCGCGCGCGAGACGGGGCTGGATCGCAAGACGGTCGGGCGCTACTTGGAGCAGGCCAACGAGCACGGTCTCGAGCCGAATGCGGCGGTGACGGACGAGATCGCCGGCGCGGTTGGCAAGGCGGTGCAAGCGCGACCGCTGCCGCCGCCGTCGGAAGCGTGGCTGGCGCTTGTCGACCGCCGCGCGCAGATCGAGGCGTGGCTTGGTGGTGAGCCGCCGCTGCGGCTGGTTCGTGTGCACGAGCTGCTTGCCCGCGAGGGCGTGGCGCTCGGCTACACGACGCTCCGCCGCTTCGCGAGCCGCGAGCTCGGCTGGCGGAAGCAAGCGCCTACGGTGCGATTGGACGATCCACCGCCGGGGCAAGAGGCGCAGATCGACTTCGGGTTGATGGGGACGGTGACCGACGGCGAGGGAAAGCGGCGGCGGCTGTGGGCGCTGATCGTGACGTTGTCCTCGAGCCGGTACATGCACGTGTGGCCGACCTTCACGCAGACGGTGGAGGACGTGTGCGCGGGGCTCGACGCCGCGTGGCGGTTCTTCGGCGGCGTACCCAAGCACATCATCCTCGACAACGCGTCGTCGATGGTCGTCCGCGCCAGCAAGATTGACCCGACGCTCAATCGCGCCTTCCGCGACTACACAGAGGCGCGGCACATCTTCGCTGATACGGCGCGGGTCAGGCACCCGAGAGACAAAGCGCGTGTGGAGAATCAGGTGCCGTACGTGCGCGAGCGGTGGTTCGCCGGCGAGGTCTTCACCGCCGACCTGACAGAAATCCGTCGGCACGCCCAGGGCTGGTGCCGCGACGTCGCCGGCGCGCGCGTGCACGGGACCACGAGGCAGGTGCCGCGCGACGTGTACGACCGCGACGAGCGATCGCACATGCAACCGGCGCCGGAAGCGCCATTCGATGTGCCTCACTGGTCGGATCCGAAGGTCCACCAGGACCATCACGTGCAGGTGCTCAAGGCGTTGTACTCGGTGCCCACGCGCTACATCGGCAGGACGCTGGGCGCGCGGGCTGATCGCACCTCGGTGCGTCTGTATCTCGGGATGGAGCTGATCAAGGTGCATCCACGCAAGCCGGAGGGGAAGCGCTCGACGGATCCGAAGGACTTTCCCCCGGGGAGAGCGCCGTGGGCGTTGCGCGATGTGGACGCCGTCATCCGCAGCGCACGTGAGCAAGGCGCTCAGGTCGGCGCCTTCGCCGAGCGACTGCTCGACGGCCCGGTGCCATGGATCAAGCTGCGACAGGCGTACGGCCTGCTGCGCCTGTGCGATCGCTACGGCCGGGATCGCGTCAACGCCCTGTGCGCTCGGGCGCTCGCATTCGGGGTGATCGACGTGCCACGCCTCGAAGGGATGCTCAAGGACGCGCGTCGGACCGAGGACGCCGGCGTCGCCGCGGGCCGCGTGATCGCGCTGCCGGCGCGCTTCGCCCGCGATGCCTCTGCATTCGCCACGCGCACCGGCGTCGTCGACCGGCCGAGCGCCGACAGCCAGGACGGAGGTGAGCGATGAGCTCGCGCACCATCGGCACCGATCTGGTCACGGCACTCAAGCGCCTCCGACTCGGAGGTCTGCTGCCAACGCTGGCCGAGCGATTCACACTCGCCGAGAAGGAGGACACGCCGTACGAGGACCTGCTTCTGCTCCTCCTTGCCGACGAGATCTCGCGCCGTGTAGACGGCCACGACGATCCGGGGAAATTTGACGGTCGAGGCCGTGGCCATCA
>CAZNCQ010000241.1:0-11030 GCA_964571275.1 uncultured Myxococcales bacterium
GACCGATACCGACAGCGGCGACGAGACGACCTACACGATCGTCGGCGACTACGAGTCGGACATCAAGCTCGGGCGCATCGCGATCTCGGCTCCGGTGGCGCGCGCGATCATCGGCAAGGAACAGGGCGACACGGTGACGATCCGCACCGGCAAGGGCTCGCGCGAGTACCAGATCAGCGCGGTTCGCTTCGACGCGCAGTAGCTTCGACGCGCAGTAAGCGATCGCGCGCGCGGAGCATGCGCGCAAGGTCGGCGCCGGCCGTCAGTCGGTGCTGGAGTCCGCCGGCGCGGCGTCGGTCGATGGAGTCGACGAATCCGGCCCATCCGAAGGGATTTCCGCATCCGCGGCGTCTGACGCATCCGAGGCGTCTGACGCATCCGGGGCCGCGTCGGACCCGGTCTGACCACCCTCGCCCGAAGAGCCGCCGCTCCCTCCGGACGGGATTGCGCAGGTCTCCAGGTGCAGCGGGTCACAACAGATGCTGTTTGGAGAGCCTCCCCCGGGGCTGCAAAAATTTGAGCTGCAGTCTCTGGCCACCTCGCACCGGTCGCCGATGCCTTGCTGGCAGCCGGCGCCGAACAGCGAGCCGGCCAGCACCGCACCGAGGACCAACAATCGCAATCGAAGCAAGGGTCTGGACATGAGCGACGGTTGGGTTAGCACGAGGGGTCGGATTCGTAAAGCGCGGCGGAGGTTGCCTGCGCCCGCCCGCGGAAAATGACGGCGTCGTCCCCCTCAGGAATGGGTTAGCTTTGCCGCATGCGCCCGTCCCTGGTGGTCACGATCGTCGCAGCCGTCACCCAAGTCAGCGCCGCATCCGGGGCACCCCCGAAGGCGCACAGCAAGAGGACGGTGACCGAAAAGGAGGCGGAGGCGTTCCTGGACGTGGTGACGCCGCTGCTGGTGCCGGTATCGACCACCGCCGCCGAGGCCGACTGGATTGCGGCGACCGACGTCACGCCCGAGCACACCGGCCAGCGCACCGGCGCCGACAAGGCGCTGGCGACGCTGTCGGGCGCGACGGTGATCGTGACGCGCGCGAAGGCGTTCCTGGCCAAGCGCAAGGAGCTGGACGACGTGACCGCGCGGCAACTCGAGAAGCTGCTGCTCGGCGCGGCCGAGAACCCCGGCACGATCCCCGACGTGGTCGGCAAGCGCGTCGAGGCCGAGTCGCGCCAGTCGAGCATCCTCGACGGGTACACGTTCTGCCTGCAGACCAAACCGGGCGCGGCGCCCGGCGCCGCCGGCGGCTGCGCGCGCACGGGCACCGCCAATCAGATCGACGACGTCCTGCGCAGGTCGCACGACCTCGGTGAACGGCAGCGGATCTGGATCGCGTCGAAGGAGATCGGCCGCCCGCTCAAACCGGGCCTCGTCGAGCTCCGCGACCTGCGCAACCAGGTCGCGAAGGAGATGGGCTATTCGTCGTACTTCGCGCTGCAGGTCGCCGACTACGGCATGACCGTCCCGGAGATGATGGCGCTGCTCGATTCGACGCTCGAGACCACGCGCCCGCTGTTCGATCAGCTGCACTGCTGGGCCAAGAACACGCTGGCGACGCGCTACAAGAAGCCCGCGCCGAAGCTCATTCCCGCGCACTGGATCGGCAACCGCTGGGCGCAGGAGTGGCCGGGCCTCATCGAAGAGGCCAGCCTCGACCCGCTGTTCAAGGGCTCGTCGGCCGAGACGATCGTCAAGAGCGCCGAGAACTTCTACGTGTCGCTCGGCTTCCCGCGCCTGCCCGACTCGTTCTGGAAGAAGTCGGACCTTTACCCGGTGCCGGTCGGCTCGACGCGCAAGAAGAACAGCCACGCGTCGGCCTGGCACATCGACCACGCCGCCGACGTGCGTTCGCTGATGAGCGTCGAGCCCGACGAGCAGTGGTTCGCGGCCGCGCACCACGAGCTCGGCCACATCTACTATTACATCTCGTACAGCACGCCCGATGTGCCGATGCTGCTGCGCGAGGGCGCGAACCGCGCGTTTCACGAGGCGGTCGGCGAGCTGGCCAAGCTCGCGAGCGAACAGACGCCGTATCTGGTCAAGGTCGGTGTGATGCCGCGCGGGAAGGAGCCCGACCCCATGGCGTGGCTGATGCAGTCGGCGATGGAGTCGATCGTGTTCATGCCGTTCTCGGCCGGCACCATGAGCCACTTCGAGCGCGACCTCTACGAAGGCAACCTGCCGCCCTCGGACTGGCAGAAGACGTGGTGGGACTACGCCGGCCAGTACCAGGGCGTCGAGCCGCCGGTCTCGCGCAACGACGACGCGCTGTGCGACGCCTGCACCAAGACCCACATCAACGACGACGCCGCCCAGTACTACGATTACGCGCTGGCGAGCCTGATCAAGTTCCAGCTGCACGACCACATCTGCACGAAGATCCTGAAGCAGGACGTGCGCGCCTGCGACTACTCGGGTAGTCAGGCGGTCGGCGACTTTCTGCGCGGCATCCTGAAGCTGGGCGCGACGCGCGATTGGCGCGCGGTGATTCAAGATGCGACCGGCGAGCCGATCTCGCCGCGCGCCATGATGGCGTTCTACCAACCGCTGGTCGACGAGCTCAGCAAGCGCAACGCCGGCAAGGATTGCACCCGATGAAAGCTTTGAAACAGTTCTTCTGGTTCCTGATGCTGCTGGCGATGTTCGCGGCCGCGGCGGCCGGCGGCTACGCCGTCTATCTCGAGCGCCAGGATCGCGCCGAGATCGACAAGCTGCGCGCAGAGGTGGCGGGGTTCGATCCGCGCTTCGAAAAGTTCAAGGGCGCCGTGGGCGACCTCACCAAGGGATTCACGTCGCTGGTCATGGAAGAGGCCGATCTGACGCGCGCCGGCTGGCAGCCGATCGGCAAGGGCTTCTACCTGGTCGACGTCAACGTCGACAGGGCGCCGCAGGACAAGGGCGTACGCGTGCACGGCAAGATCATCAACGCGACGGCGGTGCTGCACGAGGCGCTGGTGTTCAAGCTCCGGATCGGCAAGAGCGCGACAACGATCAACCTCGCGCGCGCGGCGCCGGGCGCGGCGCTGCCGTTCGAGGTGACGCTGCCCGACGTGGCGGCCGCCGATGCCAAGAGGGCGTTCATCGAGCTCGAGAGCTCGACGATCTCGTTCGCGGCGACCACGACCGGAAGGTCATCGGGGCGCGAGGCGTTCGACCCCGACAAGATCCTGCGCGGCGGCAACTGATGTCGACGCGAAAGGAGCGCGGGGAACCGTCGCCGCTGCTGGCCGCGGCGGAGGCGTTCGACGCCGAGCTCGAACGCTTCGCACACCTGACGGACGCGGCGGGCCACGGAAACCTCGACTCGCAGAAGGCGCTCGAACGCGCGGCGGAGACGCTGAAAGAGATCGCCGACTGCGAGGAGGAGATGCAGGCGCAGGCGCGCGCGCTGATGGCGGCCCTGGGCGCGGCGCGCGACCAGCAGGAGAAGCAGGCCGCGCTGGCGGCGCAGCGCGCGGAGGAGGTGCGCCAGCGCACCACCGTCTACGGCGAGCTGCTCCAGCGGTTCCAGGCGCTGGGCGCGGAGGCGGCCGAGCTGAACGCCATGGGACAGGGCCTGTCGGCGCGCAAGCGCGAGGGTGCGCCGGCGACCAACGCCGAGATGGCCAGGGATCCCGGGTTGGCCAGCGGCTTGCGCGAGCTCTCGCAACGCATGTCCGAGGTCGCCGAGCACGCGCAAGGGTTGCTCACGGCAGCGCGCGAGGCGGACTTCGAGGACGTCGCTCGCCAGGCGGAGAGCCTGCGCCAGCAACTGCTCGCCGCGCGCAACAAAGTTCTCCTCCTGCATGGCAGCCTGGCGACGAATTAGTGCGAGCTACCGCGCGGCGGCGCTCGCCTGCGCGGTCATCGCGGGTACCGGAGCCGCGGCGTACGCGATCGGCAGCCAGCCGGCGTCGCCCGCCGGGGACGATCGATCGCAGCCGCTGCCCGAGCCGGCGCAGCCGGAGCACGATGCGCCCGAGGCAGCAGCGTCGGGAGAAAAGCAGCGCGGCGTCGCGCTCGGGATGTTCGCCGAGGATGTGAGCTTTTCCTACGCCTCGCAGCTGGCCGAGCTCGTGGCGCTGGGCGCGACGCACGTGTCGCTCATCGTGCCGATCTACCAGACCGACGTGCGCTCGGCCGATCTCGCGCTGCACACGCGCTACTCGCCGACGCTGTCGTTGCTGGCCGACACGATCCGCCTGGCGCGGCGCGATCGCCTGGAGGTCACGGTGTTCCCGATCCTGCGCCTGCGCACGGCGAAGCCCGGCGAGTGGCGCGGCACGCTGGCGCCCTCGAACCCGACCGAGTGGTTCCGGCGCTACGCCGATCTGCTCGGCGATCTCGCCGCGGTCGCGAACCTGACGGGCGCGAGCCGGTTCGTCGTCGGCAGCGAGCTGTCGTCGCTGGACGGAGACGTCGAGCGCTGGAAGCCGTTGCTGGAGCGGATCCGCGCCGTGTTCAAGGGCTCGCTGGTCTACTCGGCCAACTGGGATCACTTTCGCGAAGCCAAGCTGCTGGATCTCGTCGACGAGGACGGCGTCACCGGCTACTTCAACCTGCGCGCCGATGCGCGCGCGCCGTCCGACGAGCCGGCCCTGGAAGAAGGCTGGCGGCGCGTCAAGCAAGAGCTGGACGCGTGGCACGCGCTGCGCCGCCACCCGCTGGTGCTCACCGAGCTCGGCTACCGATCGCGCGCGGGCTGCACCGCCAGCCCGTGGGACGAGGGCGCGGGTGGAACGGTCGATCTCGACGAGCAGCGTCGCGCGTTCGAAGCTTTCCGCCGCGTCTGGGCCGCATCGCCGGTGCTCGACGGCGTCTACGTCTGGAACTGGTACGGATACGGAGGGCCGACCAGCATCAGCTACACGCCGCGCGGCAAGCCAGCCGAGGCCGAGGTCAAGCGCCTGCTCCAAGATCTCTAGTTTCAGGTACCATTGACCGACGCGCCGATGCGACGCCAGAGGTGGAAAGCCGTCGCTGCCCTGGGGCTGGCCATCGCCGCTATCGCCTGCGCCAACGTCGCCGCCGCGCGACTGTCTCTGCGCTTCGATCTGACCGAGGACCACGTCTTCACGCTGTCGGCCGCGTCGCGCGCGCTGGTGAGCCGGCTGCCCGACGAGCTCACCGTCAAGGCGTACATCTCGGCGGATCTGCCGCCGCCGCTCGACGGCGTCGCCCGCTACACGCGCGAGCTGCTCGAGGAGTATCGCCTGGCGTCGGGCGGCAAGGTCCGCTACGTGGTCGAGGATCCGGCGTCGAATCCGAAGCTCGAGGAGCAGGCGGAGCGCTGCCACATCGGCAAGCTCGCGTTCCAGAGCCAGAACCACAACCAGCTCTCCGTCGGCGCGTACTTCCTGGGGTTGTGCGTTTGGTACGACGGCAAGAACCGCGCGCTCACGCCGATCGAACGCGAGACCGGGCTCGAGTACGAGCTCTCGGCGCTGGTGAAACGCCTGTCTCAGAAGCGCCGCAAGGTGGCGTTCACCGTCGGACACGGCGAGCGCGATCTCGGGATCGACTACACCTTCGTCAAGCGCGCGCTCGACCCCGAGATCGAAGTCGTGACGCTGGACCCGGCGGCCGCGCCGATATCCGAAGATGTGGCCGCGCTGGTCGTCGCAGGCCCGCGCCGCCCGTTCGACGCCCGCGCGCGCGGCGAGCTCGAGCGCTTCCTGCGCACCGGCCGCGCCGGGATCTTCCTGCTCGACGGCGCCGACGCCCAGGAGACGACGGGGTCCATCCAGAGCCACGTCGTGCGCCCGATCGAGACCGGCCTCGAGCCGCTGCTCGCGGCCTACGGTTTCCGCGTCAGCAACGACTTGGTGTTCGATCCGCGCAACGTCCCCGGCCCTGTCCAGAGCGACGATCCGTCGGCGCCGCCGGTGTTCGTCAACTTCCCCGCGTTCGTCGCCGCACGGCCCAACCCCGCGCTCGCCGGCGAGCTGTCGATCACCGCCGGCATCGACGCGGTGGTGTTTCCCTTCGCGAGCGCCGTCGATCGCGTCGCGCTGCCCGCGCGTGCGGCGCCACCGGCGCGCGTCTGGGCGCTGGCCAGCAGCTCGGCCGCGTCGTGGCGACAGACAGATCTGTTCTCGTCCAACAGCCCCGCCGCTCCACGCGACGGCGCCGCGCGCGGGCCTGCGGTGCTGGCGTACGCTTATCAGGGGCCGGCGACGCGCCTGGTGGTGATGGGCGGCTCCGCGCTCGTCTCGGATCGCTACATGACGTTGATGCGAGCGTTTCCGATCTACGCCGGCGGCGCCGAGCTGTTCCTGAACGCGGTCAACTGGGCGCTGGAAGACGACGCGCTGACCGCGCTGCGCGCACACGTGCTGCGCGCCCGGCCGCTCGACGTCGACGGCGGCGCCGAGGATCGAGCCGCGCTGCTTCGCTGGGGGAACATCGCCGGCGTTCCCCTGCTGGTCTGCGTGGCAGGCCTGCTGCGCTGGCGCTGGCGATCGCCGGCGCGCCGCGGCCGCCAGCGGCTTTCCGGCGGCCGGGAGGCGAAATGACGGCGCACGCTCGGTTCATCGCGAGCGCGATCGCCTTTGTCGCGTGCGCCGGGGCCGCGGTGGTGTCGGTGCGGCGCCCGGCCCTGGGCGTGAACCCCAGCGTGTCCACGCCCTTTCACTCCGGCAAGATCGACACGCTCGAAGTCACGGCTCGCGGCCAGCGCACCACCATCCGCCGCCGTGCCGACGGCGCCTGGGTCACGGCTCCCGTCGCCTACGTCGCCGATCCGGGCGCCGCCACCGCCGCCTTCGACGCGATTGAAAAGCTGGAGCCGAACGCGATCGTGACCACCCGCCCGCGGCGCTACGACGAGCTGCAGGTCGACCCGCCCCACGGGCTCGGCGTGCGCGCGTTGCTGGGCGACCGCGTGAAGCTGGATCTGGTGATCGGCAAGACGCTCGACGACGGAACGATGGTGCGCTTGCGCCAGCCCGGCAGCGCCGCCGATCCGGTCTGGCAGGTGAATGGCGACCTCCGCGCGCTGTTTGACAAGGTCACCGCCGAGTGGCGCGACCGCAGCGTCACCACCTTCTCTCCCGCGGACGCGCGCGAGATCCAGGTCGACACGCGCGACGGCGAGCGCATCGTCGTGCGCGCCGGTGATTCGACCTCGCCGGGGCCGGCGGGTGGCCTCCCGCCGACGGCGGGCCCGCGCAAGTGGACGCTGGTCCAGTCGACGCGCGACATCCCCGCGCTCGACGCGCTGGTGCCGAACGAGATGATCTCGACGATGTCGGCGCTGAAGGCGAGCGACTTCGCCGACGGCATGAAGCCGGCTGCGGCCGGGCTCGAGCCGCCGGCGCTGGCCGTCACGGTCACGCTCACGAGCGGCGAGAAGGACATCCTGCTCATCGGCGGCCCGGCGGCCTCCGACGAGTCCTACGTCAAGACCACCGAAAGCCCGCAGATCTATCGCGTCAAGGCGTTCGACATCGAGCGGCTCGCGCGGCGTCCGGTCCAGTTCCGCAACAAGCTGCTCTGCCCGCTCAACGATGCCGACATCGACGTGATCACCGTCAAGAACGGCGCCGACTCGTTCGCGGTCGTCCGCGCCCCCGGCACGCAGAGCTGGCGCGCCACGGCGCCGCGCGGTCTCCGCGTCGACCCGGCCAGGGTCGCGCCGCTCGCCAGCGCATTCCGAGCCTGGCGCGCGCCAGACATCGCCGAGGATCGGCACCCGGCCGACGTCGCGGGGCCGGGCGCGATCACGATCAGCGGCGGCGGTTCAAAGGGCCGTTGCACCGTGACGGCGGTCGTGAATCCGAGCGCGCATCAGGGCGATGAGGACGCCTACCTCGCGGTCGCGCCGCCCTCGACCGACGTCTTCGCGCTGCCGCGCTGGATGATCGATCGCGTCGCCGTGAAGCTCGCCGACGTCCGCGCCCGCTGATCGGACCCCAATAACGTGTTTTGAACCCCACGGGATCAATCACGATAAGTTACATGTCTTGACGTGTCAGAAATATCTGAGAAACAAATGACGGCACCTGGAGTACGATGGCCGAACTTCAGGGAATACCGGAGCCGACAGGGTTCCACCTCGGAGCACCGGCGGTCGAGAGAGATGTCCGTGGTCACGAAAGAGGCTGAGGGGAGCGCCGCTCGGGGAGCGCAGCTCGGGACGAGAGGACATGCGGACCGTCCGGAACCAACCACGCGCAAGGAGGCAAGGAATGACCCAGTCCACGCCACACCCCACGAGGAGACTGCTCCTCACGCTCGCCATGGCGACTCCCCTCGTCGTCGCGGCCTGCGAACAGCCGCAGTCCGACGTCGTCGCGGAGTCCGCGGGCCAGGCCATCACCAGCGCTCAGGTCACGCAGGTCTATAGCAACGGATCGGGCGCGCATCAGACCGTCAGCACCACGGGCAACGTCGACCCCAACAACCCCTTCTTCCTCAGCCTCGGGACGAACGGCCGCGCCTGCGTCGACTGCCACCAGCCCGGGCAAGCGTGGGGCATCAACCCGACCGAGCTCCAGACGCGGTTCGGAAGCACGGGCACGTCGCCGATCTTCCGCCTCAACGACGGCGCCAACGCCCCCAACCTTCCGGTCGCCACCGTCGCCCAGCGGCGCAGCGCCTATAGCATGCTGCTCAACCGCGGCGTGATTCGCGTCGGCATCGGCATCCCGGCCAACGCCGAGTTCGACCTGACGCTGGTCGAGGACCCGTACCAGTTCGCGAGCGCCGCGGAGCTGTCGCTGTTCCGCCGCCCGTTGCCCTCGACGAACTTGAAGTTCCTGGCGACCGTCATGTGGGACGGCCGCGAGACCGTGCCCGGCGCCCCGATCGCGACCGACCTGTCGAACCAGGCCACCGACGCCACGCTGGGCCACGCGCAGGCGGCGACCGCGCCCACGGCGGCCCAGGTCCAGGCCATCGTCGGCTTCGAGACGGCGCTGTTCACCGCGCAGATCACCGACTCGAACGCCGGCAGCCTGACCGCGGCGGGAGCGACCGGCGGTCCGACGGCGCTGTCGCAGCAGCCGTTCCACATCGGCATCAACGACGTGCTCGGGGCCGACCCCGCCGGCACGGCGTTCTCGACCCACGTGTTCAGCCTCTACGACGCCTGGGCGGGCCAGACCGGCACCGCGCAGGCGGCGGCGCGGGCATCGATCGCGCGCGGCCAGAACATCTTCAACACGCGCGCCTTCACCATCTCGGGCGTGCGCGGCGTGAACGACGTCCTGGGCGTCACCAGCCTGAGCGGCACCTGCACCACCTGCCATGACGCACCCAACGCCGGTGACCACTCGGTCGGCTTGCCGCTCGACCTCGGCCTGACCGATCCGGACAAGTTCAACACCGACACGACGCCGCGCTACACCCTGCGCAACAAGACGACCGGCGCCACCATCCGCACGTCGGACCCGGGGCGCGCGCTCATAAACGGGAAGTGGGCGAGCATCGCCACCTTCAAGGGCCCGATCCTGCGCGGTCTCGCGCCGCGCGCGCCGTACTTCCACAACGGCTTCGCGGCGACGCTGACCGACGTCGTGCACTTCTACGACACGCGCTTCCACCTCGGATTGACCTCGCAGGACGTCGCCGATCTTTCGGCGTTCCTGGCCGCGCTGTAAGCGCAGCGACCGACTGAACGAGGCCCGTTCGGTCGCGCAGCGCTGCGCGACCGGCGGGCCTCTTCTTTTTGTGCGCCAGGGTTGCGGCTAAGGCCCGCCGCCGCCGGCGCTGTTCAGGCCCTGCAGGATCGCGCCCGCGCCGCCGAAGGCATCGGGGGACAGCGTCCAGCTGAACGTCATCTGCTTGGCCTGCGCGTCGTTGGAGAACGTCATGTACGTCGGGATCGGCGCCGACGCGCCGCCCGCGATCGCCTTCACGCGCGCATCGTCCGACACCGCCGCGACGAAGCCGATCACCTGGCCGAGATCGAAGTAGCCGAACGAGTCCTTGTCCTTGGCCGCGGCCAGCGCACCGGCGAGATCGTGCTCCAGCTTTTCACCGCCCGCGCCGTCGGTGCGCGCGAGCTCGGGCAGCCGCGCCTTGGCGTCCTTGCCCGCCGCCATCAGCGCGCGCGTCCCGGCAACGGCGAAGTAGGCGTCGATGGCGTTGCTGCCCAGCACCTTCTTCACGGCGTCGCGGCTCGCCGGCGGCAGCGCCTTGGTGTCGATGGTCAGCGTGTAGTGCAGCGCCTTGAGCTTGCCGACCGTCTCGCGCTTCACCTTGATCTCGAACCAGCTCAACTGGTCCGGCGCCAGCTGCGATCGCAAGAACGCCTGCGCCGCCGCCGTGTCGAAGTGCGCCAGCGCGGCGGCAAGCTTGGCGGCGTTCGCCTCGTCCTTGAGCGGATAGACCGACTGGATCGACAGCGACGGCCGCAAGCGGGCCACGCCCGACCACGACCCCTCCATCGCCGCGAACGAGGTGTCGAGGAACTGCGCCGCCGCCGCCGCGCCCTTGTCGTGGCTCTCGAGCAGCCGCTGCCGCTTGCGCGCGATCTGCCCGCGTAAGAATGGCCCGTAGCTCGACGCCGCGAGAAAGGCGATGTCCTGCGGTTTACGCAGCAACGCGGGATCGATCGCGAACGGCTTGCCCTCGGCGGTCAGCTTCTCGAACGGCGTGCCGGGCAGCGGGTGCAAGCGCAGGTTCACGATCAATCCGCGCGCGTCGTCCATCACCAGGCCGATCTCGACGGTGTTGGTGTCGGCCAGGTAGTTCGCCAGGTCCTCGAGCGTGTCGAACGAGTGGTCGACCCCGTCGCCGCTCGGGGCCGCGCTCTTGCCGTTCGGCTGCTTTTCGCTCATCTGCGCCGCGCGCGCGGCCCGGGCCACGGCGATCGCGGCGGTCAGCGCCGTGCGCACGTCGGTGCCGTTGGCGCGCGCGATCGGCGCCGGATAGAGCACCGCGGTCAGGTCCTCGCCGGTGCCCGAGCGGCGCGCGTCGAGCGCCAGCATCGCGCCGCGACCGAGGGCGTCCACCGAGTCGCTGAGAACGATGGTGGCGCCGTTCTGCCAGACCCAGCCGCGCCCGCCCGACCCGTTGTCGATCTGCACCACCTCGCCGCGGC
>CAZNCQ010000242.1:0-10971 GCA_964571275.1 uncultured Myxococcales bacterium
ATGATGCGCTCGACCAGGCCCGAGGTCATCGCCCGGCCTCGATCGCGGCGCGCAGCCGGCTCTCGGAGTCGATGAGGAAGTTCGCGGTGGTCACCACGCCTTCGCCCTCGGTCACGCCGTCGAGGATCTCGACCCAGCCCTCGCCGCGCGCGCCCAGCTTCACGCGCCGCGGCTCGAAGCGGCCACCGCCCTTGGTCACGAACAGGTACTGCGCCTCGCCCGTGTCGACGACGGCATCGACCGGCACCGCCAGCGCGGGCGCGCCTGGCATGTCGAGGTGCATGGTCCCGAACATGCCGGGCCGCAGATCACCGGCGGGATTCGCGACCTCCGCGCGCACGCGCATCGTGCGGGTCTCCGCGCTCACCGACGGATACAGGAACTGTACGCGCCCCTGCACCGCGTGGCCCGGCAGCCCGGCGAGCTCGATGCGCGCGCTCTGGCCGACACGCACGCGCGCCATGTCGCGCTCGTAGACCTCGGCGATGAACCACACCGTCGACAGATCGGCGATCGCGAACAGCTCGCTGCCCGGCTGCACGTAGCCGCCGGCGACCGCGCCGCGCCGGAGGACCGTGCCGTTCGCCGGCGAGCGAATCGTCACCGCGCGCCGCGGCTGGCCGGTGCGTGCAATGTCGTCGATCTCTTGCGGCGCCACGCCCAGCAACTCGAGCCGCTTGCGTGCGTCGTCGGCCATGCCGGCGGTCAGGCTCTCGTGCGCGTGCATCGGAGCCTCGGCGCTCCCCGAGGGCGCGCCCGCGGTCCAGCGCCGCGCGGTCAGGAACTCCTGTTCGGCGCTGAGCACGTCAGGGCTGTAGATCGTCGCCAAGGGTTGACCCTTGGTCACCCGGCGCCCGGTCTCGGCGACGAACAGGTCCTGGATCCATCCCGCGAAGCGTGTGTTGATCGACGCCAGCCCGCGCTCGTTCTCGGTCACGACGCCCGACGCCGCCAGACCGCCGTCCAGGCGCCGGCGCACGACCGGCGCGAGCTTGATCCCCGCCAGCTGAACGCGCTCCGGCGAGAGCTCGACCGGCGCGAGCCCCGCCGGCGACGAACCGCGTTCAGCGGCGGCGCCGTGGCTCGTCGAGCTGCTCGCGGGTTCGATCGGCACCATCGTCATGCCGCAGATCGGACACTCGCCGGGATGATCGCGCACGATCTGCGGATGCATCGGGCAGTGATAGCGGGTTGGCTCCGCCGCGGCGTGCGGCCCCGCGGTGCTCGCGTCTCGCGCAGCACGGCCGAACGGTGCGTACACGTGAACGAACGACGCGGTCGCCACCGCGGCCATCAGCGCCACGATCCCCCAGCGCACCACGGACGCCGTCGCCAGGCCCGCGGGCAACCCCTCGCGCTCGGGCGCGCTCACGACGCGCTCCCCACATCGGCGCCGGCGGCGCGATCGTAGTCGGCGCGGCTTGCGTCCAGCCGCGCAAGCGCGCGCGTGCGTTCCAGCCTGACCTGCAAGTAGGACCGCATGGCGTCCAGCAGCGCGAGCGAGCTCCCCTGCCCCGCCTCGTACGCGGCCTGGGCCGACTCGAAGCTGCGGCGCGCGAGCGGCAGCAGATCGCCGTCGATGATCCGCACCGCCTGGGCGGCGGCGGCGAGGCGCACGAGCGCGTCGCGCATCTCGAAGCGCGCCTGGTTGCGCTGCGCCTCCATCGCGTCTCGCTCCGCGACGAGCGTGTGCTCGGCCTCCGTGATGTCGTCGCGATGCCGCGGGTTGATCCAGGGCAGGTCGATCATCACCATCGCGCCATAGGCGCTCGACTCCGATTGCGGCAGGTACCAGTAATCGGCGCCGACGGTCACCGACGGCCAGCGAGACGCGCGCTGGGCCAGGTCCAGCGCCGCTTCGCTGCGCCTGACCATGCGCGCGGCGCTGGCGATCTCCGGCCGCCGCTGGTCGAGGTCGCCGGGAGCGCCGGCGGCGCGCGGCGCATCGATCCGGATCGCATCCTCGGGCGGCGGTCCCAGCGGCGCCTCGGGCGGGCGTCCCATCAGCATGTTCAGCAGCGCGCGGCTCGACTCGCGCTCCTGCTCCAGGTTGGCGACGTCGTTGTGCAACTGCGACAGCTCGACCGTCAAGCGCAGCAGATCCTGTTGCGAGCCGTGGCCGGTCTGATAGTGACCGCGTGACATGTCCACGATGTGCGACAGCAGCGCGACGTGCTCCTGATGCACGCGGTACTCGAGCTCGGCGCGCCAGTACTGGCCGTAAGCGCGCCGCACCTCCGCCACGATGTCGCGTTCGCGCGCGCGCACCGATTGATCGAGGACGGCGGCCTCCTCGTCGGCCATGCGCCCGCGCGCGGCGCGCGTTCCCAGCGCGGGGAACGTCTGGCGCAAGCCGAGCATCAACATCCCGGCACGATTGAGCGACAGCGGCGCCGTTAGCGGCACCTGCCACTGCTCGTACTTGAGCTCGGTGTCGGGTAGGCGCGCCTCGGCGCCCGCACGCGCGCGCGCCGCCAGCGTCCGCTCGCGCGACACGAGGATCTCCGGATTGCGGCTGCGTGCCAGGCGCAGGATCGGCGCCAGTCGCGCCTCGCTCGCCAGCCCGGCTTCGTCGGCGGCGCCCGCACCGTCAGGCCCGGCCAGCGCGCGGCCCGCGATGGTCTGGACGACCGCCAGCGACAGCACGGCGGCGCACCTCGCGCGCAAAATCTCTCTCGATCGATGCATCTGATCTCGCTCCCGTCATGGTCATCGGTCCTACGGGGACCAACTGTGGTCCCCGCGCTCAACTGTTCGCGGTCCGGGGCCGGACGAATCAGATGAGGAGCGAGCGCTTCACGAGACGAAGAGGCGGACGCGGAACGATGTCGGGGCGCGCCGCGCGAACGAAGCTCACCAGCAACGTCGCGGCCGGCGATGGAGCCTCACCGACCGTCACGGCGGCCACCAGGGCGCCGTGGCCCGGCGCGGCTGACGCCTCGGCGGGCACACGCGCGAACGCGATCGTCTCGCGCAGGCAGCAATCGGTGGCGGCCACGGTCGCCACCGACGAAGCCTCGCCGTCTCCCGCCGGTGATGCTTCGTCCGGACAGCAGGGATCGTTGGCGACCGCGCCGGTCAGCTGGCAGCGAAAGAGGCTCATGCCGCCTCCGGAGACGCTCATCAGCACCACCGGCAACAGCGCCGCCAGCACAAAGAGTCCCCGCATGCCCCTGAGCCGCATGTCATTCCGAGGATGCAGGGGCCATACCAGCGTGTCAAGGCGGCGTTACGCGGACTATGCCGCCGCGCGCTCGCCGAGCCATCGACGCTGGACGCAAATCTTCGCTCGGAGAGCGCGAATTCTGCGCCCTCAGAGTCACCTCCGATGTCGGCCTCGACGGGATATAAGACCACGCGATGAAACCGTGGCAGACGGTCGAACGCGTCGAGACGCCCGAGGGGCGGCTCGAGCTGCGCCAACGGGGCGCGCGTGATTTCCTGATCATGATCGGCGGGCGGGTGCTGATGACCAGCGCCGCCCACCGCTCCGAGGACGACCTGGCGGAGCTCGCCTGCGCCGCGATGGTGCGCCGGCCGCGCCCACGCGTGCTGATCGGCGGCCTGGGCATGGGCTACACGTTGCGCGCAGCGCTCGATCAGCTGCCGCCCGCCGCCGAGGTCACCGTCGTCGATCTGAATCCGGTCGTCGTCGACTGGTGCCGCGGCCCGCTGGCGGTGCTCACCGACCATGCCGTCACCGACCGGCGCGTCCGCGTCGAGATCGGTGACGTCGCGGGCGCGATCGCCGGCGCGCACCGCGGGGACTACGACGCGATCCTGCTCGACCTCTATGAAGGCCCGCGTCCGCTGCCCCCGCGCGCCCGGGAGGATCCCCTCTACGGCGCCCCCGCGAGCGCCAGCGCCTGGGCGGCGTTACGCGCCGGCGGCGTGCTGGCTGTCTGGGCCGAGGAGCCCGACCGCTCGTATCCGCTGCGCCTGCGCGCGGCTGGGTTCACGGTCGAGGTTCATCAGGGCGGAGGCCGGGGCGGCCGCGCGCACGTGGTCTACCTAGGTATTCGCCCCGAGAAGAGTGGTTAACTTCGCGATCAGGGCCACTCGCGCCGGAGACGTCGGCGCTGAGGCCCGTCGTGCCGCGGGAAAGGAGGGCCGCCATGACCCCGCGTATTTTCATCACCATGATCAGCGCCTGGCTGCTGGTGTCGGGCTTCGCCTGGCCGCATTCGCGCGTCGAGCTTCTGAACCTGATTGCCGTCGGCGTGCTCGCACCGATATTTGCCTGGTTTTCCAGCGTGCGCGACTGGGCGCGCTATGCCAGCGCAGCGGCCGGGGTATGGCTGATCCTGACGACGTTGCGGTTCGGCACCGCTAGCCACGTCACGATCGTCCACAACTTGATCATGGGCGCGTCGATCTTCATCGCGAGCCTGGTGGCGCGCAGCTCGGGCGACCTCCGACACGAGCGTGAGCTCTATGGGCGGATCTGATCGCGCGCCGGCGGGCCGCCGGCCAGGCCCTTCACGGCGACCAGCACCTCTTGCGCGTGCCCGGCCGGGCGCACCGGATCGAACACCTGGCGCACGACCCCGTCTCCATCGAGAACGAACGTGATGCGCTGGTAAAAACCCAGCGTCGCTTTCACGCCGAACGCGCGCGCCATCGCCTGATCCGGGTCGGCGAGCAGCGGGAACGGCAGCCCCTCTTTCGTGCAGAAGTCCTGGTGCGACGCCACGTCGTCGTTGGACACGCCCAGGACCTCGACGCCCAGCTCTTTGAACTTGGGGTAGCCCACGCGGAAGTCATGCGCCTCGATGGTGCAGCCGGAGGTGCGATCCTTGGGATAGAAGTAGACCACGAGCGGGTGGCCGCGGAAGTGTGACAGCGACACCGGAGCGCCGTCCTGATTTCGTGCCTCGACGTCCGGAACGCGATCGCCGGGAGACAGGTGCTGCCGCCGCGCCAGCACCCGTGCGCAGGCGCCGAAGAAGCCTGCCACGCCCAGGGTCAGCGCCAGCGACACCGGAAATAGCACGCCATTCCGCATGGCGGAGCAGCTTACCCCACATCGGCCACCCCGCCACTGCGGAACCCTTTGAGGGTTTGGAGTGAATCATGCGACAATTTTCGCATGGCGGAGACCGTCGGATTATTTCTGACAGGGCTCAACGACTATCAGGAGCGGTTGAAGGAGGATGCCATCAAGCGCGCGAAGCACCTCGGCTTCGAGCTGGACATCCACCTCGCCGATAACGACGCCCAGCGCCAGCTGAATCAGATCAAGACCGCGATCGAGCGGCGCGCCGCCACGCGGACCACCGCGATCATGGTCTGCCCGGTGAGCGAGAATGCGCTCGGCGCCGCGGGACGTAGTGCGGTGGTCGCCGGGCTCGACTGGGTGCTGCTGAATCGCTCGGCCGATTACCTGGAGCCGCTGCGGCAGGAGTTTCCGCGACAAGTGATCTTCACCGTGCTCCCCGACCAGACGGAGATCGGGCGCATCCAGGGCCACCAGGTGCGCGTGCTCGTCGCGCCGGGCGATCGCGTCCTCTGCATCACTGGGCGCGCCGACACCTGGTCGGCGGGGCTGCGCCTCGCGGGCCTCAAGGAGATCGCCGCCGGCATCAACCCGATCGCCGACGTCGACGGTGGCTGGACCAGCGAAGGCGCGCGCCGCGCCGTCGACGACTGGCTCGAGATGGAGGGGCGCAAGGACCCCATCGGCGCCTTCGTCGCCCAGAACGACGACATGGCGCTCGGCGCGCGCCAGGCAGTGCGCGACGCGATCGCGCGCTGGTCGCTGCCGCTGGCCGCGGTGCCGATCATCGGCTGCGACGGCTCGCCGCGCTTCGGCCAGCGCCTGGTGCGCGAGCGGAGGCTGGCCTGCACGGTCGCGGTGTCGTCGTCGTCGGGGCCGGCGCTCGACTGGCTGCACCGCGCGCGCACCGGGGAGGAGCAGCCGCCGACCCAGGTCGTCCTGCCGGTCACGTCGTTTCCAGCGCTCGAGGAGCTCGGCCGGCCGGCCGACTGAACGCGGCTCAGTCGGAAGGTCCAGCCAGCGACGGATCCAGCACGATCGCCGTCGACGCGATGTCGTCGCCGCCACGGCCCTGCGCGCGTGCGATCTGATAGACCTCGCGAATCGCCGCCGTGCCCGGCATCGGCACCTGCTTCTCGTGCGCAGTCGCCAGGGCCAGCGTCAGGTCCTTGTGCATGAGATCGACGCTGAAATGCGTGGTGAAGTCGCGCTCGACCAGCGCCTTGCCCTTGAAATCCCAGAACGGCGACGCGTAGCCCGACGCCTGGATCACCTCGAGCAGCTTCGTCAGCGGAATGTCGGACTTCGCCAGGAGCGCCGCGCCCTCCGACAGCGCCTCGACCATGTGAGCGATGATCACGTTGCCGATCAACTTGACCTGCGTCGCCTGGCCCAGCGAGCCGACGAGGATCGTCTTCGCGGCCACCGCCTTCAACACCGGCTGCAGCTCGTCGAAGAGCGCGCGGTCGCCGCCGCACATCAACAACAACGTCCCGGCTTGCGCCGCGTTCTTCGAGCCGGTCATCGGCGACTCGAGCAGCGCGCCGCCGCGCTCGGCGATCGCGGCGCCCAGGCGGCGTATCAACGCCGGGAACATCGTGGAGAAGTCGACCACGCGCGTGCCCTTGGCCAGCGCCGGGACGAAGCCCTGCGCGCCGAACGCGGTCTCCTCCATCGCCGGCGGATCGGCGACGCAGGTGCAGATGAGCTCGATGCCCGGCACCTCGGCCATCGCGCGCGGCGAGGCCGACCAGCTCGCGCCGGCGTCGAGCAGCGCCTGCGCGCGATCGCGCGTCCGATTGTGAACCCACAGCTCGTGACCCTTGGCGCGAAAGTTCGCGGCCATGCGGCCACCCATGATTCCAAGTCCGATGAATCCGATTCGCATCGCAAGCCTCCTAGTCCGACGGGACTCTAACCGACGCCGCGCGAATCGGGTACGCTGCCTGCGCGACGATGACTCTCGGAAGACGGCCTGGTCCGAGCCGCCGCGAGCTTCTCGGGGGCGCGCTGGTGCTGGCGGCGTGCGCGCGCCCGCTGCGCGCGCCGGCGCGGCGCTTCGAGCAGCCGATCGTCGTCGACGTGCATTGCCACCACTTCAACGCGTCTGACCTGCCGATCACCGGCTTCATCGCACGGACCACGCCGGGCCTGACCGAGATCACCCGCGGCGTGACGCCGATCCCCGAGCAGATCCTGCGGGGCGTGGTCGGCACGATTCACGGCTGGCTCAACGCCGAGGCGCCCAGCGCCGACGCCGAGGTGCCGCTGCTGCGCGCGGCGTTCGCGAGCGGCGGCCTGATCGGGCCCGTGCCGCCGCTCGCGTTGCCGCGCGCGCTCTTCGATCGGTTGGCCGGACCGCTGGCGAGCTTGCTCGGCCTCGACGCGGCGAGGTTGAGCGATGGCTTCTTCCAGCTCGCCGAGACGCTGCACCTCGTGAGTCACGCGCGCGCGCGCATCGCCGCGAGCCTGGCGACGATCTACCCGACGGTGTCGTTGTTCACGCCGTTGCTGGTCGACTACGACGCCTGGTCCGACGACCACGCGGAAAGCTCGCTCGCGTCGCAGGTTCCAGCCAACGAACTGTGCGCCAGGCTGTCGATCCGAGGCTGCATCGGACGCCGCGACGCGCGCCTGCACCCCTTCATCGCGTTCGATCCGCTGCGCGACGGGGCGCTGGCGATCGTGCAACAGGCGGTGCTGCGCTCCGGTTTCATCGGCGTGAAGCTCTATCCACCGGTCGGCTTCCTGCCGCTCGGGAACGCGGAGGTCGGTCCCGATCGCGCGCGCGGCGAGGCGCTCGATGCGGCGCTGCGCGCGCTCTACGCCCTGTGCGAGCGCGAGGAGGTTCCCATCACCGCGCACGCGAGCCCCGGCAACGAGTTCGCGCTCGGCTACGGCGAGATGGCGGCGCCCGCGCGCTGGGCGCCGGCGCTGCGCGAGTTCCCGAACCTGCGCCTCAACTTCGGGCACTTCGGCCACGAGACTGGCACCGACGGCGCCGGGGGGATCGACGCGCGCGACGCCTGGATGCGCCAGGCGGCCGAGCTCATCGAGACGCACGCGCACGTCTACGCCGATCTCTCGAGCTCGCCGCTGGTCTACGACGCAGGCTACGCCGCGCGCTTCGGCGCGCATCTGCAAGCGTTGTCTGCGCGCTTCCAGCGGCTGCCCGCGCGCCTGATGTACGGCAGCGACTGGTGGCTCAATCGCTTCGATCCGCACGGCGAGTCGGCCGTGGGCACCTTCCAGCGCTTTCTCACCACCTGGCTCGGACCGGAGGCGCGCGACGCGATCATGGGCCGCAACGCTCTGCGCTTCCTGGGCTTCCTCGACGAGGACGATCGTCTGGCGCTGTCAAACCGAAACCAGCAGCGACTGCGCGCGTTCTACGGCGGCGAGACGCTGCCGGCGTGGCTCGGTTGACGGCCGTGGAGCGCCTCACTGACACCCGATGCGCTGCGTGCCGATCGCGACGTCGTCGTACCAGAGGTCCAGGGTCGCGGCGCCGGCGTCGGCGTCGAGCCCCGCGTACTTCTCGAAGCCGAAGCGCAGGGCGTCGTAGGTGTCGAGCGGGATGTTGGTCGGGTGCATGTCGGGCACCTCGGCGCCGTTGACCCAGACGTCGAGCGTCGTCGACGCCGGATCGAACGACATCTCGAAGCACGTCCACGCGCCGGCGGCGAACACCACGCCCGGCTTGCCGTCGTTGTAGAAGCTTTGATTCGAGAGGTAAGCGTGCGCGTCGCCCGCCACGGTCATCATCAGCATGTGGTTCTGCTCGCCGACGCGCACGGCGTTGCCGGCGCCGGCGTTCGCGAACAGATCGGCGGTCATGAACGTGTTGTGCCCGCCGGTCATGCCCGCCGCGAGGCGAACGAAGAAGCGCAGGAAGAACTTGCCGCCGGACACCGGCAGCGTCCCCGGATCGTGAAACACGAGGAACGTCTGGAACGAGTCGCTGGTCGGCACGAAGTGCACCGACCGCGATCCGCTGTGCGCGGGCGCCGACGCCGACGAGCTGTCGACGGTCACCGCTCCAGTCGCCGACTGCGTCGTCCAGCGCGTCCCGCCGGGTGGGCTGCCCGTCGGCCACGCCTCGAAGTCGTCACAGAACAAGAGCCCGGCGCGCGACGAGCACGGGTTGCCGACCGCGCCTCCCGTGCCGCTGCTCCCGTCGCCGGGCGCGCCGCCCGACGAGCCCGCGTCGGCGATCACGCCGCCGCCGCCAGTCAGTCCGCCCGCGCCGTGTCCGCCCGGCGCGGCGCCGCCTTGGCCCGCCTGCCCGCTTCCACCCCCCGCGACGCCGCCTGAACCGCCGTGTGATCCAGCCGATACGCACCCGCCGGCGACCACCACCAGGGAGAGGGCGACGAGCGCGCCCGACGCGCGGCGCGGCGACGACGATGCAACCAAGCTCATGATCGAACCCATACGACGGGCCTCACATCCGCGGCAACGGAATATATCCGCGGTGAACGAAGCGCCACTCCAGGTAGTCGTTGTCACGCAAACCGAGCGCAAAGAAGACGCCGTCGGAGAGATCGATCCCCGCGTGATTCGCCGGCGTGCGGTAGGCGCCGCGCCCGCGCTCCGCGGCCGGCCGCGCGCCCGTCTCCCAGTAGGCGTCGTCGATGTTCCACGGTCCGACGTCCAGCACCGGCACCACCGTCACACGATCGCGGTAGCGGAGCTCGACGTCGCGGTGCAACGCCGATCGGTGCGGCAGCGCCACGAACATCGCGCCATCGCGGATCACGTCGCCGCACGCGAGCTTGTGTCCCGTCAACCCCTCGCGCGTCGCGAAGACGCGCTGCCAGGGACCGGGGCGCAACGCATCGCGCACGACGAGCGTCGCGATGATCGCCAGCACGGCGGCGAGCCCGATGAGACGCAGACGCCGGTAGTCATGCCGGCGGCCGCTGCGAGGGCGCCCCATGCTTATCGAATAGCGGGCGGTCACGCCCGAGGCAAGTTTGCGCCGCGGGAGGTCGAGTCGTTTGAACCGCTTCAGACCGTCGCCACCCGGATCGGCTCGCCGCCGACGTCGGGCGCTGCGGCGTGCCGGATCACCGGTTCGATGACACGGATCTGAGCGCGTCGAGCCGCCTCGAGCAGCACCCCCTGGCTGCGCACCGGCGGATCGGTGGTCGGCACGCGAACGTAGCTGCCGTCGGAATTCAGCCGGTGCGCCTTGACGTTGTCCTGCAGCGCCGTGCCCAGTATCTCGTTCAGCAGGCGGGCACGCAGCTCGGACGACTCCACGGGGAACATCGCCTCGATGCGGCGGATGAAGTTGCGCGGCATCCAGTCGGCCGATGAGAGGTAGACCTCGGCGCGATCGCCGGCGCCGAACGCGAAGACGCGGCTGTGCTCCAGGAATCGCCCGACGACGCTGGTGACGCGGATCCGCTCGGAGACGCCGGGCACGCCGGGGCGCAGGCAGCAGATCCCGCGCACGAGCAGATCGATCTCGACGCCGGCCTGGCTGGCGGCGTAGAGGCGGCGGATCACCACCGGGTCGACGAGAGCGTTCATCTTGGCGACGATGCGCGCCGGCTCGCCCGCGCGCGCACGCGCGGCCTCGCGATCGATGAGCTCGACGATGCGGTCCTGCAAGGTGAAGGGCGCGACCGCCAGCTTCTTCCAGGCCGGCGCCTCGGCGTAGCCGGTCAGCAGATTGAAGAGCGCGGTGACGTCGTCGGCGACCTCGGGCCGAGCCGTGAACAGCGACAGATCGGTGTACTGGCGCGCGGTGGTCGGATTGTAGTTCCCGGTGCCGAGCTGCACGTAGCGGCGAATCCCGGCCCCCTCGCGCCGCACGACCAGCGCCGCCTTGCAGTGGGTCTTGAGGCCGATGAGGCCGAACACCACGTGGACGCCGTTCTCCTCCAGCCGCCGCGCCCAGTTGATGTTGTTGGCCTCGTCGAAGCGCGCCTTGATCTCGACCAGCACCGTGACCTGCTTGCCGTTCT
>CAZNCQ010000243.1:0-10968 GCA_964571275.1 uncultured Myxococcales bacterium
CCTCGGTCGCCTTGCTGGTCTCCTTGGCCAGCTCCTTGACCTCGTTGGCGACGACGGCAAAGCCCTTGCCGGCCTCGCCCGCTCGCGCCGCCTCGATGGTCGCGTTCAGCGCCAGCAGGTTGGTCTGCTCGGCGATCGACGTGATCACCTTGATCACCTTCCCGATCTCCATCGAGCTGTCGCCGAGCTTGGCGATGGTCTCGCCGGCGGTGGTCGAGACCTGCACCGCCGCCGTGGTGACCTTGGTCGCTTCGTGTGCGTTCTTCGCGATCTCCTTGATCGACGCGGTCATGTCGCCGCCGCTGTTGGCGACGGTGCGAACGTTCTGGCCCACCTGCTCCGCCGCGGCCGCCGCCGAGGCGGCTTGTCGCGAGGTCTCCTCCGACGTCGAGGCCATCTCCTGCGCCGTCGCCGACAGCTCCTCGGCCGCCGCCGCCAGCGTGTGGGCGTTCTCGGCGATGGCCGCCATGTTGCGCGACAGCTCCTGCGCGAGCCGCGCGACCCCTTCGCCGAGCTGGCCGATGGCGTCGGCGCCGTGGACGGTGATGGTTTGCGACAGGTCGCCCTCGGCGATGCGCCGCACCGACTCGAGCAGCTGGTCGACCTTTTCCTGCAAGCTCTGCTTGTCCTGACGCGCCTGTTCGGCCTGCTGTTCGGTCGCGCTCTTGAGCGTGTGCAGGTCGCCGGTCATGCGGTTCAGCGCCTCGCCGAGCTGGCCGACCTCGTCGCTCGACGAGACCGCGCAGCGCCCCTCGAGATCGCCGTGGCCGACGCGTTCGACGTGCTCGACCAGCCGGGAGACCGGGCCCGTGACCGACCGCGCGGTGATGAGCGCGAGCCCGAGCGCGATCACCGTGGCCAGAAGACTGCCGATCCACAGCACGCGGCTCATCGTGCTGACGGTGTCGTTGATGTGGTCACCGTAGCCCCTGCCGTTTCGCACGTTCAGCTCGAACTCCTCGTTGACGGCGCTGACGTACGCGTCGCACATCTTTCCATTGTCGACGAACACCTTCTGCGCGCCCTTGATGTCGCCGCCTTCGGCCAGCTCGAGGATCTTGACGCGCACCTGCGCCCACTCGCCGCCCGCCGCCTTGACGCGCGTGTTGAGGCGCCGTTCTTCGTCGGTCGTGATGTCGGTGTACCCCTCCAGCAACTTCGCCTGCGCCTGCCCCGCCTCGCGGATCTCATTGGCCAGCGCTTTGCGCTCGTCGCTGTTGTCGATCAGCACCAGCCCGTGCAGTCGCGCGACGTTTTCGCCGACCAGCAGCCGCACGCTTGCCATCGTCGCCATCCCAGGGACCGCGTCCGTGCGCAGAAACTCGGCGTCGCGCCGCACGGCGCCCAGGCTCACGCCGACCAGAACCGCGCTGATGAGAAAGATGGCGATGACGGCGGCCGAGCTGCCGAGGAGACGCTGATTCAAGCTGAGGTTTCTCAAGGACGCTGCTCCTGGTGTCGGTGGAGGTGAAGGCGGCGCAAAGGGGCTCGGACCCCATAGGTCGACAAGTCCGCGCCGGGCTTGAGAGTCGGCCTGCTCGGCCCTGGATTGGCGCGCGCTTCGATCCCGGGTGGATCTAGAATGGGCGTGATGGCCCCCGCACTCTCGGCCTGGCTGCTGCTCGCGGCCCTGGCGGCGCAGGGCGCGGGCGCGCCGTCTCCGCCACCGGGGATCGACGTGGAGGTCACGGCGATGGCGCCCATCGACGCCCAGCACCTCGCCGACGTCTTGCGCGCCTACCTGGACGAATACGGCGTGCGCGTCGAGAGCGCGGTGGCGACCGAGCCCGGGGACCTGCGCCGGCAACTGGCGGACGCGCGCCAGCTGGGCCAGCGGGTGCGCGCGATGGCGGTCGTGCGCGTGCAGGGCGGCGAGGGCACGCGCGGCACGGTCGAGATCGACATCGTGGATCTGGCCACGGAGAAGGTGTTGATCGCCGAGGTTGTGCGCCCGCCCCGGGACGAGGATCTCTACCGGGCGCTCGCGCTGAAGATCCAGGCCAGCCTGCGCGCGACGCTGTCCGAGGCGCCCGAGCGGATCGGGCCCGGCAGCGGCCTGGCGCGGCTGGTGGCCAGCCAGACGGCCGCGCCGCCGCCGCGCGCGTCCGCCGCGGGCCGCTTCGCGCTCGAGACCGGGTATTTGTTGTTCGTCTTTCCACTGTCCGGCGTGGCGTTGCAGGGGTTGTCGCTGTCGGGCGCGTTCGCGCCCTGGCGCTGGCTCGACCTGACGGCCGGCACGGGTCTGCTCGGCGCGGCGCGCGGCGAGAGCGGGGGTGTCACCGCCGCGGGGACCGTCGTGCCGCTGCTGGCGTCGGCGCGTGTGCGCTTCGGCGGCGACCGCGTTCAGGCGATGCTGGGGCCGGCGGTCCAGCTGACGTACGTCGGCGTGACGCCCTCCAGCGCGACCGCCGCGGTGCGCACGACCCGCTACGTCATGCCGGGGCTGGGCGCCGACGCCGAAGCACGCCTGCGCGTCGGCGAGGTGGCCTGGGTCTACGGTCGCGTCACCGCGCTCGGCGTGTTGCTGGGCGAACGCTACCTCGTCGACGGGCAAATGGTGCTCGATACCTCGCGGCTGCAGGCGTCAGCGTCGCTGGGCCTCGGGCTGGCGGTCTGGTGAGAACCGAGCCGGGCTCCGTCCGCGCGAACTTTTTACCTAACCTTTTTCCGCTGCTGGTCCACCATGGAAACGTGCGCGTGATCTCAGGCTCACCGTCGAGCGCCACCACCCGCGGCGCGGTCGCCGCGCTGGTCGATCGGGCGCGCCACAACGACGACGCGGCGTTTCGCGAGCTCTTTCAAGCCCACGTGACCGGCGTGCACCGCATCGTCTACCGGCTGGTCGGGCCGGTGCCGGATCTCGACGATCTGGTGCAGACGGTCTTCGTCGAGGCGTTCCGATCGTTGCCCGCGTTCCGGGGGGAGGCGCTGTTCTCGACCTGGCTCGCACGCATCGCGGTGCGGGTCACCATGCACGCCGTGCGGCGCCGCGCGCCCCGAGCCGTCGTCCTCGACGAGGACAGCGCGCCTTACCACGATCACGCCGGTCCGGAGCGCACCGTGGCCGCGCGCGAGGGGCTCGCGATCCTCGATCGCTTGCTCGCCGAGCTGCGCCCGAAGCGTCGCGCCGCGTTCGTGCTGCACGTGCTCGAGGGCTACTCGATGGAAGAGGTCGGCGCGATCCTGAACGCCACGCCTGCGGCGATCAAAGTGCGCGTGCACGACGCGCGCCGCTTCATCGAGAAACGCTGCCGCCGCGATCCGCACCTCTACGAAGTCCTGACCGCGGGGGGTGTGCCGTGAAGTGCGCCGAGGCGGAGGCGCTCTTCGTCGACGCGGGCGACGGTCGCCTGGACCTGACGCAACAGATGCTCCTGGCCGGGCACCTCGACGGCTGCGCGGGCTGCCGCGAGCGCGCGGTGTCGTGGCGGCGGCTGGTCCCGGGGATGCGCGCCTTCGCGCCCGAGGGGCCCGACGCGATGCGGATTCGCCGCATGCAGATCGAGATCGAGCGGCGGCTCGCGCCGGCCGTCCGCGGCGCGCACACGACGCGCGAGCGGTGGGTGCGCTGGTCGGCGGCGCTGGTGGTCGCGAGCGCGGCGGCGCTGGCGCTGCTCTGGATCCGCCGCCCCCAGGCGCCGGGCGCGCCCGCCCCGTACGGCGTCGTCGCGCGCGTCGACGGTGACCTGAGTCTCGACGGCCGGCGCCTCGGCGCCGCGAGCCCGCTCACCGGTGATGGCCGGCTGGTGCTGGCCGCCTCGGGGCGCGCCGACCTGAGCCTGGGCCGCAGCGCGCAGGTCCGGCTGGTCGGGCCCGCGCGCGTCGGCCTGGGCGGAACGGCGCGCGCGATCGCGCTGCGCCTGGAGTCCGGCCAGGTCGACGCCGAGGTCGCGCACCGCGCGCCCGACGAGACGTTCGCGGTGATCACGCCCGATCTGCGCGTCGAGGTGCGCGGGACACGGTTCTCGGTCGGCGCAGGGTCGGGCAAGTCGTGGGTGCGTGTCGACGAAGGACGCGTCGAGGTCGCGCTCGCCGGCGGTGAGCGGCGCCTGGTATCGACCGGCGAGACGCTCGCGTGGCCGCCGCCGGTCGCGCCGCCCGCGGAGAGCACCGGCGCATCCAACGCCGCGCCGGCGCCCGAAGACAGCCCGGCGCCCGAAGACAGCCCGGCGCCCGCCGGTGAGCCGAGCCGGCGCGGCGCTTCGTCGGCGTGCTCCGACGCGCGCCGCCTCTGTGAATCGACGGCGCTCGCGGCGCGGGACAGCATGCGGGCCGGCGATCGCGAGCGGGCGCTGCGGCAGCTGGGGGCGGCGGCCAGCGACCTGCGCGCCGCTCGCGCGGGCAACGCCTGCGGCCGCGCCGCCGTCGCCGCGTGCGAGGACGAGCTCGGTTACCTGCGCGCCGAGGCGCTCCGCGGCGAGGGCCGGATCGACCAGGCGATCGCCGCCTATCGCCGGCTCGGCGGCCGCGCGCAACCGCCGGCGATGCGGCAGAACGCGCTCTATGCGGCGGCCGAGCTCGAGGTGCGGCGCGGGCGGACCGCGCGGGCGCGCGCCGACTACGAGCATGCGCTGGCCGTCGCGCCGCGCGGCGCGCTCGCGGGTGAAGCCATGCTGGGCGCGATGAACAGCGCCGCAGCGCTCGGCGACCACGCTGGCGCGGCGTCGTTGGCGCGGCGCTATCTCGCGTCCTTCCCCGCCGGGCTGGGCGCTGCGCGCGCGCGGCGGATCGCCGACGGCCCGCACCCTTGATCGCGACCGGCAGGTTCGCGGTGCCGCGCGTGCATGCAGCCAGCCAGCGCGCGACGGCGATGTTGGCTCGCGCGGCGATCCTGGCGGCGATCGTCTGTCCGGCCGCGTGCCGTCGCGATGTCGAGCTGACCGTGCGCCGCTTGCCGAGCGCGCGCTGCAGCGCCAACGGCACCGCGTGCGGCGCCGACGGCGATTGCTGCTCCGGGCACTGCCCCGCGGGCCAGTGCGCGACGCTCGACGTGTGCCTCCCGGAGGGGGCGGTTTGTCGCTCGGCGGCCGACTGCTGCTCGGTCCTGTGCGGCGACGATCCCGCGGGCAGCGGCGCGCGCACCTGCCTCAACGCGGTCGGGTGCTCCTCCGACGGGCAGTCGTGTTCGCGCGCGGGCGCCTGCTGCGCGCTCGGTTGCGGAACGGACAACGTGTGCGGCACACCGATCTGCGTCCCCGCGGGCGGCGCCTGTCAGGTCGCCAACGATTGCTGCGACGGCACCTGCATGGGCGGGCACTGCGCGATGATGATGGCGATGATGGCGCCCGCCTGCCGCGCCGCCGGTGAAGCGTGCGCGGCCGCGGCCGACTGCTGCGGCCACCTGTGCAGCGACGCGCAGGAGATCGGCGCCACGCACTGCCAGCTGCTACCGTTCTGCCGGGTCGCCGGCGAGAGCTGCGGCACCAACGCCGATTGCTGCGGCGGCCAGTGCGCCGCCATGCCGGGCGGCGCCGGGATCTGCCGCGCGCTCCCGGGCTGCAAGGTCGCGGCGGAGATCTGCATGGACGCCAAGGACTGCTGCGGGGGCCGTTGCGTCGCCGGCGCCGACGGCGTCTCGCGCTGCGCCGCGCTCGTCGGATGCGCTCCCGTCAGCGAGCGCTGCGCCGACGACACCAGCTGTTGCTCGGGCAACTGCATGACCGGTCCTGCGGGCGACGGGCGCTGCGCGCCGAGCGCGCGCCACTGCGGCGAGCTCGGCGAGCATTGCATGATGGGGATGGACTGTTGCGACGGCGGTCCGAACGGGTGCCGCGCCGATCTGACCGGCACGATGCGCTGCCTGGGCGCCGTGCCGGCGACCTGCGCGGCGGCCGGCGTGGCCTGCGCGGTCTCCGAGCAGTGCTGCGGCCGATTCTGTCGCGTCGACAGCACCGGCGTGCCGTCGTGTCACGGCAGCTGCGCGCCGCTCGGCGCCGCGTGCAGCGCCGGCGACGACTGCTGCAGCGGCGCCTGCGGCGGTCCTTCGGGCGCCACCGCGTGCGTCGCGCTCGACGCGACGATGCCGCCGCCCGGCAGCGTGCGCTGCGCGGCCGCCGGTGAGCCGTGCGATCGGATCGCGACCGACTGCTGCGCCGCGACCAGCTGCGCCAGCCTGTCCACGGGTGGCTTCGCCTGCGCATCTGCGAGCCCGTAGCGCGGCAGATGAGCGGAGCCCGGCGCGCTTGTGGCGGCGCCCGCGCCCGGTGCGCCAGCCTGCGAGGCATTCGAGCTCGTGTCGAACCGCCACGGATGGCGCCGCGCGAAGAGCCACATCGCGAACGGTATCAGGCCGCGGTCGCGGAGATCGTCATCGCCGCCGATC
The DNA here is from genome assembly GCA_964571275.1 of uncultured Myxococcales bacterium. Classification (GTDB taxonomy): domain Bacteria; phylum Myxococcota_A; class Polyangia; order Fen-1088; family Fen-1088; genus DASRQZ01. The sequence goes on from CAZNCQ010000243.1 coordinate 6,323, forward strand.
TCGCCGTCGGCCCGCGGCGGCGCTCCAGGCTCGGGGTGTGCGCCGCTCAGATGCATCGCGCGCCCTCGCTGGTGGGGTCGACCTGGTATCCGGTCGGGCAGGCGCCCCCGTTCGGCGTGGGGACACAGACCGCGCCTTCGCTGACCAGGTAGTTGGTGTAGCCGCCGGGGCAACCGCCGCCGCTGGGCGTCGGCACGCAGGTCTGCGCGCCCTCGCTGGTGAGGTACGCTGTGGTGCCCGTGGGGCAACCGCCGCCTCCGCCCCCGCCGGTCGGGCACGGCTTGGGGGTGACGACGATGGTATCCGAGCTCGCCTTCGACGGCGACGCGTGGACGTAGGGGACGTTGGCGCCGCCGAATCCCTTGCCGGCAAAGACCGCGGCATCCACCCAGACCTCGTACTGCACGCGGTAGTCCCAGTTCGGCGCCGACGCGTTCGCGCTGAACGTGGAGTCGGTGCTCGGCGAATTCACCGTGCAGCTGCCCCCGCACGCGGCGTTGCTGCAGTAGCCGCAGCCATTCAGATCGCGCGCAATCGACGTGGTCGCGCCCAGGATGTACTTGGCGTCGCCGATCAGCACCATGCCCTCGGCGCCCGAGACGCCCAGCGACGCGTAGCCGCACGTCGCCGCCGTGTCGACGCTGACGTAGTCGAGCTTGATCTCCAGCACCAGGGTGTTCGCGCTGCTGCCGTCGAAGAGCTGCAGCTCGAGGTGATCGCTTCCGACGAGATCACTGAACGTGTGTCCGCGCTGGCCCCAGCCGACGGCGTTGGCGCCGTAGGTGTTGTCGGCGAAGGTGGGATCGAACGTGATGCGGTAGCGGTAATACTCCTGGCCGCCCGCGGTCTCGTGCAGGTACTCGAGCGTCGCCTCAGGAGACGAGCTCGTGGTGGTGGTCGTCGTCGTGCCCGAGGATCCATAGAAGCAGATCGATCCGATCTGCGTGCCGGTCGGATGCGACGTCGCGCTGGTCGCGCAGGTGCCCGAGACCGTCGGGCACTCGAGCGCGCTCGCGGGCGTGCAGCCCGGCGCCAGCGGCGTGAGCCCCGACGGACCGCCACCGGTCCAGATCACGCGCGGCGGCCCGGACGTCGGTACACCGACGGTGGTGGTTCCCATGTTCATGCCCATTCCCGGCCCCGCTCCAGGGCCCATTCCCGGGCCGCCGTCCATCCCCATTCCTGGCGGCGGTGGCTTCATCCCGCCCGGTCCGTTCCCGGGCCCCGCGCCCGCGCCTGCGTCGGTCGTCGGCGTCGGAGGTTGCGCTCCGGCGGGCAGCGTCTGACCTCCACAGCCTCCGAGCGAGACCGAGAGCGAAACGCAGAGCGACATCGTCAAAGCCGGCGCCAGCGAGATCGCCGACGCATGCGAGAGCCGAACCGTTCGAAGCATGGGACACCTCATTTGTGGGTCAGTCGCGTGGAGTGCCGTCGGGCTCGCCCCGGCGGCGTTTGCAGTGGCGAAGACGAAGGCGTGCGCGGCGCGCGCGCTCGCCGTCTAGGGAATGATCTCGGTGGCGCATCCGACGGAGACCCGCAGCTCCGTGCCGGGGGCCGAGACCTGCGCGCAGCTGGCGTCGCAGAGCTGGATCTTCGTGGGCTGCGTCGGCGGATCGTAGTACCAACCGCCCGCTTGCCCGCACGCGGCCGCGCTGGACACGTTGCCGATCGTCGTCAGGTTGCAATTCGCGTCGGCGGCGACGACGTTGACCGTGTGCAGATCGATCGGCATCGCGCCGGTCGCGGGCGGGATCTGCAACGAGCAGGGGATGGCGGCGTCTTTTCGGATCTGGTTGAGCTGCGCGAGGATCTCGGTGCCGCCGCCGTTCTCGACGAGATAGGCCTGGGTCGTGCCACCCGCGGCAGCGATCTGGTTCAGGTTCTGGAGCGACGGCCCGACGCCCAGCACATAGGTGCGAATCGTGACCGCTCCGGTGAGGCAGCTCGTCGCTGCCGCCGACGCATCGGCCAGCGTCGGGTTGCAGCCGCCGTTGCGCGACGTGAGCGGCGCTTGAGGTTCACCGTCGGTGACCAGCAACAGCACGACGTCGTGACCGGGGTGCGCCTGCTTGTACCCCGCCGCGTACTGGCACGAACCGCGCAGCGCGGCGCCGGTGGGTGTCTCGCCGGTGGGGGTCGCGCCCGCGAGCGACGTCGACATCGCCGACAGCTGGCCGGGCAGCGGGGCGATGGTGAGCGCCGGCGTCGCGTAGTCGGCGGGATTGCACGACGTGCAGGCGCACGAGAGCGGCTGCGTTCCGAAGTAGCCGATGCCGACGCCGATGCCGCTGCTGGCCGGATCGTTCAGGAACGTCAGCAGCGCGCCGCGGACGGCGTCGATGCGCATGGTCGTTCCGTCGTCCTTGGTCGCCATCGAGCCCGACACGTCGAAGACCACGTAGATATCGGGCGTGATCCCCTGGCCGCTGTAGAGCTGGCCACCGCAGTCGATGCGGTCGGGATCGCTCCAGACGCAGCGGTCGCCGGTGGTCGGCGTGGCGCCGGTGCCACCGCCGCCCGGGGTCACACCCACGCTGCCGCCGCGCCCACCGCTGCCGGACGCCGGTGTCACTCCGGTGCGCGTCGGCGGGTCCCACGTGCAGGCCGCCGCGCCCGTCGCGGCCCACAGTGTGATGGCGATCAGCAGCGTTCGCGCGGTCTCGGGTGTGCGAGTCACGTCGTCCTCCACCCGCACAGTGGGCGGCGCGCTCGAAATGGTTAGGCACGATTTCGGATCTCCGGCTGTATCGGCGGCCGCGAACGTTGGCGCTCGCCCCCGCGGTCGGCCGCGATCTATGCTGCGCGCGATGACATCGCCTCGCTTTCATCGCAAGGGCCCGAGCTGGGTCGCCCTCCTGGCCGGCGCGCTGCTCCTCGCCAGCGCCGCGACGGCGCGCGCGCAGCCGCGCATGCCGACGCACGTCGCCTGCGTGGGCGACAGCATCACCCAGGGCACGGGGGCCAGCTCGCCGAACACCAACTATCCGACCCAGCTCCTGGGGCTGCTGGGCGGCAGCGTCATGGTCAAAAACTTCGGCCACTCGGGCGCGACGCTGCTGTCGACGGGCGACACGCCCTACCCGAAGACGCTCGAGTACACCAACGCGACCACCTTCGTCGCCGGCGCCGGCGACGGGGCGGTCGTCGACGTGATCATCATGCTCGGCACCAACGACTCGAAGCCGAGCAACTGGAACGGCGGCGATGGCGGCACGCACGCCGATCAGTTCGCGATCGATCTCGCGGCGCTGGTCGATCACTTCGCGACGCTGCCGACGCACCCGGTGGTCTATCTGGCGCTGCCGCTCGACGCGATGGCCAACACGTTCACCATCAGCGGTCCGGTGATCCACGACCAGATCATCCCGGTCATCAACCAGGTCGCCGCCGACAAGGGCCTGCCGACCATCGATCTCAACACGCCGACGATGGGCCAGACCGGCTACTTCACCGACGGGGTTCACCCCAACGACGGCGGGTACACCGTCGTGGCGGACGTGATGCGCGATGGTCTGCTGCGCGTGCCGACGGTGTCGATCACCAGCCCTGCCGCCGACGCGATGCTGCCGCCGGGGACCGTCTCGCTCGCGGCCGACGCGTCGGGCGGCGCGACGGTGGCGATCACCACCGTCGAGTTCTTCGTTGGGCCCACGTCGGCCGGGCAGGTCACGCAGGCGCCCTACACGCTCGACTGGTCGGGCGCCCAGGCCGGAGTGTACGCGCTGACCGCGACGGCGACCGACACCACGGGCGCGGCGGCGACCAGCGATCCGGTCAACGTTACGGTCGTCGCTCCCAAGACCGGCGACGGCTCGAGCGGGTGCGGGTGCCGGATCGGGGGCGGGACTGGTGACGCAGTCGTGGGCGCGGTGGGCCTGGTGCTGATGGGCGCCCTGCTGCTGCGACGCGGGCGCCGGCGCGCCGGCCCGCTCAGCCCTTGAAGGAGTCGTAGTCGGCGGCGTTGTGCGCGACGCGCGCCTCCAGGGCGGCGCGCTCGTCGTCGGTCATGGGCGCGAAGTCGCGCGTGACCGCCAGATTCGCGCGCACCTCGTCCACCGTCGAGCAACCGACGATCACCGTGTCGGCGATCGACGCCGTGTAGCGCAGCAGCTCGGCGGGGCCGGCTTCGCGCAGCAGCCGGCCGGCCGCCAGCGCCTTCATGCCGACCACGCCGATCCCCTGGCGCCGCGCCTCGGCGACCACCGTCGGCACGAACGGCTGATAGCGCGCGTCGGCCGGGTTGATCGCCACCAGAACGCTGTCGAACGCGAAGCGGCGCATCGCCTCGAGCAGGATGTGCGGATCGTGGTGGCCCGTGAGGCCGACGAAGCGCACGCGGCCGTCGGCCCTGGCCTCGATCGCGGCCTGCAGCGCGCCGTCCTTGCGGCAGAGCGCGTCGACCTCATCGCGCTCGCGCAAATCGTGCATCTGCCACAGGTCCAGGCGATCGGTTCCCAGCCGGCGCAACGAATCGTCGAGCAGGCGCAGCGCGCGGTCGCGCGAGCGCTCGTGGGTCTTCGACGCCAGGAACACCTGGTCGCGCGCGCCGGCGCCGGCGGCGCGGAACGCCTCGCCGTAGTAGTCCTGGCTCTGCTGGTAGGCGGGCGCGGTGTCGCAGTAGCGCACGCCCAGGCGCAGCGCCTCGA
>CAZNCQ010000244.1:0-10957 GCA_964571275.1 uncultured Myxococcales bacterium
TCGGCGGCTGAACGCAGCCTCGCGGCGCGCGTGCCCGAGCTCGTGATCGTGATCGTGATCGCGTTCGCGTTCGCGTTTCGTGGTCGGTAGCGCGCGCGTGGCGCGCTCATCGGTAGCGCGCGCGTGGCGCGCTCATCGGTGGCGCGCGCGTGGCGCGCTCATCGGTGGCGGCTGTCGTGGCAGGCACAACGGCCGCGTCCCGCGGTTCTCTCCAGGCGATCCGCTGGTCGCTGGTCGAACCCGAACACGAACAGGAACACGCGCTCGCTCGCCGGATCGTTGGCGGCGCTGTATGCGGCCGGTCTTATCAGTTGGAGGTTGCGTGTCGAAAAACTCTGTGAACGTGGACGCGGCGTCCGCGGGGCCGGAAGAGAAAAGAAGCCGGCAATCACTTAAATAGCCCTGCGGGGCCGCTAGGTAAGGGAGAACTTGTCATGGGAATGTCAATCCGCACAAACGTCAGCGCTCTCGACGCTCAGAAGAACCTGATGAACACGGAGAACGACCTCAATAGCTCGCTCGCGAAGCTGTCGTCGGGGTTTCGCATCACGAAGGCCGCGGATGACGCCGCCGGCCTCGCGATCAGCGTCAACCTCGGCGCGCAGATCGCCAGCTACAACCAATCGGTGCGCAATGCGAACGACGCCATCAACGTCGTGCAGACCGCCGACAGCTCGCTCAACGAGACGCAGAACATCCTGACCCGTCTCCGCGAGCTCGCCTCGCAGTCGGCCTCCTCGGGCGTGAGCAACACCGAGCGCGGCTACATCCAGAACGAGGTCGACGGTCTCGTCAGCGAAGTCGATCGTATCGCCAACGCGACCGAGTACAACGGCGTCTCGCTGCTCAACACCAACGCGTCGCTGACCTTCCAGGTTGGTATCCGTAACGTCGCCGCGAACGATCAGATCGTCGTCACGACCCAGAGCGCCACCGCGACCACGCTGGGCGTGAGCGGCCTGTCGCTTTCGACCCTGACCGGCGCCGAGCAGGCCCTGGGCCAGATCGACAACGCCCTTCAATCCGTGTCGTCGACGCGCGCCACCCTGGGCGCCCAGCAAAACCGGTTCGAGACGGTGATCAATGTCGCCACCGAGGCGTCGGTGTCGCTGTCGTCCGCCAAGAGCCGCATCATGGACGTCGATGTCGCCGCAGAGACCTCGAACATGAGCCGCACACAGATTCTCATGCAGGCGGGTGTGTCGGTCCTGGCGCAGGCCAACCAGATGCCGCAGGTCGCGCTCAAGCTCCTCAGCTAGTCCCCCCCTTGAAGTAGGTGTAGCCGGCCCGATGTGGGGCTCAAGACCCCGACCGGGCCGGCCGATGTAGAGACTACCGGTGAACCGCCCCGCGGCCTCAAAAGTCGCGGGGCGGTCTTTCTTCAAAGCTGGAACCCTCAGAGGGTTCCAGACCTCCGACAGCTGGCAGCAGCAGGAAAAAACACATGGCTGATACTCCGCTCTTTCAGGTTGGTGGTCTGGCTTCGGGGCTCGACACCCAGTCGATCATCGATGGTTTGACCAAGATCGAGCAGCAGCCGCTAGATACGCTCCGCACGCAGCAGACCGACTTCAAGACGCAAATCTCGGTGATCGGCCAGCTGGCCGGCAAGATCCAGACGTTGCAGCAGGCCGCGCAGGCGCTGGCGCAGAACGGCGCGGTCGGCGTCAAGGCCACGACCGTGAACAACGACTTCACGGCGGTGCCGGGGTCGCAGACACAGGCGGGCAGCTATCAGGTCTCGGTCCAGTCGCTGGCGACGTCGGCGCAACAGCGCTCCGCCGGGTTCGTGCCCGACGTCAACGGCAACACCACCGTCAAGGGCGGGACGCTCAACCTGACCGTCCAGGGCGTGGCGTACGATCCGATCACGATCACCGACGGCATGAGCTTGGGCGACGTCGCCGGCGCCATCCGCGCGACGGGCGCGCCGGTCAGCGCGGTCGTGCTCAACGACGGCACCAAGCAGTATCTATCGGTGACCGATCTCGATACCGGCTTCACCGGCACCGACGCCTCGTCGGCGCTACAGATCACCGAGAACTCGACGGGCACGCAGGGCCAGTCGCTCGGTTTCGCCCAGGTGGGCACGGGCGCGCACAACGCGCTCGTCACCGTGGACGGGCTGCAGTTCACGCGCCAGAGCAACACCGTCACCGACGCGATCCCGGGCACGACGCTGACCCTCAAGGGACAGACCAACACCACGGAGTCCCTCGGGGTCGCCAACGACAGCGCGCAGACCTCGCTGAATCTCCAGAACTTCGTCAACGCCTACAACGACATCGTCAACTTCGCCTCGCAACAGCAGACGCCACCCACCGGCACCGACCGCGACGCGACCCTCGCGGGCAACTCTACGCTGCGCAGCCTGACGAGCGACCTGCAAAGCATGATGACGAATATCGTGGGCAGCGGCACGGTGCGCACGCTCGCGGACATCGGGCTCAAGACCAATTTTCAGGACGGCACGCTGACCATCGACAGCGGCCGCCTGGGCACGGCCCTCGCGTCGAACCCGCAGGCGATCAACCAGATCTTCGCCGACCCGGTCAACGGCATCGGCGCGGCGGCGCAGAACCTGTCCGATCAGTACACCAACGTCGTCGATGGTCTGCTCACGAACAGCACCAAGACGCTGAACACGCGCATCACGCAGATGGACTCGCAGGCCGACCAGATGCAGACGCGCCTCGACTCGTTCAAGGCCAACCTGACGGCGCAGTTCACGGCGATGGAGCAGATCGTCAGCAGCCTCAAGACCACAGGCAACTTCTTGACCCAGCAGGCGGCAAGTTCGGCGTCGGGCGGTTAACCCAACCGAAAACAGTCAAACAGATACTAAGAGGACCCCATGCTCGCGATTCGCAAGTACGCGCAGACCCAGAACGAGACAGCGTCCAAGGAGCGGTTGATGGTGCTGCTGTTCGAGGCGGCGCTGCGCCACATGCGGCGCGCGGCGGCGGCGCTCGAGGGCGGCCACGCCGCGGAGGCGGGCCCGGCGCTGAACCGCGCCGGCGACATCGTCGCCGAGTTGCTGGGCACGCTGGATCACTCCCGTGCGCCGGAGCTCTGCCGGCAGATCTCCGATATCTACATCTTCGTCGCCGATCGTCTGATCGCCGCCGGCGGAACCCGGAACCCGGTCGCCGTGCGCGAGGCTGAGCGCGTCTTCACCCCGATCGCCGACGCGTTCTCGAAGGCCGTGGCCCAGATACAGGGCCAGCCGAAGCCGGCGCAGGCGAAGTAGTGGCCGAGAAGACCGCTCGTTCCACCGCGCCCGCTCCCGGCGAGGCGATCGAAGCCGCGCTGCGCGAGCTCGCGGCGCGCCTGGAGGCGCACGAGGTTCTGGAAGCGGCCACGGCGGCCGATCGATTGGGCGCCGCGATCGACGCCGCATCGTCGGTGCGCCTCGACGAGGTGACGCGCGCGCGCCTGCTACCGCTCTTCGAGCGCTGCACGTTGCTCGCGACCACCTCCAACGCCAAGCTGGCCGCGACGCTGGCCCGCTTCGGCATCGGCAATCGCGCGAACCGCGCGTACCGCAGCGCCGAATAGCGCCACGCCATGTCCACCTCGGCCACACTCTCGCTGTGCATGATCGTGCGGGACGAGGCGGAGATGCTGCCCCGTTGCCTGGCCGCCGTGCGCGGGCTCTGGACCGAGTTGCGCGTGGTCGACACCGGGTCGCGCGACGGCACGCTGGCGATCCTGCAGGGCGAGGGCGCGCAGGTGATTCATCGCGCGTGGGACGACGATTTCTCGGCGGCGCGCAACGCGGGTCTCGAAGGCGCGACCGGCGACTGGATCCTTTATCTCGACGCGGATGAGATCGTGAGCGCGGGGCTGGCGGCGCAGATCCGCGCCCTGGTCGGCGATCACACTGCTGGCGCCGCGACGGTGGTCATGCGCAACCACCTGCCGCACGGCCACCGCCGCGACGCATCGGTGCTGCGCCTGTTCCGCAATCATCCCTCGGTGCGGTTTCAGTTTCCGGTCCACGAAGACGTGAGCGAGTCAGTGCGCGCGCGGCTGGCCGCCGATGGGAGGCGGCTGCGCCATCTGCCGGGCGTGGTCGAGCACCTCGGTTACGTGCGCGCGCACGCGGCCTCGCGCAACAAGAAGGCCCGCGACACCGCGCTCCTGCTGCGCTGCCTCGAACATGACCACAGCGACGTCTACAGCTGGTTCAAGCTGCTCGAGCTGGCGCGCTTCTGGGGTGACCGCGCGCTCTGGTCGGAGGCGGCCACGTCGGTGTCGGGCGTGCTGGAAGCGGCCGGTCCGCTGGCGTTGGTGGGCAAGCCGTTCGGCGGCGAGCTGGTCACGCTGTGCGCTGACGGTCTCTTCCCCGCGAACGACGTCGCGGGCGCCTTGCGGTTCGTCGACAGCTGGGCGGGACTGGTCGATCCGTCGGCAGCGCTGTTCCTGCGCAGAGGCGAGCTGCGCGAGCTCACGGGCGAGATCGCGGCGGCCGCGGCCGATTTCGCGCGCTGCCGCGAGCTCGCGGAGGTGACGTCGGATCTGCAACTCGCGACGGTGCGGCCGCTCATGGGTCTCGCGCGTCTCGCGCTGGCCACCGGTGACAACAACGGCGCTTGGCGCCGGGTCGACCAGGCGCTGTCGTGCGGCCCGCGCGATCCCGAGGCGTTGTTGCTGGCGCTGCTGCTCTGCCGCGCGCGCGGCGGCGACGCGGCGGTGCAGGATTTCGTGACCTCGCACGCAGCCGCCCACGGCGACAGCGCCGAGCTACATGAAGCGCTCGGCGAGGCGGCGCTCGTCGGCGGCAGGGCGCGCGTCGCCGTCGACGAGCTCCGGCGCGCCGCGGGTGATCCGCCGCTGGGGCGCGCGGGGCTGCGCCTCGCGCAGGCGCACCTGGCGGCGGGGGAGATCGACGTGGCACGTCGTCTGTCCGCCGATCTCGCCGCAACCTTGCCCGAGGCGGCGCTGGGCGTGCTGGTCTGCGATCTGCTCTCGGGCCGCGACAGCGACCTGACCCTGGAGATCGACGACGAGACCGCGCACCGCGAGCTGCGCTCCTGGGTCGATCTCCTGCGCGGCGCCGCGCCGCCCGCGCTGCTCGAATGCTTTCGCCGGGCCGCGCCCGCGGTGACCGAGTTCTTCCCCTGGCTGCCGCGCTACCTGGGCGCCGCCGGCCGGGCCGCGACCGCGCGCGCTCGCTGAGCATCGGGCCGCCGTCACGGAGCGCGGGCGCACACCGGCGCGGTTGCGCGAAATGAGCCACGCGCCCGGCAACCGGCATAGAATGTCGCCGCGGGAGCCATGGAGACCTTCGCGACCCTCGCTCTGCCCGGCACGTATATCGGTCCTGCGGGACAGCCGCTGGTGGGGCGGCTCGTCGCCAACACCGAGCTCCTGAAGGCGCTCTTTCGCCACGCGAGCTTCGAGCGCTACTGTTTCTTCGTCGGTGAGGCCGCGGACCGCGAGGCCCTGCACCAGCTGTTCGTCGAGCCCGGGCACCTCGTGCCCGAACGCATGGTGACACCGAACCTGCTCGAGCTGCCGGCGGCGCTGGAGGCGGGCGCGCTGTCGGTCCTGCACCACGCCGCGCACGTGGACCAGCTGTTCGACCTGGTCTGGCTGCGCGATCGCTACGCGTCCACCGCCGTGCCCGTCACCGGGCAGATCCACTCCCTCAGCTACCCGCGCCTGATGACCAGCTACGCGCGCGGTGTGCTGCACCCGCCCGGGCCGGGCGACGCGATCTTCTGCACGAGCACCGGCGGGCGGCTGGTGGTCGAGAAGTCGTTCGCCGCCGCCGCGCGCGCCGTCGCGGGGGCGGGGGGAGCGGCGCGGCCGCTCGCTTGCGAGCTGCCGGTGATCCCGCTCGGCGTCGACGTGGATCTCCTGCGCACCGGCGATCGCGCGGCGACCCGTGCGCGGCTGGGCATCCCCGAGGACGCGATCGTGCTGCTGGCGCTGGGGCGATTCACCGAATACGACAAGATGGATCTGTTCCCCCTGGTGCAGGTCTTTGCGCGCGCGCGTGCGCGGCGGCCCGGCGGCGCGCGATCGCTGCACCTCCTGCTCGCGGGCGCGCGCCAGGGAACCAAGACGCCCGAGATGTTGCAGCTGTGGGCGCAGGCGTTCGGCGTCGCCGATGCTCTCACGCTTTGTATCGACTTCGCCGAGGCCGACAAGCGCCACCTGCTGGCGGCCGCCGATGTCTTCGTCTCGCCCTGCGACAACCTGCAGGAGACCTTCGGCATCTCGGTGGTCGAGGCGATGGCGGCGGGCCTGCCGCCCATCGTTTCGGACTTCGACGGCTACAAGGATACGGTGCTCTCCGACGTCGGGATTCGCGTGACGACGCGCTGGCACGGCGACCAGTCGTTCCTGTCCGAGCTGGGATCGCTGCTCTACGAACGGCCGTTGCACCTGCTGCTCGGCCAGAGCGTCGAGGTCGATCTCGGCGAGCTCGAGGAAGCGATCGTGGCGCTGGCGGCCGACGATCGCCGCCGTGCCGACATGTCACGCCGGGCGATCGCCCACGCGCGCGCGCGTTTCGACTGGCGCGTGGTGGTCGCGGCGTACGAATCGGTCTGGCGCCGGCTCACGGCGATGCCGAGGGCGGCGGCCGCCGCTCCCCGCGTCTCGCCCGGCGCCCGCCCGCCGCTGGCGATGAGCTTTGGAGAGATCTTCTCTCACTACCCGACCGAGACCATGGCTCCCGAGCGCCCGATCGCGCGCACCGACGTCGCGCGCGCCTTGTGCGCGACCCAGAACGGCTACGTGATCTACCCCGAGCTCAAGAACGTCTTCTCCAACGACGACGTCATGGCCGCTCTCGGGGTGGTCGGCGATCGGCAGGGCGCGGACCGCATCACGATCGGCGACCTGACCGAGCGCCTGCAGCCGCGCTTTCCCTGGGCACCGGCCTGGCGCGCGCGCCTGCTGGTGACCTGGCTCCTCAAGCACGGGCTGCTTCGGTGAATGGAAACGTCAGTTCGTACGAAAATTTTCCGTTGCGGGGTGGCGCATGAAACATGCGTCCGCGAACGACCGCGAGCCACGATGTGCGGGCGAGTGGGAATTCTTGGAATGGCAAACAGTCCACTTGACGACAATGCGAACCTGCGCCTATATGCTGCGCCAGCTACGGCATGAGCCTACTGTTTAGACCCAGACACAACACGCTCGCGCACGTCACGCTTTTCGTTCTGGCGGCGGGTGCTCTGGGAACGATCGGCGGGCTCATGATCTACGTTCGCACGCCGTACGCCCGCATGATGGAGGACCCGATCGAGCAGCCGTTGCAGTTCGATCACCGCCACCACACGCGCGACGAGGGGATCGACTGCCGCTACTGCCACAACACGGTCGACCGATCGCCGAACGCCAGCATTCCGCCGACGTCGCTCTGCCTGAACTGCCACTCGCAGGTCTGGAACAAGAGCCCGCTGCTCGAGCCGGTGCGAAAGAGCTTCTTCGAGAACAAGCCGCTCGAATGGCGCCGCGTCTATCGCGTGCCGGACTTCGTCTACTTCAATCACGCAATCCACGTTAACAAAGGAGTTGGTTGCGTGAGTTGCCACGGCCGTGTCGATGAGATGGCGGCTGTCGAGAAAGCAACGCCGCTTACGATGGCCTGGTGTCTCGAATGTCACCGACATCCGGAGAAGAACCTGCGGCCCATCGAGGAGATCACGAACATGACCTGGAAACCGGAAGGTGATCCAGAGGTCGAGGGACGGATGCTGGCCGAGCGCAACAACGTCCATACCCGCACCAGCTGCACCACGTGTCACCGATGAGTTGTGACGACAGTAAAGAGGCGGCGAAGCAGGCGAGCGAGAGCGAGCGGCGCTCGCGATCGCTTCCGATCGTTCAAGACGCGGGCGCGACCGCCGTGCCCCGTTCCTGGCGCAGCATCGAGGAGCGGCAGGGCTCGCCCGAGCTGGCGGCGGCGTCGAAGCGCGAGTTTCCGGCCGGTGCATCCGAGATGACCGATGCGGTCAGCCGGCGCGGGTTCATGCAGCTCGTCGGCGCCTCGACGGCCCTGGCGGGCATCGGCACCGCCTGCCGCAAGCCGCCCGACAAGATCATTCCGTTCGTGCGGCGGCCGGAAGAAGTGACACCGGGAAACGCGCTGCACTTCGCGACCAATGTCTCATTCGAGGGTTACGGCATCGGCCTCCTGGTCGAGAGCCACGAGGGACGGCCGACGAAGATCGAGGGCAACCCCGAGCATCCCGGCAGCCTCGGCGCGTCGACCGCGCTCGACCAGGGCCTGATCCTGGGCCTCTATGACGATGACCGCGCTCGCCAGTTGAGCCGCAAGGGTCTGCCGGTCGCCTGGAAGACCTTCCTGGCCGACATCGACGCGATGGCGCCGCGGCTGGCGGCCTCGCAGGGCGAGTCGCTGCGCTTCCTCGGCGAGCCGACAGCGTCGCCGGTGATCGCGGATCTGCGCCGTCGCATCCAGGCCAAGTTCCCGAAGGCCGAGTTCGTCAGCTACTCGTCCGTCGCGGGCGACGGGGCGGAGCAGGGCGCCCGCCTCGCGTTCGGCCGCCCGCTCGAGGCGCGCCACGATCTCTCGGCCGCGTCGGTGATTCTATCGCTGGATGCCGACTTTATCGCGGAGGGGCCGGAGCAGCTGCGGCTCGCGCGAGCGTTCTCGGCGCGCCGCGAGCCCGGCCCCAACATGAACCGTCTCTACGTGGTCGAGCCCGCGATGACGGTCACCGGCACGATGGCCGACCACCGCCTTCGCTTGCGCGGGTCGGAGGTCGCCGGTTTTGCGGCGGCGCTGGCGCGCGAGCTGTCGTCGCGCCCCGGCTTCGAGTTGCTCGGCCCGCTGGCCGCGGCGGTCCGGCAGCCGCCCGGCGCCGCCTGGGACGCGAAATGGCTGTCGGCCGTGGCGCGCGATCTCGAGAAGAACCGCGGCAAGTGCCTGGTGATCGCGGGCCGCCGCCAGCCGGCCGCCGTGCATGCGCTGGTGAACGCGCTCAACGTGGCGCTCGGCAACGTTGGGGCGACCGTGACCTGGAATGCGCCGGTGTTGCTCGCCGGCCCGGGCGGGACGTCGGGGCTGTGGACGCTGCGCAATGAGATCGCTGCCGGCAAGGTCGACACGCTGGTGATCACGGCGCGCAACCCGGTCTACACCGCGCCGGCCGACTTCAAGCTCGGCGACCTCCTGCCCAAGGTCCCGACGACGATTTACCACACGCTCTACGAGGACGAGACCGCCGCCGCGTGCAACGCGCTGGTGCCGGCGGCGCACGCGCTCGAGTCGTGGGGCGACAGCCGCGCCATCGACGGCACCGTGTCGATCCGCCAGCCGCTGATCGCGCCAATCTGGGGCGGCTTCACCGAGGTCGAGGTGCTGGCGGCGTTCCTGGGAGAGGCGGAGAAAGGCGCGCATGAAATCGTGCGCAGCTACTGGGCGGGGCAGTCGGCGCGCTTCGGCTCGGGGCTCGACTTCTTCGACCACATCTGGGAAAGGTGGCTCGCTGACGGCGTGATTCCCGACACCGGCGTCAAGCCCGAGACGGACGTCGCGGTCGACGGCGCGGCGCTGGCGCGCACGGTGGCGCCGCTTCTGGCGCGCAAGGCGGAGGGTGGCGGTGGCCTCGAGATCGCCTTCGCCGCCGATCCCAAGGTCTACGACGGCCGCTTCGCCAACAACGCGTGGTTGCAGGAGTTGCCGCATCCGATCACCAAGGTGACCTGGGACAACGCCGTTCTCGTTTCGCAAAAGACCGCGGAGAAGCTGGGCGTGGTGACCGGCGACCTGGTCGAGATCACGTACCGCCAGCAGACGCTCGAGGGGCCGGTGATGATCCAGCCCGGGCACGCCGACGACGCGCTCACGCTGCCGCTCGGCTACGGGCGCGGCGGCGCCGAGCAGATCGCCAAGGGCGTGGGCTTCAACGCGGGCTCGATCCGCAGCGGCGACGCGCCCTGGTTCGACGGCGGCGCGACGGTCGTCAAGAGCGGCAGCGGCTTCAAGTTCGGCATCACGCAGGACCACTGGAGCATGGCCCCCGATGGTCGCACGACGCCGGAACCCGCGGTGGCGACCACGCTGGCCAACGCCCTCAACGAGCACTCCGAGTTCAACGAGGAGATCGGGGAGCGGCGCGGGATGCTGCCGACGGTCCACGTGCCCCACGACTACAGCAAGGAAGCCTACAAGTGGGGCATGGCGATCGACCTCAGCAAGTGCACGGGGTGCAACGCGTGCGTCGTCGCCTGCCAATCGGAGAACAACATCCCGGTCGTCGGCAAGGCGCAAGTCATCAGAGGGCGCGAGATGCAGTGGATCCGCATCGACCGCTACTTCACGGGACCGGTCGAGGACCCGGAGGTGATCACTCAGCCGCTGGCGTGCGTGCACTGCGAGACCGCGCCCTGTGAGTACGTCTGCCCGGTCAACGCCACGGTGCACAGCGACGAGGGGCTGAACGAGATGGTCTACAACCGCTGCATCGGCACGCGTTACTGCAGCAACAACTGCCCGTACAAGGTGCGGCGTTTCAACTTTCTCGAGTACAACGGCGACGTCAGCGGCGCGCGCATGATGGGCATGAACCCCGACGTCACGGTGCGCAGCCGCGGCATCATGGAAAAGTGCACCTACTGCGTGCAACGCATCGAGCGCAAGCGCATCGACACGCGCATCGAGCAGCGCCTGATCAAGGACGGAGAGCTGCAGACTGCGTGCGAGCAGGGCTGCCCGTCGCAGGCGATCACCTTCGGCTCGCTCAACGATCCGAATTCGCGCGTCTCGAAGCTGCACGCCGAGACGCGCCGCTACGACTTGCTGCACGAGCTGAACACGCGGCCGCGAACCGCGTACCTGGCGCGTGTGCGGAACCCCAACCCCGAGCTCGCGAGGCTCGAGTAGCATGGCCGCGCCTCATCCCGTCATCACCAGTCCCGATCCGTTGGATCCGCGGCCCCTCATCGAGGGCAAGCAGACCGACCAGACCAT
>CAZNCQ010000245.1:0-10901 GCA_964571275.1 uncultured Myxococcales bacterium
CGAATCGACGCGCTACTTCGTCACGCGCGTGCTGTCGAGCGAGGGGATCGAGGTCATCGACGCCACCGACGTCAAGGGCGCGCGCGAGGCACTGGCCGACAACAGCGTCGACCTGCTGCTGACGGCGCGCGCGCTGCCCGACGGTGACGGCATGGGTCTCGCGCGCGAGGCGCGCGAGCAGCACCGCGCACGCCGGATCGTGCTGGTGGCGGGCGAGCCGGCAGCGGGCTTCAATGGCGACGTGACCAAGGAGCTGGCCGCGCACATCATCGACGCCGTGCTCGCCAAGCCGCTGCGGGTCGAGAACCTGCTCGACACCGTGCTCGCCCTGCTGCGCGACGGCCACCACCGGACGCTGTAAATTTCAAGCCTTGCGAGCGGCGACGCGCGCCGTTCAGGGCGCCGGCGCCGGCTTGCAGGCGCAAGTCGGACAGCCATTCGCGTCCGGCACGTTGCCGTATGTGCAGAAGATGTCGCAGACCGGCGGGCAGGTGGTCGGCGCCTTCGGCACGCACGCGCACACCCCCGGGGAGCTGTCGAAGACGTCGCCGATGATGCACGACACGGTCTCGATGCACTGGCAGATGCCGCCGCAGTCGGCGCCGCCGTTGTTCGGGTCGCAGCCGTCGCTCGGGTCATCCACGCACTTGCCACCGCCCGGGCACGGGATCCCGGCGATCCCGCCGCAGTGCTGAACCGGCGTCTTCGTCACGCACGCGCACACCGATGGATCCGGATTGAAGGGAGCGTTCGACGGGCACGGAAGCGGGAAGCACTGGCAGATGCCGCCGCAGTCGGCGCCGCCGTTGTTCGGGTCGCAGCCGTCGCTCGGATCATCCACGCACTTGCCGGCGCCCGGGCACGGGATCCCGGCGAGCCCGCCGCAGTGCGTGTCCGCGCCGCAATTGTCGACGCTGTCGCTCTTGAAGAACTCGCTCGAGGCGCCGGTCTGCGCCGCGAACTTGATGAGCACGTTGGGCGTGGTGACGATCTGGGGCTCGATGCAGCTCGGCCCCGGCGAGACCAGCGACGTCACCGCGATGAGGTCGCTGCCGGCGCGCGTGAGCGACGCGATGCCGACGTCGTATCCGCCGGTCGGCTTCGAGCCCGCCGCGTAGAAGATCACCCAGTCGGTCGAGAAGTCGACGCCGGCGGGCGGCGCGTGTCCGAAGACGCTGACGTAGCCCTGCGCGGTGCGAATCAGCGCGCGCGTCTCCTTGGCGGAGACCGCGCTGGTGTCGTCGTCGAAGACCTGGAAGGGAACCGCGGTACCTGCTGGTTGCGTCGGCGCGTCCTTGACGTCGCCGAAGAACTCTTCGAGGTCCTGCGGCGTGCAGCCGGCGGCGCCCAGCGTCGCCAGCAACGAAAGTCCCAACATGCCGATGCCAAATGGTCTGATACGCGCGCCGTTGCGAACCATGGTCGACCTCCCGTGAGAAATTAGGCGGTGAAAACGCGAAGCCAAGCCAGAGCCGGTCACTCTGTTTCCGGTTCGTTTCTACGTATACCGATGGAGCAAGCGCCGTGCCCGACGCGGCGGCGCCCGCGCGCGCCGCGGGACCCGAAAAACGCGGCGATTCCGCCGGCCTGCGTCGATGCCCCAGGAGGGCACCTCAGATACTCGGAGACCGCCTCAGAAATGCGAGACGCAGCTCGCATTCGGCCGGCGAGCGTGTTCGGAAGCGAGCCGTCTTACCCCAGCGCTTCGCGGCGCACTTCCTTGAAGCGATCGGTTGCCTCGTCGTGCGCGCGGGTGACCACAGTGATGCGGCCGCTGTCGTCCAGCTCGTAGATGTTGTAGCGCGCGCGCTTCTCTGGTCCGCCCGCGTACGACGCCGAGCCGGCTCCGACGACCGGGATGCGCCGGCCGCCGGGGCCGGTCAGGTCGGCGCGCTCGTCGCGGTGGTCGTGGCCATGCAAGACGAGGTCGGCGCCCGCGCGCGCCAGCACCGCGGCCAGCGCGTCGCGGTCTTTCAGGTTCCGTGCCTCGCCGCCCTTGTGCATCACCGGCGGGTGATGGATCAGCACCACGCGCACGCGGCGCGCGACCTCGGCGTGCGCCAGCAGCGACTCGAGGCGCGCCAGCTGGTCGGCCCCGACCTCGCCCCACGCGCCGAGGTCGCCGGTCGCCACGCAGCTGTTGACGCCGATGAGCGCCAGCGGGCCGCGCAGCCGTACGAACGGATAGCGCGCGCGTGGATCGTCTTTGGCTGCCGTCACGCCGCCGCCGACGACGTCGTCGGTCTGGAACTGGCCGAACAGCCGCTCGAACACGCCGTCGCGCACCACGTCGGCGACGTAGGCGTCGTGATTGCCGGGGATGACGGTCACCGTCGCCGAAGACGCGCCCTGGTGCTCGAGCCAGCGCAGCGCCGCGCGCCACTCGCCCTCGAGCGACAGGTTCGACAGATCGCCGGTCAGCGCCAGGTGGTCGGGTGCCTGGGCGAGCAGATCCTCGCCGAGCGCCGCCAGCAGCTCGGTCTTGTGCTTGCGCCGCCGGTTCACGGCGAGGTTGAGCAACCCGATGGCACGCTTTCCAGCCAGCGCGCCCAGCGTCATCCCTTCGAACCCTCGAAAGTGCGGATCGGTGACGTGCGCGAGGCGGAACATGCGCGTGAGGATGTCACGCGCGCAGGCGCGCGACCAGACTAGAGGTTGACGCTTCCCGCGTCGTTGGGCGCGAACTGGATCTCGGCGACGACCGCGAAGTGATCCGACGCGAACAACCGCTCGCCGTCGGGCAACACGGTCGGCTCGTCGAGGAACAGCCGCGACGAATGCACGGTGCCGCGGCCGTCGCGGCGGGGAGGCGTGGTGAAGATGTAGTCGAGCCGGCGGTCGCCGCGCAGCCAGCCCATGCGCGAGGTGAAGGCGTTGGCGCGCGCCCAGGTGTAGCCGGGCAGGTTCGCGTGCAGCACATCCCATGAGTCCTGATAGAAGACGCGCCGGCCGCCCAGGGTGGTCAGCCCGCAGAGCCAGCGAATCTCGTCGGAGTGCGGGACCGCGTTGAAGTCGCCCATCAGGATCTGCGGGTTTTCGGTCTTGTGCGCGCTGACCGCCTCGTCTACCGCCAGCACCTGATCCTCGCGCTGGCGGCCTTCGTTCTCGCGATAGCTGAGGTGAGTCGTGTGCGCCCAGAGCGGGCCAAAGTCGCTGTCGATGCGCGCCGACAGCACGATCCGTCCCTCTTTCTCGGCGGTGTGCGGCAGCGCCCGCACCTCGTGCGCGCCGATGGGGAAACGCGACAGGATCGCCAGCCCCTCCTGCCCGCCGCCCCACTCTGTCGACGGCGCGAAGACGTGCTGGTAGCCGCGCTCGGCCGCGAGCGCCTCGGCCTGGTTGACGATCCGATCCGGCACTTCGCGCACCTCTTGTAGCGCGACGACGTCGGGCTTCAGGCTGGTCAGCTTCTCGCCGACCAGCGCGAGGCGCTCGTCCCAGGCGCCGTTCTCGCCCCACAGGTTCAACGTCATGAACCGCAGATATCGTGGTTTCATCGCTTCCTCGCCTCGCTTCGTGCCCGCCTCATGCGCCCCGGTAGGTGCACTTGCCGTCCGTGGTCTCCCAGACCGTCACCGCCGACAGCTGAGGAATCCGGGGGCGGAGCGCGCTCCAGATGTAAATGGCCAGGTTCTCCGACGTCGCGTTCTCGAGCCCGGGCACGTCGTTGAGATTGCGGTGGTCGAAGAGCGCGTGCAGCGGCTCCCACGCTTCGTCCAGCTCGGCGAAGTCGAAGAGCCAGCCCGCGTGGGGATCGACCGGGCCGCGCGCCTGGATCTCGATCTTGTAGCTGTGCCCATGCAGGCGCGCGCACTTGTGTCCTTCGGGAACGCGCGGCAAGCGGTGAGCGGCCTCGAATCGATACTCCCTGGTCAGCTCCACCGTCATACAGCGGCGAGATTAACACGGGGGAGGCGCCGGCCCTCGCGGCGCGCCGCGGCGCTAGATCTTGATCGAGGGAAACGCGCGGCCGGGGCGTGCGAAGAGGTAGCCCTGGCACAGATCACCGCCCAGGCGCACGAGCGTGTCGCGCTCCTCGACGGTCTCGATGCCCTCGGCGATCATCTTGATTTCCAGGTCGCGGCACAGGCCGACGATCGACCGCAGCAGCTTCTGCTTGGTCGGGGACTGGTCGAGCCCGCGGATCAGCGACATGTCGACCTTGACCACTTCGGGCTCGAGGTGCGCGAAGCTGGTGAGCCCCGCGTAGCCGGCGCCGAGATCGTCGACGGCGATGCGGTAGCCCATCGCGCGCAGCTTCGCGACGCGCGCGTTGGCGTCCTTGATCTTCTCCAGCGGCGCGCGCTCGGTGATCTCCAGCACAATGCGCTTGGCGAACGCCGACAGCGGCGACGTCGCCGCGAACAGCGAGTCGTCGTCGAGCTCGAGCGCGTGCACGTTGACGAACACCTCGGTCTCGACGGTCGGGTTGTCGACCAGCGTCTTCGCCACCCGGTCGCGGATGATGCGCCCGAGCTCGCGCAGGCGGCCGAGCCGCTCCGCCGCCTCGAACAGATCCGGCGGCGCGCGCAGCGTCGGCTCCTCATTGCGGACCAGCGCCTCGTAGGCGATGATCGCCTTGTCGTTCCAGGACACAATCGGCTGGAACGCGAGCCACAGCGTGTTGAGCGCGTTGGCGAAGCGGACCTCGAGCCCGGCGCGGTCGCCGAGGTGCTTGCCCTCGAGGCGAAACAGCTCCAGCGCCTCGCGCTTGATCTTCGCCATCTGGTGCAGGCGCGTCGCGCGCGCGACCACCTCTTCCAGTTGCTTCGAATCGACCGGCTTGATGAGGTAGCGGAGCGCGCCGTACTCCATGGCCTGGACCGCGCTCTCGATGGCGGGGCCACCGGTCATCAGGATCACAGGCACGTCCAGGTCGTGCTCGCGCACGGAGCGCAAGAGCTGGAGCCCGGTCATCTCCGGCATCGCGATGTCACTGACGATCGCGTCGAAGGACACGCTTCGCGCCAGATCCGCGGCCTCGCGTCCGTCGTGCGCGATCTGCACCGAGAACCCCGCCGCGGTCAAAATGCGCGCGAAGCCGCGGACGATCGTTGGCTCGTCGTCAACGAGAAGGATCAGCCCCCGACTTCCATCGGCATGTGGAGCCTCGCTTCCGTCCCCGACCCCCTCCAGTTTGGCCAAAGTCATTCCAAGCATCCTCTGACGCTATCGTCAGAAATCGCCGGACATTGAGCCCATGGACCACATTCTCCCCCCTTCCCGGCGCCGGTCCGGGTATACCTCGTGCGGGCGAGACGGTGCACACACTCTCCCACGCAGCCTCTCACGAAGCCGTGCATACTTAATCCGCCTCAATGTCGTCCGGTCGCGTCGTAGAAAGTCGATCGTCGAAGCTCCGCATCCTCGGGGCCGGCGCCAGCGCGGCTCCCGCGCCCCGGCTCGAGCCCAAACCGAGCTGGATCCGCATGAAGTTGCCGTCGGGCGAGGTCTTCTTCGACCTCAAGAAGCGGGTCGAGGAGCTGGGGTTGCACACGGTCTGCGAGAGCGCGTCGTGCCCCAACATCGGCGAGTGCTGGAACCGCCAGTCGCTAACCATCATGATTCTGGGCGGCATCTGCACGCGCTCGTGCCAGTTCTGCGACGTGCCCACCGGGCGCCCGCTGCCGCCCGATCCCGACGAGCCCGAGCACGTCGCGACGATGCTGGGCGAGCTCGGCCTGCGGCATACGGTGATCACCTGTGTCGACCGCGACGACCTGCGGGACGGCGGCGCCGCACACTGGGCGGCGACGATCCGCGCGGTGAAGGCGCGCTTACCCGAGATGGTGCTCGAGGTGCTGACCGGCGACTTCAAGGGCGACACCGGCGCCGTCGACACCGTGCTCGCCGCCGGCCCCGACGTGTTCGCGCACAATCTCGAGACTGTACCGCGCCTCTCGCGCCAGGTGCGCGTCCAGGCAAGCTACCCGCGGTCGTACGCGATCCTCGAGCACGCGAAGAAGCGCGGCGCCATCACGAAGACCGGGCTCATGCTCGGGCTCGGCGAAGAGCTCGCCGAGGTGCGCGCCGTGCTCGGCGAGCTGCGCGCGATCGGCGTCGACATCCTCACGCTGGGACAGTACCTGCGGCCGTCGCCCGCGCACTTGCCGGTGGCGCGCTTCGTTCCGCCCGACGAGTTCGCGCAGCTCAAGACCGACGCGCTGGCGCTCGGCTTCCCCCACGTCGAGTCGGGACCGATGGTGCGTTCGAGCTACCACGCGGACGGCCAGCGCGACATCGTGCTCGCGCTGCGCGAGCGCGCCCTCACGTAACGATGATCCCCTACTTCGACGGGCACCTGTTCAACATCGGCAGCCAGCCGATCTACATGTTCGGCATCCTGGTGGCGATCGGCGTCATCATCGGCGATCGCATCGTCGTCAAGGAGGGTGCCAAGCGCGGGCTCGACCCGCAGGACGTGAAGTTCCTCAACGTCCGCATCGTCGTCGGCGGGTTCATCGTGGCCCACCTGGTCTCGATGATCTTCTATTTCCCCGAGACGGTCCGCCAGAAGCCCTGGGTGTTGCTCTATATCTGGTCGGGCCTGTCGTCGTTCGGCGGCTTTCTCGGCGCGGCGCTCGCGTTTCTCTATTTCACGCGCAAGGAAAAGATCCCCGCGCTTCCTTACGCCGACTCGGTCGGGCTGGGGCTGGCCGTCGGCTGGATCTTCGGGCGCACCGGCTGCTTCACCGCGCACGACCACCCGGGCCGCCACACTGATTTCTTTCTCGCGGTCCGCTACCCCGACGGGCCGCGCCACGACCTTGGCCTCGACGAGCTGCTGTTCACGATCGTCATCACGATCGTGCTGTTTCGTTACGCGCGCCGCCCGCGCGTGCCCGGCCGCATCATCGGGCTCTTTGCCACGATGTACGCACCCGTTCGCTTCAGCCTCGATTTCCTGCGCGCGACCGACTACGGCCGCCCGGACGAGCGCTACGCCGGCCTCACCCCCGCGCAGTGGGCCTGCATGGCCTGCTTCGCCACCGGCATCTGGCTGCTCACGCGCAAGGGCGAGGTGCTACCCCCGTCGCCCGCAGCGCCGGTGGCGCCGCCCGAACCCGCGGCTACTTCTTCGTCGGCAACAGATCCGTAATCGTCCCGTCGACGATCTCGGCGGCGAAGAACACGGTCTCCGAGAGCGTCGGGTGGGCGTGGATGGTCAGGCTCAGGTCCTCCGCGTCGGCGCCGGTCTCGAGCGCCAGCACGGTCTCGGCGATCAGCTCGCCGGCGTTGATGCCGACGATGCCGGCGCCGAGGACGCGCTTGGTCTGCTTGTCGAAGAGCAGCTTGGTGACGCCTTCCTCGCGCCCCATGCCGAGCGCGCGCCCGCTGACCGACCAGGGGAAGGTCGCCTTCTCGTACTCGACGCCCTTGGCCTTGGCCTCGATCTCGGTGAGACCCATCCACGCAACCTCGGGATCGGTGTAGGCGACGCTGGGGATGGTGCGGGCCTCCCAGACGTGGTGGCTCATGCCGGCGATCACCTCTGCGGCCAGCTTCGCCTCGTGCGTCGCCTTGTGAGCGAGCATGGGCTCGCCGACGATGTCGCCGATCGCGAAGATGTGCGGCACGTTGGTGCGCATCTGGTTGTCGACCGGGATGTAGCCGCGCTCGTTGACCTGAACCCCGGCCTTGTCGGCGGCGATGTTGCGGCCGTTGGGGCGGCGGCCCACCGCCAGCAGCACGCGGTCGTAGACCTCGGGCGCCGGCGCGGGTGACTTGCCGTCGGCGCTCTCGAACGTGGCGCGCAGCCCCTCGGGCAGCGCCTCGAGCTTCGTGACCTTGGTCTTGAGCAGGATCTTCTCGTAGCGCTTCTCGATGCGGCGCGCGAGCGGGCGCACGATGTCGGGGTCGGCGGTGGCGATCAGGCGGTCGAGGAACTCGACCACCGTCACCTTCGCGCCGAGCGCGTCGTACACGGTCGCCATCTCGAGGCCGATGATGCCGCCGCCGATGATCAACATCCGCTTCGGCACCTCGGCCAGCTCCAGCGCCGTCGTCGAGTCGAGGAGGCGCTTGTCGTCGTAGGGGAAGCCGGGAATGCGCGCCGCCTGCGATCCGGCGGCGATGATGCAGTGGTCGAACGACACGGTCTCGATGCCGTTCTTGGTCTCGACCGCCAGCAAGTGGGGCGACGCGAACTGGCCCCGTCCCTCGACCACGGTGACCTTGCGCTGCTTCGCCAGGCTGCCGATACCGCCGGTGAGCTTGGCGACGACGCCGTCCTTGAACTTGCGCAGCCCGTCGAGATCGACCTTGGGCTTGCCGAACGAGAGCCCCATGTGGGCCGCCTCCTCGGCGTCGGTGATCACCTTGGCCGCGTGCAGCAGCGCCTTCGACGGGATGCAGCCGACATTCAGGCAGACGCCACCGAGCTTCGGGTAGCGCTCGACCAGGACCACCTTCTTGCCGAGATCGGCGGCGCGGAAGGCAGCGGTGTAGCCGCCCGGCCCCGAGCCGAGCACGAGCACCTCGGCGTGGTACTTGGCGTCGGGGTGCTTGGCGGCGCCGGTCCCCGGCGCGACCGCGGGCGGCGCGGGCGGCGCATGCCCATTCACCGGTGCGGCGCTCGTCGCCGGAGCGGTCTTGTTTGTGGTGTCAGCGGCACGCGGCTTCTCGGCGGGTGCTGGTGCCGGGCCCGTCGCCGCGTCCTTTTGCGGCGCCTTGTTCGCGGGCGCCTCGGCTGCGCCGCCCTCGGCGACGTCGAGCGCGACGATGACCGACCCCTTCGACACCCGATCGCCGAGCTTGACCTTGACCTCCTTGATCGTGCCCGGGAGCGGCGACGGCACTTCGACCGTCGCCTTGTCCGACTCGAGCGTGACGAGCGGCGAATCCTTGGAGACGACATCGCCCGGTTTGACGAAGATCTCGATGACCGGGATGTTCTTGAAGTCCCCGATGTCGGGGACGGGAATGTCGCGAGTCGCCATGACTACAGCATGACCCGGCGAATGTCGGCGATCACCTGCGCCAGAAAGGCGGTGAATCGCGCGGCGAGCGCGCCGTCGACGACGCGGTGGTCATACGACAGCGACAGCGGCAGCATGGTGCGCGGCGCGAACTCGGTCCCGTTCCACACCGGCTTCACCGCGGCCTTCGACACGCCGAGGATCGCGACCTCGGGCGCGTTGATGATCGGCGTGAACGCCGTGCCGCCGATGCCTCCCAGCGACGAGATCGTGAACGTCGCGCCCTGGATGTCGCCCGGCCCGAGCTTGCCCTCGCGCGCCTTGGCGGCCAGCTCCGCCGTCTCGCGCGCGATGTCGAGGATCCCCTTCTTGTCGACGTCTTTGATCACCGGCACGACCAGGCCGTTCGGCGTGTCGGCCGCGAAGCCGATGTGCCAGTACTGCTTGAGGACCAGGTTCTCGCCGTCGAGCGAGCTATTCACGGTCGGGTATTTCTTCAGCGCCGCGACGACCGCTTTCATGATGAAGACCAGCGGCGAAGCCTTGACGCCGGTCTTGGCGTTCTCCTCGTTGATGTGCGCGCGGAACTTCTCGAGCTCGGTGATGTCGGCCTCGTCGAACTGAGTGACGTGCGGGATCATCACCCAGTTGCGCGCGAGCCCCGGCCCGGACAGCTTCTGGATGCGCGTCAGCGCCTGGGTTTCGATCGGGCCGTATTTCGCGAAGTCGACCTTGGGCCAGGGCGGCAGACCCAGGTCGCCGAGGCCGCCGCGCGCCTGAGAGGAGCCGCCGCCCGCCAGCGACTGCTTCACGAACGCCTGGATGTCCTCTTTACCGATGCGGCCTTTCGGTCCCGAACCGGTGACCTGGCCGATCGGCACGCCCAGCTCGCGCGCGAAGCGCCGCACGCCCGGGCTGGCGTGCACCATCGCGCCGGGCGCCGCGGGAGCGGCGGGTGCGGGCGACGCCGCCGGAGCCGCAGCGGGGGCTGGCGCCGCGGCGGCGGGAGCCGCAGCCGGCTTCGCTGCGGGCGCAGCCGCGGGGGCCGGCGCTTTCGCCTTCGCGTCACCGTTGGTCGCCCCCGCGGGCGCGGCGCCGCCTTCGAGCAACGCCAGCAGCGTCCCGGCGCTGACCTTGTCGCCGACCTTGACCTTCATCTCGGAGACGACGCCCGCTGCCGGCGACGGCACCTCGAGCGTGGCCTTGTCGCTCTGGAGCACCAGCAGCGAGTCGTCCTTCTTCACCGTGTCGCCCGGCTTGACCAGCAGCTCGATGACGGGAATGTCCTTGAAGTCCCCGATGTCAGGGACAGTTACTTCCGTTGCGGCCAAGCGTCTCTCCTCGCGTAGTGATGAATAGTCGTGGGATGTCAGTGGTGGTCGCGCCGTCTCACACGGTCCAGGGCGCGGGCCTCTCGGTGTCGAGTCCGTACTTCTTGATCGCCTCGGCCACCTTCGCCGCCGGGACCTCGCCGTCGTCGGCCAGCGCCTTGAGCGCGGCGACCGCGACGTAGAAGCGGTTCACCTCGAAGAACTGGCGCAGGTTCTTGCGCGAGTCGCTTCGGCCGAAGCCGTCGGTGCCCAGCACCTTGTAGCGGCGTGGCACCAGCTCGCGGATTTGATCCGCGAACTCGCGCACGTAGTCGGTCGCAGCCACGACGGGCCCCTTGGTCTCGGCCAGGCACGTCGTCACCCAGGCGACCTTCTGCTTCTCCGTCGGGTGCAGCATGTTCCAGCGCGAGACGGCGCGCCCGTCGCGACCGAGCTCGTTGAAGCTCGGGCAGCTCCAGATGTCGGACGTGACGCCCCAGTCATTCTTGAGCAGCTCGCCCGCCGCGATCACCTCGCGCAAGATCACGCCGCTGCCCAGCAGCTGCGCGCGCGGTCCCTTGCTCGCGCCACCGTCGGTGAGCTTGTACATCCCCTTCAAGATCCCCTCGCGCGCGCCCTCGGGCAGGGCGCCGTGAGCGTAGTTCTCGTTCAT
>CAZNCQ010000246.1:0-10865 GCA_964571275.1 uncultured Myxococcales bacterium
CCTCGACGATGTAGAGCTCCGCCAGCGCCGGATCGCGCTCCTGACAGTCGGCCAGCTTCCCCGGCAAGGACGACGAATCGAGCGCCCCCTTGCGCTGCACCATCTCGCGCGCCTTGCGGGCCGCGTCGCGCGCGCGCGCCGCCAGCACCGCCTTCTCGATGATCTGCTTCGACTCGCGCGGATGCTCCTCGAGGAAACGACCGAGCCGTTCGTTGACGATCCGCTCGACGATCCCCTTGACCTCCGACGACACCAGCTTGTCCTTGGGCTGGTTGCTGAACTTCGGATCCGGGTGCTTGACCGAGACGATCGCGGTCAGCCCCTCGCTGATGTCATCGCCGCCGAGACCGGCCTTCAGATCCTTCAGCAACCCCGCCCCCTGCGCGTAGGCATTCACCGTCCGCGTGAGCGCCGCGCGGAACCCTGTCAGGTGCGTGCCGCCATCCTTGTTCTTGATGTTGTTCGTGAAACAAAAGATCGCTTCCTGGTACGAGTCGCTCCATTGCAACGCGATGTCGACCTGGGTGCCGTCCACCTCGCCCGCCACCGAGATCGGCTTGTCGTGAATGGGCGTCTTCGACGCGTTCAGGTCGGCGACGAACTCGATGATGCCGCCCTCGAACTTGAACTCGTGCGACTTGTCCGAGCGCTCGTCACGGATGGTGATCGTCAACCCGCGATTCAGATACGACAGCTCGCGCAGCCGCTGCGACAGCAACTCGAAGCTGTACTCCGTGCCCTTGAAGATCTGGCTGTCGGGCTTGAACGTCACCTTGGTCCCGGTCCTCTCCGAGACGCCGATCGCAGTCATCTTCGTCTCGGGATCGCCGCGGCGGTACTCCTGATAGAACGTCTTGCCGTCGCGCTTGATCTCCAGCTTCAGCCACTCGGACAGCGCGTTGACCACCGACACGCCGACGCCGTGCAGACCACCCGAGACCTTGTAGTTCGAGTGATTGAACTTGCCACCTGCGTGCAGCATCGTCATGACGACCTCGGCGGTCGGCCGCTTCTCCGTCGGGTGCTCACCGACGGGAATGCCGCGCCCGTTGTCGTCGACCGACACCGATCCGTCGAAGTGGATCGTCACGTCGATCCGATCGCAATACCCCGCGAGCGCTTCGTCGACGGCGTTATCGACGACCTCGTACACCATGTGGTGAAGACCGGTGCCGTCATCGGTGTCGCCGATGTACATGCCCGGACGCTTCCGCACCGCCTCCAGGCCCTTGAGGACCTGGATGCTCTCTTCGTTGTAATCGCTGGCGGTCGATGCGGCGGGAGCAGAACTCTCGCCAGCCTTCGTACCGCCCTCAGGGACGACCGGCGTGGTCATTTGTCTCGCAGTGGGGGTAAGCCTGAATGGCTAGAAACTGAACGGTTACGATTACATAGCATGCGAACCCCATGCTGTAAAGGGAAGAAAGCCTTTATCGTGCCTGGTCCCTCGGCACCGCACGCGATCCGCATCGACGGGGCCCCCGATTTTCACTCCGCTCGAGCTCCGCTCACTTGCCCGTCGGTGACCAAGAAATCCTCCCGGCGCGCGAGCGGCGGTATCACCTGCCGGTCCGCTACGGAGATCAGCGTCTGACACGACAGCGACGCGATCATCTCGAACAGGAAGCGCCGCCGCTCGGGATCGAGCTCACTCGGCACGTCGTCCAGCAGCAGCACCGGCGCGTCGCCCCGCCGCTGTTCCACGTTGTCGAGCTCGGCCAGCTTGAGCGCCAGCACCAGCGAGCGCAGCTGCCCCTGCGAGGCGTGCTCGCGCGCCAGACGCCCCGACAGGCGGATCGCCAGGTCGTCGGTGTGCGGCCCGAAACCGGTGAATCGCCGCCGCTCGTCCACGACCCGCTGCCGCACCAACCCCTGCAGCAAGGCCGCTCGCACGGCCTCCTCGTCGCCGGCGGCCGCCACCAGGGCGTCGCTCTCATAGCGCAGCTCGACCGGCAGGTCGCCGTGCAGCCGCTTGAACAGCGCCGCCATGCGCGGCGCCAGATCGGCCACCAGCGCCCGCCGTCGCAGGACCACGCGCGCCCCGGTGCGGGCCAGCTCTTCGTCGTAGGTCTCCAGAAGCGCGGGCGCCGCGTGTCCGGTCCGCAGCAGCACGTTCCGACTCTTCAGCACCTTCTGGAAAGCACTCGCCTCGTGGTAATAGCCTCGTTCGACATTGAAGACCGCCAGGTCGAGATAGCGCCGCCGCGCCGCCGGCACCGCCCGCGGCAGGAGCAGATCCTCCGGCACGAACAGCACCACGCTGAGCGCGCCGAAAATGGCGGCCGCCGCGCGCACCGGCTTGCCGTCGAGCTTCACCACCCGCGCCCCGTCGCCGATCTCGACGTCGAGCCGCCGCTCGAGCCCGCCGGAAGCCACCATCGCCTCGAGCCGCGCTCGCGACCCGGGCGCTTCACCGCTGCGGACCAGCTCGCGCGCGTGGCTGGTCCGAAACGAGCGCAGCGTCGCCAGGAAGTAGATCGCCTCGAGGATGTTCGTCTTGCCCTGGCCGTTGCGGCCGAAGAGCACCGTCAGCCCCGCGCTCGGGCGCAGCACCAGACGCTCCAGGTTGCGCCAGAACGCCGCGTGAACCTCCCGGATGACCACGCGCCTAGCCCGAGGGCTAGAGCCTCATCGGCATGACCACCCCGACGTAGTCGCTCCCATCGGCGGGGCGCACCACGCCCGGGTCGAGCTCGCCTGACAGCTCCAGCCGAACCTCCGCAGTCTCGATCTCCCCGAGCAGCTCCATGAAGTAACGCGCGTTGAACCCGATCTGCATCGGCGTCCCCTTGTAGGGCACGTCGATCTCTTCCTTGGCGGCGCCGAGATCGGGGTTGTCGCTCTCGATGCGCAGCTTGCCCTTTTCAAGCCCGATGCGCACGCCCTGGGTCTTGTCCGACGACATGATCGCAACCCGCCGGAGCGCATCCAGAAACGCCAGCCGCGACACGACCACCGCGCGGTCGTTGTCCTTGGGGATCACCTGGTCATAGGGCGGGAACTGGCCCTCGATCAACTTCACCGACAGGCTGACGTCATCGGCCTTGAGGACGAAGTTGCCCTGGTACACGCCGATCGCGCTCGGCGCCTCGCGCGTCTCGATCGCCCGCCGGATCTCGATCATGCCCTTGCGCGGAATCAATACGCCCTCGGCCAGCTTCGGCCCACCGGGCGTCGCCCGCCCCACCTTGGACAGCCGGTGGCCGTCGGTGGACACCATGCGCGCCATCGCGCCGTCCGACTCGAACAGCACGCCCGACAGGTGCTGGCGCGTCTCGTCGGTCGACACCGAGAAGATCGTCTTCGCGATCATCTCGCGCAGCGTCGCCGAGTCGACGTTCGACAGCTCCGCCTCCTGAATGCTCGGCAGCTTCGGGTAGTCGCGGTCCGGCATACCGACGACCTTGAACTCCACTTTCCCCGAGCGGATCTCCGCCCAGTTCTGATCCGTTCGGCGCACGCGCACCTCGTCGGTCGGCAGGCCCTTGACGATCTCGTACAGCTGCCGCGCCCCGACCGTCAGGCCGCCCTCCTTTTCCACCTTCGCCGACAGTGAAGCGATCGTGGTGACGTTCAGATCCGTCGCGCCGCACATGATTCGGTCCTTACCCTCTGTCCGAAGCAGAACGTTGGCCAAGATCGGGAGCGTGCTCTTTCGATCGGCGATTCCGTGCGCGAGGTACAGACCGCGCAAGAACTCGTTCTTCTCGATCTTGAACTCCATCACTGACTCCTCTGTGCGAGCTAGCTAACAGGCCCGAGCCGGTCTCAGGCTCTTTCTATCTTTAATTTAGAAGATTAAAAAGTAGGTGTAGTAGGGGGTGTGGAGTCTGTGGATTACGCGCGCTCACCGTCGGAGAATTTGCCTGCGCGGCTGTGGACGGACGACCTGTCTCGACCCTTTGCAAGCAGTGGAGCCTTTCACGATCCCGTTCCCGGGGTGCTCATCCACAGGCATACCCACAGGGCCTAAGCGACACGATCGGGATAGTTGCGGGCACACTTCGGCCAGGGTAGCAGGGTTCCCATCTCCAAAGTGCGCCCGCGCGCCGCGCTACGGCTGGCGCAGGTGGGTCTCGATCGTGTTGACCACGCTGCGCACCGTTGGCTGCTCCGCGCACAGGCGCTCGATCTTCCGTACCGCGCTGATCACCGTCGAGTGATCCTTGCCGCCGAAGCGGCTCCCGATCTCGGGAAAGCTCATCGACGTCAGCTTGCGCGCCAGGTACATCGCGATCATGCGCGGGTGCGCGACCGCTCGGTGCCGCTTCGGTCCCTTGAGGTCGTGCAGCTTGATGTCGAAGTACGCCGCCACCTCGCGCTGGATGCTCTCTATGGTCAGCCCCGTCGGAGTATGAGCGAGCAGCTTTTGCAGCGCGTCCCGCGCGACGTCGAGCGTGATGGCCTGCGCCTGGAACGACGCGCGTGCAGCTATCCGCAGGAGCGCCCCTTCGAGCTCGCGTACGTTGGTCTTCACATGCGCCGCGACGTAGAGCGCCACGTCGTCTGGCAGCACGACCTTTTCCGCTTCTGCCTTCCGCTTGAGGATCGCGACCCGGGTCTCCAGGTCGGGCATCTCGACCTCGCCGATGAGCCCCCATGTGAACCGGCTGCGCAACCGATCCTCGATGCCCGGCAGCTCGGCCGGCAGCTTGTCCGACGTGAGCACGATCTGCTTGTGCGCGTAGTGGAGCGCGTTGAACGTGTGAAAGAACTCGTCCTGAGAGCTGTCCTTGTTCGACAGGAACTGGATGTCGTCGACCAGCAGCACATCCGGCGCCTCGCGGTAGCGCGTGCGGAACTCCTCCATGAGATTGGTCCCGCTCTGCCGCTTCTGGTTCATCATCGAGCCGATGAAGTCAGTGACGAATCCTTCGCAGCTGATGAACGTGATGGCCCAGTCCGGATGTTGCCGGTGGATCTCGTGGCCGATCGCCTGCAGGAGGTGGGTCTTGCCCAGTCCGACGCCGCCGTAGATGAAAAGCGGATTCCAGCGCGATGCGGGCGCCTCCGCGACCATGCGCGCCGCCGCATGAGCGAACTGGTTGGTCGGTCCGACCACGAACTTGTCGAAGGTGTAGCGGGTGACCAGGTTGGGCGCCGGCACCGGGCCGTGCGCGCGCCGGAGTGCGGGCGCAGGCGGAGCCGGAATCCCCACCGGGTCGACGACCCCGCCCGGCTGATCCTCGAGCACCTCGAAGTCGACGATGAACGTGCGCTGCGCCCGTGTTTCCAGATCCCGCAGAATGGGCGGCAGGAAGTTATCCTCGAACCATTCCTTGTGGTACCGGTTCGGCGCACGCAGGCGGATGTGCCCATCGCTGATGCCGACGCACTCGATCGGCCGGAGCCACAGGTCTCGGTGGGCCGGTTTGACCATCGGCTCGATCGAGCGGACGGCCTCAGTCCAGAGCTCATTCATGTTCGATAACCTGTCCACAGGACAACGCGCGACGAAACCTCAAACGTAGCGAGCGCTTTCACCAAACTTTCCCCTCTCTATCAACAGCCGACGGCGAACTATTTTCGCCGCGCCAACCTCCGCGCGGACGAAGTGTGAAAGATTTCTCGATCCGGGTGCTCGCTGACAGAAACGCTCACGAGCGGGAGCGATTTCCTATCAGACCGCTTCCGACACCAGCAAGGTCCAAGAGGGATCGCACGCTAACCTCTCGAAGAGAGGAGAAAAATTCCCCCCGGCCCAAAACCCCCAGCGAAGCGCGCCGCTGCGCGCGATTGCGGGCCGTTTCTAAAGTCTTGAACGGAAATGTATTTTTGAGCAACGGATCGGCAACATCTTCGACCCGCTGGGATTTCAGGACCGTTTGCCGCACGCGCGAGCGCCAAGCCGCATGACATGGGGCTTGGCGC
Source organism: uncultured Myxococcales bacterium (assembly GCA_964571275.1). Classification (GTDB taxonomy): domain Bacteria; phylum Myxococcota_A; class Polyangia; order Fen-1088; family Fen-1088; genus DASRQZ01. Next base: position 5,872 of record CAZNCQ010000246.1, read on the forward strand.
GATCGCGTTCGTGCGGACGCGTCGAATCTCGACGAGAACTGCTACCGAGCGCACGGATCGCCCGCGTGATCCCCGGAGAACTTTCGTCAGTGCGCGTCCCGATCTGCGGATCGCCCTCTATTTACCGTGGTTCTCGTCATACCGTCGCGTCCGGTTGCGTCGCCGAAGCCCGACCGCCCGGATCCGCGGCGGGAATTGACAGCCCCCGCCCGGGGGTGCTATTTCAAACCCCCTTTCGCGGAGGGGTCGAAGTGTTCCCTCACGCAGGAGTTCCAGTTCGGAGGACGTCGTGAAGAGGACATTTCAGCCCCATCGCAAGAGCCGCAAGCGAACCCACGGGTTCCGCAAGCGAATGAAGACCCGTGCCGGGCGAGAGGTCTTGCGCCGCCGCCGCCGTCGCGGCCGCAGGCAGCTGACGGTCAGCGTCTCCAAGAAGTAGATCGCGTGGTGACCGCGGGCGGCGAGGGGTTTCCGCGCGCCCGCCGCGTTCGCAAGCGCGTCGACTACCTGCGCATCCAGAGCCAGGGCCGGCGCTTTTCGACGCCGCACTTCCTGGTGTTCATGCTGCCCTCGAGCCATTGCAATCCGCAACGCTCACAGGGTTCCAGACCTCCGGACCGGCACGCGACTCGCTTCGGCATCACCGTGAGCCGCAAGGTCGGCGACGCCGTGACGCGCAATCGGGTCAAGCGCTGGATCCGCGAGTACTGCCGTCGCTGGGCTTCGGCGCTGCCGCCGAGCCTGGACATCGTCGTGGTCGCGCGACCTCAGGCGGCGGGCGCCGGTTTCGCCCCGATCTCCGCGGAGCTTGCTAGCCTTACCAAGAGGCTGCGCTGATGATGAGGGTTCTGCTGCTGATCCTGGTCCGGGTCTATCGCTGGACCCTGTCGCCGCTCCTGGGGCCGTCCTGCCGCTTCGAGCCCTCGTGCTCCTGCTACGCGGAGGAAGCAATCCGGCTCCATGGCGCCGCACGCGGCGGCTGGTTGACGGTTCGGCGCCTTGCGCGCTGTCACCCCTTCTGCCGGGGTGGTATAGACCCGGTTCCCCAGCGGACATAGAACATGGAAAAACGGGTCATCCTCGCGATCGTCATCTGCGGCGGCATCTTCGTCCTCTGGCAGCACTTCTTTCCGCCGCCCAAGCCAGCGCTGACGCCGTCGGCTCCGGTGTCGACGTCCGCGCCGGCGTCGCCGGTGGCCGCGCCGTCCGTTCCGGCCCCGGGTCCGAACGGCTCCGCCGCACCAACCACGCCGGCCGTGAACCACCCCGAGCAAGAGGTCGAGCTCGTGACCCCCGCCGTGCGGTTCGTCCTGTCGAGCGCGGGCGGCACCCTCAAGCACGCGCAGCTTCTCGAAGAGAAGTACCGCATGGTCAAGGGCGACCCGGCGAGCGGATATGACGTCGTCCGCACCGAGACCGCGGCGCTGGCCCCGCTGCGCACACCGTTTCCGGGGTCGTCATTCGTTGCGCCTGCCGACGGCGCCTGGGAGGTCAGCCGCCCCGCGCCCGACACCGTCGTCTTCCGCGCCGAGACCGACGCCGTGCGCATCGAGAAGCGCTACCGCGCCGAGAGCTCGCGCTATCGCCTGCAGCTGGACGTCACGGTCGAGAACAAGACCACGAAGCCCGCGACCGAGCACCTCGGCCTGCAGGTGTTCGCGCGCCAGGACCCGAATGGCAAGGGCGGCGGGTTCCTCGGCGGCTCTTCGGCCAACACGGCGTCGATTCTCTGCTACGTCGGCGACAAGACCGAGCGCACGTCTGTGGACAAGCTGTCCAAGGACAAGGAGACGGTGCAAAAGGTCGGCAACGTGCGCTGGATCGGCGCCGACGAGAAGTTCTTCCTGATTGCGGCGGTCCCGCTCCCGGAGTCGCCGCCACACGATCGCATCTGCACCTCGCGCGGCCAGGCCGGTGAGATCGCGGAAGGCGAGCTGACGTTCTCGGAGCGAGAGCTGGCCGCGGGCGCGAAGACGACCTATTCGTTCGCGATCTTCGCCGGCCCCAAGGTCACCGAGGAACTCGAGAAGGTTCAGCCCGGTGGCGAGGAGGTCAAGCTCGACGAGGCCGTCGACGTCACGCTGGCCAAGCTGTCGCGCCCGATCCTGTGGCTGCTCAAGTTCTTCCAGCGCTACGTTCACAACTGGGGCCTGGCGATCATCCTGCTGACCGTCTTCATCAAGCTCATCACCTTCTACCCGACGCAGCGGTCGCTGCTGTCGGCCAAGAAGATGCAGAAGCTCGGGCCGAAGATGGCGGCGATCCGCAAGAAGTACGAGAACGATCGCCAGCGCCAGTCGACCGAGACCATGAACCTCTACAAGGCGCACGGCGTGTCGCCGTTCGGCGGCTGCTTGCCGAGCTTGATCCAGATGCCGATCTGGATCGCGCTCTACTCGACGCTCAACTACGCCGTCGAGCTGCATCGGTCGCCGTTCGTCCTGCACATCCACGACCTGACGGCCAAGGATCCCTTTTACATAACGCCGCTGCTCATGGGTGGCGTCATGTTCCTGCAGATGAAGATGTCGCCGACGTCGCCCGACAATCAGCAGCAGGCGATGATGAGCCTGATGATGCCGGTCATGTTCACGGCGTTCTCGCTGGTGCTGCCGTCGGGGCTGGCGCTGTACATGCTGACCAGCTACCTGATCGGGATCCTGCAACAGCTCTACGTCAACCGCGTCGATCGCAAGTCGGGAGGTGTAGCGTGAGCGAACCGGTGCTCAATCTGCGCGAGGCCGTGACCGCGGCGCGCGAGCGCCTGGGCGCGCTGGCGGAGCGGCTGGCCCGAGCGCGGGCGCGTCTCGGCGGCGGCACCGCGGCGAAGCCGGCCGCGGCCCTGGACGCGCCGCCACCGCCGTTTGGCGGCGCCGATGCGCGACCGATCGATGATCTCGAGCTGACGTTCCGGGCCGTCGACGTCGGCCAGGACCACCACTAGCCGGCGTGCGGCGGATCCGCCAGCACGTCAACCCGCTCAAGTCGGATCTCCTGGAGATCGACGTCGAGCCGCTCGATCTGCCGGCGGGCCGGCGGATCGAGGTCGAGCTCGGCTCGGCCGAGGCGCACTTCCTGATTGATCTCGCGCGCGCTGATCCCGGGGGTTTGTACCTCGGCGTCGAGATCCGGCGCGAGGTCGTCGACCGCGCGAACCGGGCCTGCGGGGCCGCCGGGCTCGACAACGTGCGCAGCGTCTTCGCCAACATGTCCGTCGATCTGCCGCACCTGTTCGCGCCCGAGAGCGTTCATCGCTTTCACCTGAACTTTCCCGACCCGTGGTGGAAGTCTCGCCAGCAGAAGCGGCGCGTGGTGAGCCCGCAGCTGGCGCAGGACATCCACGCCGCGCTCGCGGGCGGCGGTGAGCTGTTCGTCGAGACCGACATCTTCGACATCGCGCTCGAAGCGATGGCGGTGCTGGAGGCGGAGGATCCACGCCGCTTCACGAACGCCGCCGCGCCCTGGAGCTTCCTCGCGCACAATCCCTTCCCCGCGCGCTCGCGCCGCGAGAAACAGTGCGACCTCGAGGGCGCGAAGATCTGGCGGCTGCTCTACCGCAAGGTCTGAGGCAACGCGGCGGGCGGCGGGCTCGCTACGCGCCCACGGCGAGCTGCAGCTCTTCCAGCTCTTTGATCTTGTCGCGCACCGCCGCTGCCTTCTCGAACTCGAGCGCTTCGGAGAGGTCGTGCATCTCCCGCCGCATCGCCGACAGGATCTGTGGCAGCTCCTCGAGCGGGATGTCGCTCTCCTGTTTCTTCAGCGGGCGGCTGAGATCGACGAAGTCGTCCTGCGCCGTGCCGGCCAGATCCGCGATCGCCTTCTGAATCGTCTTGGGCGTGATGCCGTGCTGCTTGTTGTACGCCTCTTGTGCCGTGCGCCGCGCGCGCGTGACCGAAATCGCCTTGCGCATCGAATCCGTCTCGCGGTCGGCGTACATCAAGACCTTGCCGCGCACATTGCGCGCCGCGCGCCCGATGGTCTGGATCAGCGACCGCTCGGCGCGCAGGAAGCCTTCCTTGTCGGCGTCGAGGATGCCGACCAGCGACACCTCGGGCAGGTCGAGCCCCTCGCGAAGCAGGTTGATGCCGACCAGCACGTCGTACTCCCCCAGGCGCAGGTCACGCAGGATCTCGATGCGCTCCAGGGTATCGATGTCCGAGTGCAGGTAGCGCACGCGCACGCCGAGCTCCGCGTAGTACTCGGTCAAGTCCTCCGCCATGCGCTTGGTCAGCGTCGTGCACAGCACGCGCTCGCCGGCCTTCACGCGCTCGCGGATCTCGCCGAGGAGGTCGTCGACCTGAGACGCCACCGGCCGCACCTCGATCTCGGGATCGAGCAGGCCGGTGGGCCGGATGATCTGCTCGACGACGACGCCCTGTGCCTGCGCGAGCTCGTAGTCGGCCGGCGTGGCCGAGACGTAGATCGTCTGCTGCTGGCGCGCCTCCCACTCGTCGAAGCGCAGCGGCCGGTTGTCGAGCGCCGATGGTAGCCGGAAGCCGAAGTCGACCAGCGTCTCCTTGCGCGAGCGGTCACCTTTGAACATCGCCGCGACCTGCGGGATGGTCTGGTGCGACTCGTCGACGAACAGCATGTAGTCCTTGGGGAAGTAGTCGAGCAGCGTCGGTGGCGGCTCGCCGGGCGCGCGCCCCGACAGGTGGCGCGAGTAGTTCTCGATCCCCTTGCAGCGCCCCATCTGTTCGAGCATCTCGAGGTCGTAGAGGGTCCGCTGCTGCAGCCGCTGCTCCTCGACCAGCTTGTTGGCGTTCTTGAGCTCGACGAGGCGCCCGCGCAGCTCTTCCTTGATGCCGGTCATGGCCTTGACCAGCCGGTCGGCCGGCGTCACGTAGTGCGAGCCGGGGAAGATCGACACCTCGTCGACCTTGCGCAATACCTTGCCGCGCAGCGGATCGACCTCGGCGATGGTCTCGATCTCGTCGCCGAACCACTCGATGCGGATCGCCTTTTCGCGCTCGTAGGCGGGGAAGATCTCGACG
>CAZNCQ010000247.1:0-10847 GCA_964571275.1 uncultured Myxococcales bacterium
GAACGGCTCGGAGACGTTCATTTTTGCTTCTTCGATCCCGCGCGCTTTCCGCCGCTCGGGTGGGCCGTGCCGCTGTCGCCCCCGCCGTCGCCGCCGCTGTTCGGCTGGCGCACGGTGACGCGCGCGTCGGGCCGCAGCTGGTTCTGGCCCTCGGTGACCACGCGATCGCTGGCGTCGAGCCCCTTGGCGATCAGCGCGTCGGGTCCCTCGATGGTGTCGATCTGGACGGTCTTCACCTGCACCTTGTTGTCGCCGTTGTCGCCGGTGACCACGTACACGAACGTCCCCTGCGGCCCGCGCTGCACCGCCGCCGCCGGCACCACCAGCGCGGCCTTCTTGACGCCGAGGCGCAGCCGCGTCTTCACGAACTGGTTGGGCCACAGCGAGTGCGACGGGTTGGGAAAGATCGCCTTCAGGCGGATGGTCGCCGTGTTCTGGTTGATCTGGTTGTCGACCAGCTCCAGCTGGCCGCTGCCGATGACTTTCGAGCCGTCCTGGCTCAGGGCCTCGACCAGCGGCGCGCCGGAGCTCTGGCTCTGCACCACGCGCGGCAGCTCGTCTTGCGGCAGCGTGAACAGGATCGCGATCGGATCCAGCTGCGTCACCACGACGATGGCGGTCTGATCGGCGGCGTGCACGATGTTGCCCGCGTCGACCAGGCGAATGCCGGTGACACCGTCGATCGGGGAGCTGATGCGCGCGTAGACCAGCTGCAGCTTCGCGTTCTCGATCTGCGCCTGGTCGGACTGGACCGTCCCTTTCAACTGGTCGACCAGCGCGCGCTGATCGTCGACCTGCTGCTGCGGGATCAACCGCTGGGTCACCACCGCCTCGTAGCGTTTCAGGTTCAGCTCCGCGCCGGACAGCTGCGCGGTGTCGCGCGCCAGCGCCGCCTCGGCCTGGTGCAGCTGGATCTCGAACGGCCGCGGATCGACCTGCGCCAGCAGATCGCCGCGCTTGACCGCCTGGCCCTCGCGGAAGGCGACGCGGTCGAGGCGGCCGTCGACCTGCGTGCGCACGTTGACGGTCTTGAAGGCGACCACGCTGCCGAGCCCCTCGGTGGTGATCGGAACGTCGCGCCGGGCGACCGGGACGACCAGAACCGGGATCGCGCGATCGCCCGCGGCGGCGCCGCGGCCCCCTTTCGCCGATCCGCGCTCGCCGTCGGCGCCGGCGGTCGCCGTCGCGCCCGCGGTCTTCGACTGGGAGCGCTGGTGCATCACGAAGGCACCGATCAGCGCCAGCACGATGACGATCGCGATCGTCCAGACCACGCGACTGTGCCGCGCCGGCGGGCGTGTCTCGACGGGGCCGGTCTCGTGCGTCGGATCGCGCATCGAGTCCTGCCCGCTGTCGGACGCGGTGTCGGCGCCACGCACCGGCGTGACGCCGGGTTGATCGGTGCGGTGTTCGACTCGACGGTCGGCTCGGCTTTTCGTGCTGCTCATCGGACCCCCAACGCGGACATGAGCTGTGCCCGTGCCGCTGATAGATTGAACCGCGCCTGGACATCTTGCGCCGCCGCGGCGGTGACGGCGACCTGTGCGTCGCCGAGCTCGATCACACTTCCCAGACCCTGAGCGTAGCGCGCTTCGGCGAGCCGCAGCTGGTCGCGTGCGTTCACCAGGGCGTCCCGTGAAGCGGTGATGGTCTCCTTGGCCGCGCGCACGCCCAGCTGCCCCTGTTCGACCTCGACGCGCACCGTGAGCCGGAGGCCGTCCTCTTGCGCGATCAGGGCGACCAGCGTGGCGTTGGCCTCGTGAACCTGGCCCTTGGTCAGGCCGCCCTGCAGGATGTTCCAGTTCAGCGACAGGCCGACGAACCAGTTGGCAACCAGGTTGCTCATCTCCGTTCCGCCGTCGGAGACGCTGCCGACCGCGCTCAACGATGGACCGTAGCCCCCTCGAAGAGACGACACCGTCAGCTCCTGCGCGCGCCGTTGCTTCTCGATCGTCGCCAGCTCCGGCCGGACGCCGAGCGCGTTGTTGACCAGCGTCTCGATCGAGCCGTCCTCCCCGGCCACCGGCGCCAGCGCGCTGTCGGCCAGCTCGTAGTCGATGTGCTCGGACAACCCCATCGCTTGCTCCAGCTGGGCCAGCGCCACGGCACGGTTGTTGTTGGCCGTGACCAGCTGCACGCGGGCGTTGGAGACCGCGGTGCGCGCCTGCGCCAGATCGATCTCGGGACGGATGCCCGCGCCGACGAACGCCTGGATCTGGTTGAGGTGCTTGTCCTGGTTGTCGAGGGTCTCGCGTGCGACGGTGATGAGATCCTCGTCGGCGCGCGCCAGGAAGTACGCGGCGCGGACGTTCAGGAGCGCCTGCTGCTCGGTGGTCACCTCGGTCAGCTGGCTGGCGTCACGGCTGGCCGACGCCGCGCTCCAGCGGTTGCTGGTCTGACCGAAGTCGTAAATCAGCTGCGATCCGGTGATGCCGAAGCTGAAGAAGTTGAACGTCCGGCCCAGGGAGTTGTTGCTCGTCGCGGTGGTTCCCGTCGACGCGGCTGTGCTGGGGATCGCGCCGGGACGGGGAACGAAGTTGGCGGTGGTGCGCTCGTAGAGGCCGGTGGCCGTGGCCTGCGGCAGGTAACCGGAGCGCGCCTGCTCGACGCGCCCCTGGGCGGCGTCGGTCTGGGCATGCGCCTGGCGCAGCGTCGGTTGAGCGCGGAGCGCGCTCTCCTCCGCCTGCGACAGCGTCAGCGTCCGGCTCTGCGACGTCGACGAGGGAGCGGCTTCGCCGGCGGCCTGGGCCGCGGCCGACCCGGACACAGCCACCGCGAGGCCCAGCAGGAAGGCGAGCCGGGGCGCACGGGCGCCTGGCCGCCCAGCGGTGAGGGACCGAAATGGAGCGATTGACGGATGAGACATCTGCGAACAGCCTCGGTCTTGGCAACAAAAGTGCCAGTGGCAGATCGCCGAAAACATCGGGTTCGGGCCTTGCCGACCTGTCTTGTTTCACGACAGGTGTCGCCTCCCGAGGCAGCACAGAGGGCATGGGACCCGCCAGCACGTGGCCTCTCGGATGGGAATTCTTCTTGCTAGACGCTATCCGTGATGAAGATGCCACGACCGATCGGTCATGGGCTGGCGACAGTCGCCATTCTGGGAGTCTTCACCGCGGCGCTGTGCGCCGTGACACTGTACCGGATCATCGCGTTCAGCATGGCTCAGCGGGTGGAACGCGCGCACGAGGCGGCGGTCGAGGAGCTGGCGACCCTACATCTACAGGGCCCGAGCCCCACCGAGGCGGACGGCGCGTCGCCGGCCATGATCGGGATGCGCGGCGGAATCGCGGTGGCGCCCGAGCCGGTGGGCGCGCGCGCGCCCGCCGATTGGCGGGCGCCGCTGGCCGCTGCGGGGGAGCAGGCCCTCGGCGAGCAGCGCGCGGTCGACATCGAGACGCCGATCTCGGGCGCGGTGCTGGTCGCGCGCGTCGAACCGATGGCGGTCACGCTGGGCGCGCCGGCGGGCGCGGGCGCCCGCCTGGGCTGGGTCGCCGTGGCGATCAAGCCGTCGACCTACTCGCAGAGCTGGCGGCTGCTGGTCAGCGCGCTGGCGCTGTCGGCGCTGCTGCTGGTCGCCAGCTCGGCGCTGGCGCTGACGACGTTCAAGCGCGGCGCGGGCGGCATCCAGACGGCGCTGGCGGCGCTGGCGAACGATCTGTCGACGCCCGTGCCGCGACCGCCGGTGCGCGAGCTCAGCGAGATCGCCGACGGCATCGCGACGCTGGCGCGCCGCCTGGCCGAGGCGCGCGAGATCCAGGAGCGGCTCGGCCGCGACCTGGCGCAGAAGGAGCGGCTGGTCGCGCTCGGGCGCGTGGTCGCCGGCGTCGCGCACGAGGTGCGCAATCCCTTGGCGTCGATCAAGTTGCGCCTCGACCTGGCGATGGCCGGTGACACGGCGTTCGAAGCCGCCGCGAGCGGAAACGGCTCGGCCGCCGGCGCCCATCGCGGCGGCGGGGCGCCACTGCCGCCCAAGGTGGTGCAGGCGATCGCGCACGCGTCGGCCGAGATCACCCGCCTCGACCGTCTGGTCGCGGACTTGCTGATCGTCTCGGGGCGCGCGCTCGGCCCGCGCCACCCGACCGACGTCGGCGCGCTGTTGCGTTCGCGCGTCGAGGCGCTGGCGCCCTGGAGCGCCTTGCGCGGCGTGACCATCCGGACCGCGGGCGGCGGCGCCTCCGTTCCAGCCGACGGCGACGCCATGGCGCGGGCGCTCGACAATCTGCTGCGCAACGCCATCGAGGCGTCGCCCGACAACGGCACGATCGCGGCGACGGTCTACGACGACGGCGCCGCGCTGCGCGTGCGTGTGCAGGACACCGGCGGCGGCGTCCCGCCCGGCCGGGTCGGCGAGCTGTTCGAGCCGTTCTTCACCACCAAGCCCGAGGGGACGGGCCTCGGCCTGGCCATCTCGCGCGCGATCGCCCGTGCGCACGGGGGCGATGTGATTTACGCTCGACAGGGAGACGTGACGCGCTTCGAGCTCACCCTGGCACGCACCGCGGCGGCCCCGGCCGAGGAGCCGCGCGCTTGAGCACCGTCCTCATCGTCGAGGACGAGCCCGGCCTGCGCCAGGGCCTGTGCGACGTCATGAGCGCGATGGGCCTGTCGCCGATCGCGGCGGCCGGCATCAGCGAGGGGCGGCGCTCGCTGGGGACGCAGCCGATCGACTGCGTGTTGCTCGATATCCGCCTGCGCGACGGCGACGGCCTCGATTTCTTGCGCGAGCTGCGCGCCGGGCCGTCGCGCGACGTGCCGGTGATCGTCGCGACGGCATACGGTGACAGCGAGCGCACGATCCGCGCCATGCGCGACGGCGCGTTCGACTACCTGACCAAGCCGTTCGATTTGCCGCTGCTGCGCACGACGGTGTTGCGCGCCACCAAGCAGCGGGCGCTGTCGCGCGCGGCGGCGCCGCTGCCCGCCAGCGCGGAGAGCGCAGGCGGGCTCATCGGCACCAGCGCCGCGATGCTGGGTGTCTGGAAGCTGATCGGGCGCGCGGCGGCCTCGACGGCGCCGGTGCTGATCACCGGCGAGACCGGCACCGGCAAGGAGCTGGTGGCGCGCGCGGTGCACTCGTACTCGGCGCGCGCGGATCAACCGTTCGTGCCGATCAACCTGGCGGCGCTGCCGCCGACGCTGATCGAGAGCGAGCTCTTCGGGCACGAGCGCGGCGCGTTCACGGGCGCGACCGGCCGGCGCGCCGGGCGCTTCGAGTCCGCGGGCGAGGGCACGCTGTTCCTCGACGAGATCGGCGATCTGGAGCTGGCGCTGCAGACCAAGCTTTTGCGCAGCGTGCAGGAAGGGACGTTCGAGCGCGTCGGCGGCGACGAGGCGCTGCGCACGCGCGCGCGCATCATCGCCGCCACCAACCGGCCGGTGCGCCCGAGCACGACCGGCGCCACGCTGCGCGAGGACCTCTACTACCGGCTCGCGGTGATCGAGATCGAGGTTCCGCCGCTGCGCGCGCGGCGCAGTGACATCCCCCAGCTGGTGAGCCACGCGCTACGCGGAACACCCGCGCGCGCGGTGTCGGAAGAGGCGATGGCCGGGTTGCTCGCGTATCACTGGCCCGGCAACGTGCGCGAGCTGTTTCACGTCCTGCAGCGCGCGGCCGTGCTGTGCGGCGGCGAGGTCATCGACGCGCTCGATTTGCCGTCGGAGCCGGCGACCGGCGTGAACGGGAACGGGAACGGGCACGCGCCCCCAAACGACGGCGACCTGGCGTTGCACCCCGCGGTCGCGCGGCTGGAAAAGCAGCTCATCTCGAAGGCGCTCGAGCGCGCCAAGGGCAATCGCTCGGCGGCGGCGCGGCTGCTCGGCATCGGGCGGCCGTTGCTGTACGCGAAGCTCGAGGAGCACGGCATCGCGGCGAAGGGCGACGCCGGCGATGCCGCGCCGACGGACGGATCCTGAGCGGCTGGCGCTCTCAATCCTAAAATCGGCCGACAACTCGACCCGGCAGGCTCCGATCACTGCTCGACGCGGTAGTTGGGTGCTTCCTTCGTGATGATCACGTCGTGGACGTGGGACTCGCGCAAGCCCATCGCGGTCGCTCGCACGAAGCGCGCCTTGGTCCGCAACTCCTCGACGCTGCGGCAGCCGCAGTAGCCCATGCCGGCTTTCACGCCGCCGATGAGCTGATAGATCGATTGCGACAGGCTGCCGCGGTACGGGACGCGCCCCTCGATGCCCTCGGGCACCAGCTTCGCGTCGCTGGCGACGTCGCTCTGGAAATAGCGGTCGCGGCTGCCGGCGCGCATCGCGCCCATCGAGCCCATGCCCCGGTACACTTTGTAGCTGCGGCCCTGGTAAAGGATGATCTCGCCCGGCGCCTCGTCGGTACCGGCGAACAGGCTGCCGATCATCACCGTGTGCGCCCCGGCGGCGATCGCCTTGGCGACGTCGCCCGAGTACTTGATGCCGCCGTCGGCGACGATGGTGACGTTGTACTTCTCCAGCGCGCGCGCGCAGTCGCTGATCGCCGTGATCTGCGGAACGCCGACGCCCGCGACCACGCGCGTCGTGCAGATCGATCCGGGGCCGATGCCGACCTTGACCGCGTCGGCGCCCGCCTTGGCCAGCGCCAGCGCTGCCTCGCCGGTGGCGACGTTGCCGGCGATGATCTGCGCCTTCGGGAAGTTGCGGCGCACGTCGGCGACCGCCTGAACCACGGCGCGCGAGTGGCCGTGCGCGGTGTCGATGCAGATCACGTCGCAGCCGACCGCCAGCAGCGCGTCGACGCGCTCGTCACGGTCGGGCCCGATGCCGACCGCCGCGCCGGCGCGCAAGCTGCCGCGATCGTCCTTGGCGGCGAACGGATGCTGCTGCGCTTTCTCGATGTCCTTGATCGTGATCAGGCCCTTGAGCAGACCCTTGGCATCCACGACGAGGAGCTTCTCGATGCGGTTGCGGTGCAAGAGCTCTTTCGACGCCTCCAGGCTCGTCCCTTCCGGCGTCGTGATGAGCTTGCGGGTCATCATCGCGCTCACCGGCTGGTCCAGGTTGCGCTCGAAACGGATGTCGCGGTTGGTGACGATGCCGACCGGCCGTCCATCGTTGGCCACCACCGGCAACCCGGAGATCTCGTGGCGCCGCATCAGCTCGACGGCGACCGCCAGCTTGTGGTCGGGCCCGATGGTCACCGGGTTGATGACGACGCCGGTCTCGGCCTTCTTGACCTTGGTGACCTCCAGCGCCTGCTCGGCGACCGTGAAGTTCTTGTGCACGATCCCGATGCCGCCCTCTCGCGCCATGCAGATGGCGGTCGCGGCCTCGGTCACCGTGTCCATCGCCGACGAGATGATGGGGTTCGCCAGCCGAATGCCCGCGGTCAGCTGGGTCCGCACGTCGACATCCTTGGGCAGAACGTCGCTCTCCGCGGGAACCAGCAATACGTCGTCGAAAGTGAGCGCCTCTCTCAGATGGCCGTCCGGCAACATCACGGGAGATTAGCGACTCGCTTCCCGTGCCGCAATCGTGAAGTTTCTGGGACGATTCAGCAGCGGAGTGATCGACCGTCGGGCTATTTCTTGGCCGGCGCGCACGATTTCGCGATCGCCTCGGCCTGGGCCTTGGCTTCGGGCTTCACTCCGGGGAGCGCGCGGAATTTCGCCAGCTCGGCCTGCGCCGCCGCGCAGTCGCCCTTGGCCACCAGAGCCTTGCCGAGCTCGTAGCGCGCGAGCGGGTTGGCGGGATCGAGCGCAACCGCGGCCCGGCATTCGGCGACCGCGCGCGGCGGGTCCTTGGCCTCGAACAGCGTGCGGCAGAGATCGGCGGCGAACGCGCCGTTCTTGGGCTCGAGCTTGCGCGCGTGCTCCTGGGCCGCGATCGAGGCCGGGAGCTGCCCGCGTCTCATCTCGACGCGCCCGAGCCGGTTCCACGCGAGCGCGAAGTCCGGCTTGAGCTTGGTCGACCGATCCAGCGCCTTCTGCGCGTCATCGTATGACTTCTTGTCCGACAGGATCATGCCGAGGTCGGCCCACGCCACCGGGTCCTTGGGCGACAGGCGCGTCGCCTCCTGCAGCGCCGCCAGCGCGCCGTCGACATCGCCCGTCCGCCGCAAGGCCGCGCCCAGGTTCAGGCGGTAGCTACCGTCGGTGGGACGCAGGCGCACCGCCTCCTTGTACGCCGCCACCGCCTCGGTCTTCTTGCCCTGGGCGTCGCGCGCGATGCCCAGGTTGTAGTGCGCTTCGGCGTAGCCGGGGTTCGCCTTGACCGCCGCATCCAGCTCGGCGACCGCGCTCGTCGCGTCACCCTTTGCTTGCAAGAGCGCGCCCAGATTGTTGTGCGCCTCGGCGAACGCCGGGCGCCGCGCGATCGCGTCGCGATAGGCCGCCATCGCCCCCGCGGCGTCACCCTTCTTCTCGAGCGCCACGCCGCGCAGGTACGGCGCGCGCGCATCCTTCGGGTCAGCCTTGGCCGCCTCGTCGAACGCTCGCAACGCGCCGGCCGTGTCGCCCTGGCGGAAGAGACGCTCGCCCTTGTCCAGCAGATCGGCAGCCCCTCCCGCCTCCTCGGCGCGAGACACCCTGACCTCGCCCGTCGGAGACAGGACCGACACCACGACAAAGAACGCGGGGATGATGACGACAAACAGCGGACCCGGGCGGCGCATGCCCGGCAGCATACATCGTCGAGCGTTCTGTCGATCCGCCGACCCCACCGACGGGATCGCCCGACGTCGGATCAACCCTGGGGCAGCGACGCCCGCAGCGCCGCGCGCAGCGCCTCGCGCCGCGCCTCGTCGGTGACCTTGGCACCGGTGGCGTTGCCGCGCACGTAGAAGACGTCGACGGCACGGTTGGCCTCGGTCGCGATCTTCGAGCGGTGGATGTCCAGCCCCTGCGTGAACAGCGTGCGCGTGATCGCGTAGAGCACGCCGGGGCGGTCCTCGGTGATCACCTCGACGACGGTGAAGTCGCGGCTGACCTCGTTGTCGATCTTCACCTCGGTCGGCACCTCGGGCGTCTTCCAGGCCGCGACGGAATCGGTGCGCGGCCGCGACGCCACGAGCGTCTCCACCTTGACCCGACCGGACAGCACCGCCTCCAGGTCCTCACGAATCTTGCGCCAGCGCACTTCGTCGGTGACCGCGCGCCCCATGCTGTCGCGCACCCGAAAGACGTCGAGCGCCTCGGCCGGCTCGCCCGGCTGCGACGACTCGCGCGAGTAGATCGCGGCGTCGACGACGTCGATGCGGTTGGCGTGCAGCACGCCGGTCACTTCGGCCAGCAGGCCGGGCACGTCGATCGCCGCCAGCACCATGTCGGTGATGCCGAGGCGCCGCTCGTGGCTGACGTCGATGATCGAGCTCTCGCGCCGCGCGCGCCGCGCGCGGATCAGCTGGATGTGCGAGGCGATCTTGCGCGCGGTGTTCTCGGCGAAGTAGCGGTCGGGCAGGCCGCGGAACAGGTGCATCAGCCCCTCGTCGTCGGGATCCTCGCCCAGCATCTTCGCGGCGCGCTTCTGGCGCCGCAGCACGATCTCGGCGCGCTCGGAGCCGAGCAGGTCGGGCCCGCGGCGCAGGTAGTTGAGCGTGCGCTGGTAGAGCTCGCGCAGCAGCGTCTCCTTCCAGCCGGTCATGTTGTCGGGCGCCACCGACGAGAGATCGCAGAACGTCAGCAAGTACAGCGAGCGCAGGTTCTCCTCGTCGCCGCACAGCTGGCCAAAGGTGGCGATCATGTCCAGGTCGTCGAGGTCGCGCCGCTGCGACATCTGCCCCATCACCAGGTGCTGGCGCACCAGGAACTCGGCGCGGCGGATGTCTTCCTCGTCCAGGCCCAGCCGGCGCCCGATGGTGACCGTCAGGTCGGCGCCCTTGTCGCTGTGCGGTTTCCCGTACGGCTTGCCCACGTCGTGCAGCAGCGTGCCCACCACCATCGCGACCGGACGCTGCACCTCTTGAATCGTCTCGCTCGGGATCGGGAACTCGTCGTGCAGCTCGCCGCGCGACAGCGCGTGCAGGCGCGCCACCGCGTAGAGGGCGTGCTGGTCGACGGTGTAGACGTGGTAGATGTCGTGCTGGACGCGGCCCGTCGACGGCTCCCACTCGGGCATGATCGCCGCCAGGAGGCCGAGATCCTGCATCTCCTCGATGCGCGACGGATTGGCGCGGTCGGTGGTGTCGCACAGGAAGTCGATGAAGCGCGGGCCGGTGTCGGGATCGGCGCGCAGCGCCTCGCCGTTCAAGGCGGCGCGCTCGGCGATCACCTCGCGCGTGCGCAGCGCCAGCGGCACGTCGAGCTCGACCGCCGCCGAGAAGATGCGGACCATCTCCGACGGCTTCTTCTCGAACACCGACTCGTCGACCGGCTCGAGCGCGCCGTCGCGGATCACGAAGCTGGGGTCGCGGTCGGGCGACGCGCGCAGCACCACTGGCACCGTGGTGCGCCGGTGGTCGTCGCGCAGCGTGGCGCGCTGGAGCAGGCGCTCGGTCTCGCGGCGCACCAGCTTGGCGTGGGCGTGGAACTGGTGCATCAGCGCCTCGACCGCGGGCGCGACCGCGGGGCGAATGTCGCCCTCGCTGGCCTTGGCGTCGGCGCACAGGATCGGCGCCACCGCCTCTTGCATCGCGAAGCGCAGCTGATCCTGACGGCGGCCGGCGGCGTGGTGCATGGCGATGCGCACGCGCAGCAGCCATTCGCGCGCGGCCTGGAACGCGACCGCGAGGCGCTCGTTCATCACGCCCTTGGCCTGCAGCTCGCGCGGCTCACTGGTGCCGAAGCGGGCCATCGCCGCCCAGCGACCGACGCACAGATCGCGCATGCCGCCGGGTCCGTTCTTGAGATCCGGCTCGAGCAGGAAGATCGTGTCGCCGAAGCGGCTGTGGCGCGCGCGCTGCTCGG
>CAZNCQ010000248.1:0-10843 GCA_964571275.1 uncultured Myxococcales bacterium
GACGCCGATCGCGACGAACACCAGCGCGCCCAGGAACAGCGAGAAGATCCGCCCCCCTGTCGCCGCGACCGCATCCTTGACGTAGCGGGCGTCGCGCCGCATGCCCAGCATCGCCTTGGGCCGGCGCGCGGGGTGATGCTGCGGCAGCGACATGCCGCCCACATCTTGCAGCGGCACCGCCATCGCGAACGCCGGCTCGCGCCCCGGCGATTCAAGGAGATTTCCGACCGGCCCGTCTTCGATCTCGGCCGCCTGGGCGAGGATCAGCCACGCCTGATCGGTGGTCTGCCACTTGTCGCCGACGCGCAACACCTCGAGCTTGAATGCATCGTCGCGTTCGCGCGACATCCAGGCGCGCTCGGTCAGCACGCGGGTCGCGGCCTCGACGTCGTCGGAGACCGGCTCGAGCCCGCTGCGCAAGGTCTCGGCGACCTCGCGCGCCTGGCGGTCGAGATCCGCCTCCAGATCGGCGCGCCGCAGCTTGAGCGCCGCGTAGCCGGACGCGGCGAGCACCGGCGCGACCAGAAGCGTGGTCACGACCGTGACGCGAGTGCCGAGCTTCATCGCAGGGCGAGTATACCCCCAGGCCCCGAGCGGGCCGCGGCGACGGCCGCGCCGTGCTATAGGATCGGCACCGAAATGGCCATCACCGCGGATGAGATTCGCAGCAAGATCGCAGCGGCGCTTCCCGGCGCGCAGGTGACGGTTCAGGACCTGACCGGCGGCGGCGACCACTACGCCGCGACGGTGATCGCCGCGGCGTTCCGCGGTCAGGGACCCGTCGATCGGCACCGCATGGTTTACGCGGCGCTCGGCGCCGCCATGAACGGACCGATCCATGCGCTGGCGCTGACCACCCGCACGCCCGAAGAATCATAACCCCGGCCTCAATCAGCCCGGACCACAACGCAACGAGCAGGAGACGACAGGATCATGGACGACCAGCTTCGCAAACGGATCACCGAGACCATTTCCCGCGACCGCGTGATGTTGTTCATGAAGGGCAACCCGTCGATGCCCCAGTGCGGCTTTTCGGCGGCGGTGGTCGGCATCCTGAAAGAGGTCGGGGTGCCGTTCGCCTCGTTCAACATCCTGGCGGATCAAGAAATGCGGGACGGGCTCAAGGAGTATTCGAGCTGGCCGACGTTCCCGCAGCTGTACCTGGACGGCAAGCTCGTCGGAGGCTGCGACATCGTGCGCGACCTGCACGCGCGCGGCGAGCTCAGCAAGCTGCTCGCGCCCGCCCCCGCGGCCTGATCGCACGCGACTTCGACGTCCTTGCTCGCTGCCCTCGCAGCTCCGGGACGGCACGCCCGGTCACAGCGCCGTTAACGGCGGCTCCGCAGGGAGCCGCCGCAGGTCGCAGGTCGCTCAGCTCCTGCGTCGGCCTTGCCCGTGGCGGCGGCTCCTGATGACGAAGATCGCGAGCAGGAGGCCAGCAAGACCAGCCACGTTCTCTCTCGTACCGGACGCGACGCTGCAGCCACCGCCACCCGAGCTGCCGCTCGTCGAGCCGCCGGTCCCGGTGCCGCTGCTCCCCGCCGTGCCTCCGCTGGTACCCGCTGTGCCTCCGCTGGTACCCGCTGTACCTCCGCTGGTGCCCGCTGTGCCACCGCTGGTACCCGCTGTACCTCCGCTGGTGCCGCCCACGCCGGCCGTCGAGCCACCCGTTCCGGTCACGGTTGCGCCGCCAGCGCCGGTCGCCCCACCTGAACCGGTGCCGGTCTTGCTATCCGTCCCTGCGTCGGTGCCTCCGCCGGTCCCACCGTCGACCGGGGCGCCTTGGATCGCGATGTTCGCGCAGTGGTGATAGAAGCAGCCGCCCGGAACGTTCAGGCCGTGGTTGGACATGAACTCGACGATCTGGAGAACGCAGTTCGTGCACGTCACGTTGCTCGGCAGGGTGACGTTGAAGGGCTGCTGACCGCTCAGCGGCCCCGTATGAAAAAGAGCGCCGTCCACAAGAACGGGCAGCTGGGGCGCTTTGTTCGGCGCCAGGCCGACAATCATGTTGGTCGCGGCGGTCGCCGTCCCGCACGCATCGCCGGGCGCGGGTGACGAGGGCGTGACCATGGGATCCGGAGGGAGACCGCTCATCCCGTTTTGGGAAAGCACCGCTTTGTACCAGCCCGGGTGGAAAACGGCCTCCTGGATCATGACCGTGATGGTCTGACCGGGACGGAAGGTCGTCACGGCGTTGGTTGGCACCGCCGCCGGTGTCTCCGCCTGCCCGCAGGGGGCGCTCTTCTCCGGCAAGCCGGAGGCGTCCTGCTGGGCCCAGTTCTGCGGTGCCATCAATATGAAGTGGGCGCGCGCCAACCCTGGCACCAGCACCCCCGTCGCTCCCGCGGCCATCACGGCCAATACTCGAAGTTTACGCATGGGATCACTCCTCGGGTGGTTTAGTGGAGCGCCGCCCTACTTGTCGTCAATGCAAATGCCCGAAATCTGCGAAGGCGGTCGGCAACGGAGCCGATAATCTCTTCCCCTTCGGCGAAAGGGAAGCCCCGTGAGAGCCGTCACGCCCGCGGGTCGTCGCGGCAACGCCGCTCATACTACGCCGGCGCGGGCCCGAGCTTCTCCGCGATCAAACCGACCAGGTGCTTCATCACGAACGGCTTGTTCGTCGCGATGTCGATGCGCACGCCGCGCGCAGCGAGCGCGGCGTCGACGATCGGGCCGATGGCAGCGACGCGCGTGGACGAGAGCGCGGCCGCCAGCGCCGGCTCGATGCCGGCGTCGCGCGCGACGCCCCACAGGCGATCGATCTGCGACGCGCTGGTGAACGCGATGGCGTCGACGCGGCCGGTCTGCATCGCCTCGATCAGCTCGCGCACGCGCCGATCGTCGATCGCGGGCGCATAGACGTACGGCGACACCGACGACACCACTGCGCGTGCGGACGTCAGGAACGCGACCAGCTCGGCGCCCGGATCGGTGCCGTAGAGCTGCAAGCCGACGCGCCGGCCGTTCAGATCGAGCGGCCGCAGGCTGTCGATCACGCCACGCGAGGTGGGAACGCTCGCCGGCAGATCCGACGCGAGGCCGATCTCGTGCAGCGCGCGCGCCGGCTTGGGACCGCGCGTGATGCGCCGAACGCGCGCGAGCGCGGCCACCACCGCGTCGCGCGTCCCCGTGCGCTCGGCGCGCGCGAGCAGGCGGCGCAGCCCCTCGCCAGTGAGAAAGATGACGTCGTCGAATGCGCCCGCGACCAGGCGGCGCAGCCAATCGTCGACGGGGGCGGGATCGGGCGCGTCGAGGATGCTCACCAGCGGGCAGCGCCAGGTGGTGGCGCCCTGGTCCTCGAGCAGGCGCGACAGTTGATCCAGCTCGCGCGACTCCGGCAGCGCCACGGTCTTGCCAGCGAGCGGACCGCGCGGACCGGGCGCGCCGGACGTCACGGCCGGCTCCCCGCCGGATCGCTCGCGGCGCTGGCCGCACCGAACTTCACCTTGAGCATCTTGGTCGCGCCGCCGCGCCGGATCTGCACCACCGTCTGATCGCCCACCTTGAACAACGCCATGGCCTCCATGTACGACTCGATGTCGCTGACCGGTCTCTCACCGATCTTGTCAATGACGTCGCCGGTCTCGAGCCCGGCTTCGGCGCCGGCGCCGCCGGCCATCACCGCGCTCACGCGCAAGCCGGTCTCTGACTGATAGTCCGGCATGACGCCCAGGCGCACCGTGATTCCGTGAGTGCCGCCGACGGCGCCCATGCGCGTCCACTGCGGCGCCACGAACGCCAGGCGCTGATCGCGATTCGCGACGGCGACGACGATGCGCCTGGCGAGCCGCGCCGCGCGCGCGATCCCGTCGGCGTTGATCTTGTCCCAGGTATCGCTCGCGCGGTGGTAGTCGCCGTGCAGACCGGTGAACAGAAAGAGCGACGGGATCTGCTTGTTGAGAAACGGCGCGTGATCGCTGTTGGGCGCCACGCGCTTCGGAAAGGTCAGCACCAGCTTCTCTTGGTTGGCGGCGTCGACGATCGCCTGCCACTCGCGCGCGGTCGTGGCCGCGCCGACCTCGACCGCGTTGCCGTGCATTCGCCCGACCATGTCCAGGTTCAGCATCGCGACGACATGACGTCCGGTCGCCTGCTCCGCCAGCGCGAGCGACCCGATCAATCCCTTCTCCTCGCCGGTGAACGCAACGAACAGGATCGATCGTCGGGGCGCGACGCGCTCCGCAGCCAGCGCTTCCGCGACCTCGAGCACGGCCGCGGTCCCCGACGCGTTGTCGTCGGCGCCGGGATGAATCGGACCGGCGGGGCCGAACGAGCTGCCCTCGTCGCCGCGGCCGAGGTGATCATAGTGCGCACCGACGAGCACCGCCTCCTGCCGCAACACCGGATCGGACCCTGGGAGGATCGCAACCACGTTGCGGCCGGCGGCCGACGGCGTCTGCCATTCGACGGCAAACTCGGCCGCAAGCGGCAGCGTCGTCGACGCGGGGCGGCCGGTGTCGTCGATGCGCCGCTGCAAGGTCGCGACATCGGCCATGCCCGCGGCCGCGAGCCACTGATCCGCCGCGGCACGGCCGAGGTGAAACGAAGCCACGTTGGTCGCCCCGGGCACGCCCACGGGCAGCGGCGCGGCGTCGGTGGCCGCCCCGGGCGCGGTGGCGACGTCACCCGAGGGCGGCTGCGCACCCACCAGCGGCGGATCGACGATGGCGACGGCGGCCGCACCGTGGCGGATCGCGTTCTCGATCTTCGCGCGCAGGGCCGCGCCCGGGGTGAACGCGGGATCGGCGGCGCGGCTCGCGGCGACGTCGTAGTGGGGTGCGTAGCGCAGGCAGATCACCAGCTGGCCGCGCGCATCGATCGTCGCATAGTCGTCGTAGCCGCCCGCGATCGAGATCCCGTAGCCCGCGAAGACCACGCCAGCTTGTCCGCTCGCCGTCGCAGCGCCCAGGTTCGGTGCGAATTCGCGGCCGAGCTGCAGTGCGCGCCCGCCCAACCGCAGCGCCGTGCGCGGCCCCATCCGCCGCGGCAACGGCAGATCGACCGCTTGAAAGAACGTGCCCGCGTCGCCGGCGCCGGCGAGCCCCATGTCGTGAAATCGCGCGGCGATGTAAGACGCCGCGCGATCGAGCCCGGGTGTGAGCACGCCGCGGCCCTCCATCTCCGGTGACGCCAGCATCTTCACGTGCACCAGCGCGTCGTGCGCCACGATCTCCGGCGTTGTGTCGGCCGCCGCGACGGTGACGGCGACCGCCGCCGGCGAAGCCGCGGGCGCGACGCTGGCGGACGTCGCGAGCGCCAGGCTGGCAGTGAGCGGCGCCGCCCCGACGGCAACGGCGAGGGCCCACAGCGACCTTCTCATGATCCTCGCTGCCGTTTTACGGTATGGTCCCTGCCCCAGCAAGGACCAAGCAATGGCCAAAACCACAACGACGAGCACGACCACGACCGAGAAAGCCCCCGCCAAGGCCGAAACCGCCGCGTCCGACACCAAGACGGCCGGCGACGCCGCCCAGAGTGGCAACGACGACGGCAACGACGACGGCAAAAAGCTGGAGGCGGCGCGGGTCCGGCTCGGCTCGGCCGGTCGCAACGATCCCTGTCCTTGCGGCTCGGGAAAGAAGTACAAGAAGTGCCACCTGCGCGACGACGAAGCCGCGGCCGTGCCCCCCGCCACCGCGCCCGATCCGCAGGAGATCCTCGCGGCGGCGTGGCGCCTGTTCGAGCAGCGCCGCCCCGGCGCTGCCGAGCGTGAGTTCCGCGCCGCCCTGGATTTGAAGCCGGATCTGCTCGACGCGCGCGTCGGCATCGGGATGGCGCGGCTCTCGGCCGGCAACGCCGACGGCGCGAAGGAAGAGCTGGGCGTGGTGATGGAGGCGGGCGAGAAGCTGGCCTCCGAGCTGCGCGAGCAGAAGGTCACGGACGCGTTCACGCGCCCGGAGGCTCAGCCGTACATCCGCGCCTGCCACGCGGTCGGCTGCCTCGCCTACGATCAGGATCGCTTCGCCGACGCGGTGACCGATCTCGAGCGCGTCTACTCCATCGACGAGGGCACCGTCGGCACGGAAGCGCGGCTCATCGCCGCCAAGGCGCTGATGAAGCTGGAAAAGCCCGTCGATGCCGCCGTGGTGCTCGAGCCCGCGGTGAAGTCCGAGGGCGCGGGAAGCCGCGCGCAGCTCGGGCTGGCGCTGGCGCACTTCGTCTCCGGCGACGAGGCCAAGGCGCGCGCGGCGCTCGGCGCGGCGCTGGACGCGAACCCGCACTTCGGCAAGGCGCTGCTCGGCCGCATCCGGCGGCGCGTCGACAACGTGGCTGGCTCGCAGCCGGGCTCGATCGAGGAAGCGCTGGTCTACAACCAGACCTACGGCGACGTCTGGACCGACGCCGCGAAGGGATTCCTCGAGAAGGTGCTCGACGAGCGCAGCGCCGCGCCCAAGCCCGAGGCCCCCGCCGCCGAAGCGTCTGCGCCCGGCTAGGGGCAGGAGCTGGCGTCGGCGATCGACGTGCGGATCGTGAAGGTCGAGCCGACGGTGTGACGCTCGGCGAAGAAGATGTCGAGCGGGTAGCTCTGCCCCTTGACCATGCCGAGCGCGTTCGCCGTCTCGTCGAGCTCGACCGATCCCGAGAGCGTCTGGTGAATGCCACCGAGGTCGATGACCAGCGTGCGGTTGACGAACACCCAGGTGTCGTCGTCGCCCGCAAATGAGAAGACCTCGCCGCCGCGGTAGACGAAGTGGGTGTGCGCCTCGAGCGTGAAATGATAGTTGTGCGGGTTGCCTTCGTTGCCGAACAGCTGATTGTCGATCGGGAAGAAGGATAGGTTGCTGTAGACGTAGAAATCGGGGTCGGTGGCGCTGGCCATGAGCGGCAGGCTGATCATCGTCTTCATGTTGACGGCGGGCATCGTGGTCGTGGCGGGCACGTCGTGGTACCACTCGTCAAAGTCGGCGACGCCGGTCGTCGTGGGCGTCGTCGGGTTGCCGGCGTAGACCGGCGTGCCGTCCACCCCCAGCATCGGCTCGACGATCCCGGGATCGGCGTGGTTGCCACCGCCGACGTCGTACTCGAAGTCGGGCGGGTTGTGCGCGTGGAAGTCGCGCACCGTCGCCGTCAACGTCGGCGGATTGGGCTGGGGCGCGTCGCAGGCGGCCCACACGCCTTCGGTGCAGGTCTGGTTGCCGCTGCCGCAGACGCTGGAGCAGCTGCGCGTCACCGGCGCGACCTCGCACCCTTGCCATTGCTCGTTCGCACACGTCTCCGTTCCGGTGCCGCAGTCGTTGGTGCAGGATCGCGTCACCGCTGGAATCACACACGACTGCCAGGCGTAGTCGACGCAGGTTTCCGTGCCGGGACCACAGAACCCGCTGCACGGGCGCGTGGTGTCGAACGCGGGATCGCACGGATCCACGTCATTGAGCTGCGTGCGGCCGCAGCCGAAAACGCCGGCCGCCGCGACAATCAACAGCGCGCGCGCGAACGCAAGATCTCCCTCAAGCCAAGCCATGCCGGCAGCCTACCTCACGCTCGTTCCAGCGGGACGCCGCTTTGCCGGGATATCACGCCGCTTGATCCCCGGCACGGCCGCCGCTGATCACGTCCGTGATCGCAGTCGCGTCGGCGGCCGAGCGGCGATCACTTCTTCGCGCTCTTGAGCTCGACCAGCCAGTCTTCGATCTTCTTGCTGCGCTTGTCGAGCTCGGCGGTCTGGTCGGCCAGCGCCTGCTTGTCACCGTCGAACGACGCGTCGATCGCCTCCGGATAGTCGTTGGCCAGCGCGTTCAGCATCACGTCGTAGTCCGTGGTGACGTTCGAGTTGCCGCCCTTGGGATCGATCGTCGCCATCTTCTTTCCCATCGCGACGATCGGCTTGTTCAGCGACTCGCGCAGCTTGTCGACCTTGGCCTTGTCTCCGCTCTTCATCGCGCTGTCGTACTGCGCGCGCGTCTTGAGAATGAACCCGAAGACTTGCTTGTGCAGCGGCAGCTTGCCGCGGTCGTACTTGAGCAACCGCTCCTTCTCCTGCGCCGCCAGCTCCGCCGCCACCTTGGCCTCGGCCGCCTGTCGCTTCGCGACCCGATCGGCCAGGCTCAAGCCGTCGTTGTTGGCGACCATCTTCGGCCTGGACGGAACCGCGCCGTCGACCGCGGCCGGCGGCGGAGGCGGCGTCTTGACCGGCTCGGCCACGACGGGCGCGGGCGGGGCCTTGGGTGCCTCTTTGTCGCACGCGGTCCCGAGCAGACCCAGCGCGAGCACGAAGAACGTCTTCAAACCCAGGGTCGTCTCGTTCGTCGATCGCATGCGAACCTCCTGCCCGGCCGGGCGTGGAGGCGCAGTATTGACAACCTGGTGGGGCGAAGCAACCCTGACCTATGCCGCTCTCCGGTAACAAGGCTCGTGCGCTGGCCACGCGGTTCGCGCGCCTCGGGATCCGCGAGGAGGATCTCGACGAGAGCTTCGTGCATTCGGGCGGCAAGGGCGGCCAGAACGTCAACAAGGTCGCGACCTGCGTGGTGCTGGTGCATCGTCCGAGCGGCATGGCCGTCAAATGCCAGCGCGAGCGCACGCAAGGCGCGAACCGGCTGATCGCGCGCGAGATGCTGGCCGACAAGATCGAAGAGGAACGGCTGGGCCGGGCGAGCGCCCGCGCGCAGGCTGCCGAGAAGATCCGCCGGCAGAAGCGGCGGCGCTCGCGGCGCGCGAAGGAAAAGATGCTGCGCGCCAAGCACGCGCAGTCGCACCGCAAGGCGCTGCGCGGCCCCGTGCGTGGCGACGACTGACCGGGACCCCACGCATGGCTCCGGTTCAAACGACGATTCCGCATGTGCCAGCCGCGGCGCTCTACGACGCCCTGGCGCCGGTCTACGATCGCTGGCAATCCGCGGGCGGCACGACGCCGTTCTCGCACGTGGTGCTGGCCAAGCTGCTGCCCGCGCTGGAGCGCCACGCGCGCGAGCCGGCGCCGAGCTCGTTCCTCGACCTCGGCTGCGGCACCGGCGACCTGCTGCTGGGGTTGGGGCGCGCGCACCCGGGCTGGCGCCTGATCGGCGTCGACGGCAGCGCGGCGATGCTCGACGTCGCCCGCGCGAAGCCGGGCGCGGATCGCGTGCAATGGATCCCCGGCCTGCTGGTCGCTCCGCCGGCAGTTGCGCCGTCGCTCGACGCCGCCGGGTGCTTCTACGATACGCTCAATCACCTGGCCGACGTCGCGGAGCTGCACGCGGCGATGCGCGCCGTCGCCGGCCTTCTACGGCCGGGCGGGCTGTTCGTCTTCGACGCCACCAACGAGCTGGGGTTCGACCGCTGGTGGCGCGGCAACCGGACCTGGCGCGAGCACGACTGGGGCGTCGCCATCGAAACCCACTACGACGCCGCTCTCCACCAAGCGCAGGCCGAGATCACCATCGACGACGGCGCTCGCCGCACCCGGGCGTCCCTGACCGAGCGCTGCTTCACCGGCGCCGAAATCCGCGCCGGGCTCGCCGCCTCCGGCTTCGACGAGGTCGCGAGCGAGTCCTGGAGCCCCTTCGACCTCGATGCGCCCGGAAAGACGTGGTGGATCGGTCGAAATCGACGCCCCTGACCGGACCTGGTCACAGATCAGCGCGTCAAAGCGGGTCATTTCGCCGATTCGTCACCGATCGGACCCAAGATCTTGTTGACTGAAGCGTCAAATCAACCTAGCTTTGTCGACTTCAGTCCGAAACCTCTCGACAAGGAGACTCACCGTGGCAACGCGTTCGCTCAAGACCGCCCCGTCATCGACCCCTTCGAAGAAAGCGACCGAGAAGGCAGCCCCGCAGCTGCACAAGGTCACCAGCGGCGCCGAGAAGTTGATCCGGTGCCTGGAGCGCGAGGGTGTCGAGTACGTATTCGGTCTTTCGGGCGGCGCGGCGATGCCGATCTTCGACGCGCTGGTCGACTCCAAGATCAAGTTGATCCTGGTCCGCCACGAGCAGGGCGCGACCCACATGGCCGACGGCTACGCGCGCTCGACGGGCAAGCCCGGCGTCGTGCTGGTGACGTCGGGCCCGGGCGCCACCAACACCGTCACCGGCTTGCTCACGGCGCTGATGGACTCGGTCCCGATGATCGTGCTCACCGGCCAGACGATCTCGCCGATGCTCGGCAAGGACGCGTTTCAGGAGGCTGACGTCACCGGCATCACCTACCCGGTGGTCAAGCACTCGTACCTGGTCAAGGACGCGAACGACATCCCGCGCATCACGCGCGAGGCGTTCCACCTGGCGTCGACCGGCCGCCCCGGACCGGTGCTGATCGATCTGCCCAAGGACATCACGTCGGGACCGTGCACCTCCGACTTCGTGGACACGGTCGACCTGCCCGGCTACATCGTGCCGGGCCATCCCGAGGCGGACCTGGTCAAGAAGGCGGCGGCGCTGATCAACAAGAGCCGCAAGCCGGTCCTGTACGTCGGCCACGGCGCGGTGATCTCGGGCGCGGGCCCGGCGATCATCAAGCTCGCCGAGAAGCTGAATGCGCCGATCGTCAACACGCTGCTCGGCAAGGGCGCCTGTCCCGAGGATCACCCGCTGCACCAGGGGATGCTCGGCATGCACGGCACCGCCTACGCCAACAAGGCGGTCACCCACTGCGACATGATCATGGCGATCGGCGCGCGCTGGGACGATCGCATCACCGGCAAGCTGTCGGAGTTCTGTGTGGGCGCGACCAAGATCCACATCGACATCGACAAGGCCGAGTTCAACAAGATCGTGCGCCCCGACGTCAGCCTGGCCGCCGACGCCCGCCTGGCGGTCGAGGATCTGATCCCGCACGTGCAGAAGCTCGACACCGACGACTGGCTCGAGCAGATCGCGGCGTGGCGCAAGCAGTTCCCGCTCAAGTACGCGAAGAAGGG
>CAZNCQ010000249.1:0-10831 GCA_964571275.1 uncultured Myxococcales bacterium
TGCTGCCCGACTTGCGCCTGCGCGACCCGGGCACGCGCCGGATCGCCGCGCTCATGGCGCCGGCGACGCTGGGCGTGGCGGCGGTGCAGATCAACGTCGTGGTGAACTCGTCGTTCGCGAGCCTGGTCTCCGATGGCGCGATCTCCTGGCTCAGCTACGCGTTCCGTTTGATGCAGCTGCCGATCGGCGTCTTCGGCGTCGCCGTCGCGACGACGGCGCTCACGCACCTGTCGCGCGACGCCGCCGCGCGCGACTGGGACGCGCTGCGCGCGACGTTGCGCCGCGGGCTGCGCATGGTGCTGTTCCTGACCGTGCCGTCGACAATTGGCCTCGCGCTGCTGGGCGTGCCGATCATCCGGCTCATCTACCAGCACGGGCGCTTCAGCGCGAACGCGACACTGGCCACGGCGCACGCGCTATCGGGGTACGCGCTCGGCCTGGTGTCGTACGCGGCGATCAAGGTCGTGGCGCCGGCGTTCTACGCGCTCGGGCGCACGCGCGTGCCGCTCATCGCCAGCGTCAGCGCCGTGGCGGCGAACTTGATCTGGAACCTCACCACGTTTCATCGCTTCGGGCACGTCGGCCTGGCGGTCGGCACGTCGCTGGCCGCGACGGTCAACTTGACGGTGTTGCTGGTCGCGTTCCAGACGCAGATCCGTGGCCTGTTCACGCGCGACTTCTTCGGCGCCGTGGCGCGCATCGCGGCCGCGTCGGCCGTCATGGCGGCGGCCGTCTGGCTCGCGAGCACGCGCCTCGAGCCGCTGGAAATACCGCGCCTGCTCGGGTGGGTGATCAAGGTCTTCGTGCCGGTCACGCTCGGAGCGGTCGTCTACTTCGGTGCCGCGCGAGCCTTGGGCCTCGACGAAGCCACGGCCCTGGTCCGCCGACGTCGTTAGAGAAAGCCGGCGTGCGCTGGCGCGCGGCCTGGCGCCTACATGCGTTCGTGCGGCATGCGGTCGCGCGGGCCACGGAAGTACTGCATCGGCGAGCAGAAGCGGAAGTTCGAGACACGGCTCGTATAGACGCAGGCGTAGGCCTCGACCTGCTCGCCGAACTTGCTGACCTCGTAGCCCTCGCGAAACAGCGGGCCCCAGTGCGGGTTGAACGCGTCGTCGATCTCGCTCTCGACGGTGCGGTGCTGCGCCGTCGCCGCCCGCAGATCGGCGCGCAGCTTCTCGATCGCGTCCTTGATCTGTCGCTTGGCCGCCGGCAGGTGACCGGCGAGCGGCGCCTCGGTGGCCAGCTTCTGCAGCGTGCGCATCGCGGTCTGGCGCTCGTTGATCTCGGAGTCGAGATGGATGAGCTGGTTGTCGAGCTGGTCGAGCCGCGCCAGCGGCGCGCGCATGCGGTCGTAGGTCGACACCTCGTGCTCCAGCTCCTGCAGGACCATCGCCGTGCGCCAGTTCGACGACTTTCGCGAGCGCAGCATGTCGCCGTAGATGTGGTCGCCGACGAACAGCACGCGGTCGCCGCTCGCCCGCGCGCGCTCCTGGAAATCGCGGATGTTGCCGCCCGAGTAGATGCGCCCGCGCGCGAACGGCGCGTCGGCGGGCCGCCCGTCGGTCGCGCGCTCGATCGGCGCGCCTTCGCCGTCGAGCTCGACGAACGGCCGCTCGTCGGTGAAGAACTCCGGCTTACCCGCGCTCACGACGATGATGTCGAAGTAGTTGCGCCACGACGGATACGCGTTGAGCACGCCGTCGAGCAGGTAGCTCATCACGCGGCTCGTGTAGTCCCACGCGGAGTTGGTCAGCAGAAACAGCCGCTTCCCCGACGAGCGGAACTTGTGCAGGGTCTCGGCGAGCGCCGGGTCGCGCACCACGAACGACGACAGCTCTTCGCTGACGATGGCCTTGATCGACCCGTCGCGGTGCGCGAGGTCGATGCACTCGCGGATGTCTTCCCAGAGCACGTCGTAGGTCGGCTTCTGCCCGACCACCGTGCGATCGAAGTAGTCGACCAGATTGGCGTAGAGCACCGCCTCGGGCAGCGCGAACAGCGAGTCGATCCAGGCGTAGCGCCGCGCCGACAACCGCATCCGCTCGCGCTGGTAGAGCTCGGACATCTTCGCGCGGTCGATCGGCGTCAACCCGTGGCGGGCACGGCCGGGGAAGCCGTACCGGTCGGGCTTGAAGATGTTGCCGTGGATTCGATCGACGACCAGCCCGCGGATGGCCAGCGTCGGGTCGTAGGCCAGCCCGCGGATCTCCTCAGGGTAACCCTTGGTCGTGACCAGCTTGTGCAGCGTGGCCCGCATCGACAGCTCTTCGATCTTGGCCTGGTTGTACAGCGCCAGCGTGTAGTCCATATCGAACCCGACGAGGTCGATACGATCCAGCCGCAGGTTGCGATTGACGAAGATCCGATTCTCGCGCGGGATGTCTTGGGGACGGGTCGCCGACTCGATGAGCTCGAGGCCGAGCGGTACGGGGACGACCACCTCGCCGGCGCTGGACATGCGAGTTGAATTTTATCACGCCCGATCCAAATCGCTCGTCGCCGCCGATCGCCCACGTTAAAGTTCGAGCGTGATCGTCGCGCTCGGCCAAATCGACCCGACCATCGGGGATTTCGACGGCAACCGCCGCCTGATCACCGCCGCGCACCTGGATGCCGCGCGCCGTGGCGCCGATCTCCTGGTTGTTCCAGAGTTGGCACTGTCGGGGTATCCGCCCAAGGATCTGCTCGAGCGGCCGGCCTTCCTGGCGGCGGCGCGTGCCTCCCTGGAGGCGCTGGCACGCGCCACCGCCCGCGTCTCCACCGACATGGTCGCCGGTGCCGGAGCGCCG
Organism: uncultured Myxococcales bacterium; assembly: GCA_964571275.1. Classification (GTDB taxonomy): domain Bacteria; phylum Myxococcota_A; class Polyangia; order Fen-1088; family Fen-1088; genus DASRQZ01. The sequence goes on from CAZNCQ010000249.1 coordinate 2,790, forward strand.
GGGCTGGCCGTGCGCTCGCCCGCGCTGGTCGTCGGTTTCCCAGAACGGCTCGAAGGGGCGCCGACGGGGCGCAGCGTCGCAAACTCCGCGGCGGTGATCGACGGCGGCCAGATCGTGGCGATCGTGCGCAAGTCCCTGTTGCCAACCTACGACGTGTTCGACGAGTGGCGCTACTTCGAGCCGGCGACCGACGTGGCGCCGATCGACCTGCGCGGCCGGCGCCTCGGCATCTCCATCTGCGAGGACATCTGGAACGACACTGACTTCTGGCCGCACCGGCTCTACCGATCGGATCCGATCGAGACCCTGGTCGCGCGCGGCGCCGAGATCTTGATCAATGTGTCGGCGTCGCCCTACACCATGGAAAAGCGGGAGCTGCGCCCGCGCATGCTGGCGGCGACGGCGCGGCGCTGGCGGCGCCCGCTGGTCTTCGTGAATCAGGTCGGTGGTCAGGACGACCTGGTGTTCGACGGCGCCAGCCTGGTGCTGGGCGCCGACGGCCAGGTCCTGGCGCGCGCGCGCGAGCACGCGCCCGATCTCGTCACGGCCGACCTCGACCGCAACACCGGTGACCTGCACGACCTGGCGCCCAACGACCTGCGCTCGGCGCTCGACGCGCTGACGCTCGGCACCGCTGACTACGCGCGGCGCTGTGGTTTTCAGCGCGCGTTGCTCGGCCTGTCGGGCGGCATCGATTCGGCGCTGGTGGCGTGCATCGCGGCGCGCGCGCTGGGGCCGGACAACGTGCTCGGCGTGGCGATGCCGTCGCGTTTCTCGTCAGCGGGCTCGCTCACAGACGCCGCCGCGCTCGCGCAGAGCCTGGGCATCGACTTCAACGTGATCTCGATCGAGCCGATGTTCGAAGCCTACCTCGGCGCGCTGGCGCCCGCGTTCGCCGACGCGCGCGCCGGTGAGAGCGGCGGCGCCGCGGCCGAGGCGGCCGACCTGGCGATGCAGAATCTGCAGGCGCGCATCCGCGGCGCCATCCTGATGGCGCTGTCGAATCGACACGGGCGCTTGCTGCTGACCACCGGCAACAAGAGCGAGCTCGCGACCGGCTACTGCACGCTGTACGGCGACATGGCGGGCGGTCTGGCCGTAATCAGCGACGTGCCGAAGACGCTGGTCTACAGGCTGGCGCGGGAGATCAACCGCGAGCGCGCGGTGATTCCCGAACCGACGCTGACCAAGGCACCGTCCGCGGAGCTGCGCCCCGATCAGACCGACCAGGATTCGCTGCCGCCTTACGAGCTGCTCGATGCCATCCTGGACGCGCACCTCGAACAGGGGCTGGATTCGCAGGCGCTGGTGGCGGCGGGATTCGACGCTGCGATCGTGAACGACGTGGTGCGCCGCGTGCGACTCAGTGAGTACAAAAGGCGCCAGATGCCGCCTGGTTTGAAGATCACCGGCAAGGCGTTTGGCCCCGGGCGGCGCATGCCGATCGCGCAAGCCTGGAGGGGGTGACCGCGGCACTTGACGTACAGCTCTGACACTGTATGTTCCGCTCCGACATGCGAGCTGTCGTCGCCGTTCTGCCGGGAGATGGGATCGGGCCTGAGGTCGTCGCGCAAGCCACGGAGGTCCTGGGTGCGGTCGCCAAGAAATGGGGCCACGTGTTCGTGCTCCGCGAGGCGCTCATCGGCGGCTGCGCGATCGACCAGACCGGCAGCGCGCTTCCGCTCGAAACCCTGGAGCTGTGTCGCGGCGCCGACGCGGTGCTGCTGGGCGCCGTCGGCGGACCGAAGTGGGACGACCCGAAGGCGAAAGTGCGGCCGGAGCAAGGGCTGCTGGCGATCCGCAAGGGGCTCGGTCTCTACGCCAATCTGCGGCCGGTCTCGGTCAATCCGAAGCTGATTGCCGCGTCGCCGCTGCGGCCCGAGTTGCTGGTCGGCGTCGACCTGGTGGTCGTGCGCGAGCTGACCGGCGGGATCTACTTCGGCGACAAGCTGCGCGAGAAGGATCGCGCGGTCGACACGTGCGTCTACACCGAGGCGGAAGTCACGCGCATCGTTCGCTCGGCTGGTGAGCTGGCGCGCGGGCGGCGGCGCAAGCTGACGTCGGTCGACAAGGCCAACGTGCTCGAGACGTCGCGGCTCTGGCGCGAGGTGACGGAGCGCGTGGTCAAGCGCGATTTCCCCGACGTGACGCTCTCGCACATGCTGGTCGATGCCTGCGCGATGCATCTGATCCGGCGGCCCGCCGACTTCGACGTCATCGTCACCGAGAACATGTTCGGCGACATCCTCACCGACGAGGCGTCGATGCTGGTCGGCTCGATGGGCATGCTGCCGTCGGCGTCGCTGGGCGAGGGCAAGCGGGGCCTCTACGAGCCGATTCACGGGTCGGCGCCCGACATCGCCGGCAAGGGCATCGCCAATCCGTACGCCACGATCTTGAGCCTGGCGCTGCTGCTGCGTCATTCGCTGGGGCTCAGCGTCGAGGCGGCGGCCGTCGAGGCGGCGGTCGGGGCGGCGATCGACCGCAACGTATTGCCGGCCGACGTGGCGCCTCCCGGTGTGACGCCTGCGACCACCGCCCAGGCTGGCGCCGCGGTGCTCGAAGCGCTGCGCGCGTAGTTCCACGCGGCGCGCCAGCGTCGCTTCTCCCACCAAAAATTTGTGTCTCGCCTGGATTTTCGGAAGCCCGTCCGGGCGGAGCGGGGCGAAGCCTGCCCACCGCGCGTTCTCGACATCCGTTACGGCCATTGGTAATCTCGATGGACCTAGCGAGTTCTCCGCGTGCTGTGCTCGTCGTGTCAGTGCCCGACCTTCGTAGGCGTCGCCCGAGTGACCCAGGGTCGCTCGCGGACTGAGCAACACCGGCAACACCGGCTCGATCTCGCCGCCGCGTTCGTGGCGCGTTCCCGGGGCGTGCTTGCGCGATCGCCGCGCGCTGCCCGCAGTCTCTCGTCCCAGCAATAAGGTGCCCCTAGCGCCGAATCGCCGAATCAGTGAACCAAGGAGAACGAGATGGGAACCAGGCTCTACGTAGGAAACTTGTCGTACAACGTGACTGAACCTGAGCTGCGCGAGGTGTTCGCCGAGAATGGCCGGAACGTGGTCGAAGTGAAGATCGTGATGGATCGAGACACCGGGCGGCCGCGCGGCTTCGCGTTCGTCGAGATGGGGAGCGACGACGAGGCGTCTCAGGTGATTCAGTCGTTGACCGGGCGCGAAGTTCAGGGGCGCGCCATCAACGTCAGCGAGGCGCGCGAGCGCACGCCGCGGTCGGGCGGTGGCGGTGGCTACGGTGGCGGTGGCGGCGGCGGCGGCGGATACGGGGGTGGCGGGGGCCGAGGCGGTGGCGGTGGCTACGGCGAAGGCGGCGGCCGCGGCGGTGGTGGTGGTGGCTACGGCGAAGGCGGCGGAGGCAGAGGCGGCCGCGGTGGCGGCGGCCGGCGCGGCGGCTGGTGATCGCTTGTTGACGCCCGCGTCGCCGGACGGCTAGACGTCTGCTCGGCCCAATGCCGGTCAGATAAACCGCCAAGACGCCGCACACGCCAAGTCCGGACCCTTGATAGTCCGGATCTTGGCGTCCCTGGCACCTTGGCCGTTCTTCCTAGGAAATTGCTCGCAGACCCTCGGGGTCCGCCAGGATCACCTTACGGCCCTCGGTCTGGATCAAACCCTTGCGCTTGAACTGGGACAGCGTGAGCGAGACCGTCTCTCTCGTCGAGCCGATCAGGTTCGCCATCTCTTGGTGCGTGATCTTGAGGCCGACGACCACGCCGCGCGTGTCGGCGATGCCGTGCTCGTTGCCCAGGCTCAGCAGCAGCTCCGCGAGCTTGGAGCCGACGTCCTTGAAGATCAGCTGCTCGACGCGCGTCTCCAGATCCTTGCGCCGCACGATCAGCGCGCGCGCGAAGTGATACGCCGCGGTGCCGTTGGACTGCAGCATCCGATCGACCAGTTCGCGCTCGACCTCGAGCGCGATCGAGGCATCCATCGCCTCCGCCATCTCTTCACGCGGGCCGCCCTCGAGCAAGCAAGGCTCGCCGAAGAAGTCGCCCTCGGCGCGGTAGGCGAGCGTCAGCTCTTTTCCGTCGCGCGTCACCTTGGAGATCTTGATGCGGCCCGACGCCAGGAAGTGGACGCCCTGCGCGCGATCGCCCGGCAGGTAGATCACTTGCCGCGGGCGAAAGCTGCCGACTTTGATGTTGGGCAGCAAGGTCTGAAGCGCCTCGGCGGGAAGATTGGCCAGGACGTCGCACTTACGGAGCAACCCCAATACACGCTTCTCTTCGCTAGTTCCCATGTCTCCTCACTACGCTTTGTAGCAATCATCCAAGGTCTCGACAAGGAAATATGGTGAACTGCGCTACATTTGACCCGGTCCGTCGCCGGGCGCTTGGCCTACGCTCGCTGGCGTTGCGCAGGTGTCGCCGGGTCGGTCGCGAGCAGAGCGCCGCCCGCCGCCAACACGACCAGCGACGCGACAAAGATCGCCGCCTGCGAGTGGCTCGTCCATGTGCTGATCCGCTCATCGAGCCCCAGCTGAGCCAGCACCACCAGGCAGCCGTTGTTGACCGCGTGCGCCAGCATCGCTGGAACGATCGAACGTGCCCGCCACGCGATCAGCGACAGAATCACGCCCAGCAACCCCGTCGGCAGGAAGCGCCAGACGTCGAAGTGAAAAAGCCCGAAGAAGACGCCGGTCAGCACGGCGGCGGCGAGCGGCGACAACCGCGTCGCCAAGCCGCGCAGGATCGGGCCACGAAACAGCGCCTCCTCGCAGATCGCGGGCGTGACCGCCATGAGCAGCAGCGTCACGAAGAGGCCGCGGCCGCCCGGCGGCGAGATCTGCCGGCGCAGGCTCTCGACCAGCTCGCGCGGCGGCGGCGCGATCCACTCTGCCAGCAGGCCGATCGCGACCCAGGCCGACAGACCGCACAGGAGCGCGCCCAGCAGCGCGCGCGCCGACGGCCGCCCGATCACCAGCACCGCGCCTAGCCGCTGGCGCGTGAGACGCGCGTAGATCGCGACCAGGCCGAAGAGGCCGCCCCACTCCGACGCGACGAGCCCCACTTCCAGATTCCGCGCCTGCAGCGGAAAGAAGACGAAGAAGAGCAGCACGTACGCCAGGCCGAACAGCATCAGCGCGTCGCCGGCGGAGACGCCACGCGCGAGCGCGCCCTCGTCCTTCCCGTCGCTCGCACCGAACAGCAGCCGCCGCAGCCAATCGCGCAGGGTCAGGCGCTGATCGTCGGCGTACAGCAGGCGCTCCGAATCGTAGAGCCGCGCGGCGAGCGCGAGCGCGATCCCGCCGTACGCCAGCGTCGATGCGATCACCGCCAGCGCCGGCCCGATGCGGGCATTGCCGAGCACGATCGCGCGCGCCAGCAGCGTGACGTTGACGCCGGGCACGACCAGCGCGACGCCGGCCATCTCGTACTCGCCCAGGCCGGCGATCAGCGCGGGCGTGATGCACAGGAAGTAGATGGGTGTGAGGAGGTTCTGCGCTTCCTTGAACCCGCGCGCCATCGCGCCGACCGCGACCATCACCGACGCAAACAGGAACGCCGACGGCACCACCATGGTCAGCGCCGCCAGCGTGCGCGTCCACGGAATCCGCAGCGCATCCGACGCGCCGCCCATCATGCGGATCCCCTCGAGCATGGTCAGCGAGATCGACACCAGGTTCAGCATGCCGGTCACGGCGGCCAGCGTCGCCACCGCCAGCACCTTGCCGGTCATCAGATCGAATCGATCGACCGGCGACGCCAGGATGGTCTCCAGCGTGCCGCGCTCGCGCTCGCCGGCGGTGATGTCGATCGCCGGGTAGAACGCGCCCAGCATGACCATGATGACCACGACCAGCGGCAGGACTTTGGACAAGAGATACCCGCCGACCTTGGCGCCGGGCGCGATGCTGCGGTCAGCGACGGCGTAGAGCGGCTGGCACTGAGGAGGCAGCGCGCCCGCCAGCAGATGGTCGATCCGGTCGCGCGCCTGGTTCGAAAAGTCGCGCGTCTCGTCGAACACGACGGCCGCCGGCGTCTTGCCCGCGTGGCCGGCACCCCCGATGACGATCAGCGCGTCGAGGCGGCCGAGCTCGACGTCGGTGTTGTCGCCGCTTGCCTGCAGGGCGAAGTCAGTGTGGTCGGCTTCGATCATCTTGCGCAGCGGCGCGGTCTCGGCCGGCGTGCCATTGATCGCGACGCGCGACGCGTGCGCCGCGTTCTTCGACGCCTTGCCTGCCATCACCTGCGCGAGCAGCAGCGACATCAGCGGGTAGACCACCAGCGGGAACAGCACCATCACGAACAGCGTGCGGCGATCGCGCAGCGTCTCGCGCAGCTCCTTGCCGTAGACCAGCGCGACGGTGGCGAAGTGCGAGCGGCCGATCATGACGGCGGCGCCGGCGCGGTGGCGCCGCTCTCGAGCGCCGCGACCAGGGTCAGGAACGCTTCTTCCAGGCTGCTCGCGCCGCCGGCCATCGCGCGCAGCGCCGCCGGGCTGCCCTCGGCCAGCATGCGCCCGCGGTGCAGCAGACCGATGCGGTCGCACAGGAGCTCGGCGTCGGCCAGATAGTGCGTGGAGTAAATCACCGCCTTGCCGCGATCGCGCTCGGCGCGCACGAAGTCGCGGAAGAAGCGCGTGGCCAGCACGTCGAGCCCGACGGTCGGCTCGTCGAGGACCAGCACCGGCGGGTCGTGGAGCACCGCGCGCGCCACCGAGACGCGCTGCTTGTTGCCGCTCGACAGCGCCTCGCACCGCTTGTCGAGCAGCGCGGTGAAGTCGAGCGTGCGGGCGATCCAGTCGATGCGCGTGGCCACGGTGCCGGCGTCCATGCCGTGCAGGCGGCCGAAGTAGGTCAAGAGCTCGCGCGCGGTCAGGCGCGCGTAGAGCCCGGTCGTGCCGGTGAGGAAGCCGAGGCGGCGCTTGGCTTCGTGCGCGCGCGGCGTGACCTCGATGCCGGCCAGGGTCACACGTCCGCTGGTCGCCGCCAGGATGCCGGCCAGGACCCGCAGCGTGGTGGTCTTGCCGGCGCCATTGGGGCCGAGCAGGCCGTAGATCTCGCCCGGCGCCACCTGCAGCGAGATGCCGCCCACCGCGACCGCGTCGCCGAACGACTTGGTCAGGTTCTCGATGGTGACGCCGGTGGCCGCGGGCGTGGCGGGTTCCATGTCAGCGCCGCAACCATACGCTACGCGAAGTCGTCAGTCTTCGCCGCTCGCCAGCGTGCGCAGCAGCCGCAGCGCCAGCTTGCGCCGGCCGGCCGGGATCTTGCGCCAGGCATCCAGCAGGTCGACGTGGCGCGGGTCGGTGTGCCGGTCGTAGGTCGGGGCGTCTGCGAGCCTCGATGTGCCGCCGGTCCCGCCGTCGACGATGAGCTGGCCGAGGGGCACGCGCAGGCTGGCGGCGATCCGGCGCAGCACGTCCAGCGGGAACGTCTTCTTCGCGGTCTCGTAGCGCGACAGCGTGGCCGGCTCGATCGCGATCGCCTGCGCCAGCTCCTCCTGGGTCCAGCCGCGGTCCTCGCGCAGCTTGCGGATGCGCCCGCCGAGCACGCCGTAGAAGTCGTCATCGCGATCGCGCGCCACCATGCTGCTGCGAGAGACGGTGCCAGCGCGCGTCGCCAGCGACCATGTCGGCAGAGACAGGATCTACGGGTTGTCGGCGGAGACATCAATACGCGCCGCGACGGCGCGCTGCCTCTCGGAGACTACAGCACCTTGCGCAGAAACTGACCCGTATAGCTCGCGCCGACGCGCGCGACGTCGTCGGGTGGCCCCTGCGCGATGATCTGGCCGCCGCCGGGCCCGCCTTCGGGGCCGAGGTCGATGATCCAGTCGGCGGTCTTGATGACGTCCAGGTTGTGCTCGATGACGATCACGGTGTTGCCGGCGTCGACCAGCCGGTTCAACACCGACAAGAGCTGCGCGATGTCGGCGAAGTGCAGGCCGGTCGTCGGCTCGTCGAGAATGTAGACCGTGCGTCCCGACGACTTCTTCGCCAGCTCCTTGGACAGCTTGATGCGCTGGGCCTCGCCGCCCGATAGCGTGGTCGCCGACTGTCCGAGCTTGATGTAGCCGAGCC
>CAZNCQ010000250.1:0-10797 GCA_964571275.1 uncultured Myxococcales bacterium
TCTCGCCGCGCCCACGCTCACGTTCACGCTGCCGCCGAACGGCGCCACCCAGCGAATGAGCGGATCGGTGTTGAAGTATGCCTGTGCCGTCTGCGCCTGGGACAACCTGCCTTGCGTGGAGAACGTCGAGTTCGACAGATCGTAACCGCTCCACGTTTTCGGCGTGAAGTTCCGTTTGCCGTCGTTGACATAGGCGGTAAACGTGCTGCCGTTCGAGGTCACGACGTCGGGAAACCCGTCGCCGTTCATGTCGGTGATGATTCCGTTGTCTTGCTGCACGTGCCGGGCATAGGTGAGGCCGGCCCCGAACAGGCCTGCCAGCAAGCTGATGTTGCCGCCGGCCGTCCATCCCGAACGGCTGGTGCCGCCGAGCCCCGGCAGGCCCGTGAGCGTGGCCTCGGTGAAGTAGGTCTTTCCGCCGAGCATGGTGTTCAGGTCGAGGGCCCCGGCGGCGTTGAACTGGTCCGGGATGCCTCGTCCCGTGATGCCGACGAACGCGAGGTCCGGGGTCGAGCCCCCTGAGTCCAGCCCGAAGCTCCCGGTCACCGAGACGGCCGGGAAGCCAACGCCGATCATGACGCTCCCCCCGCTGAGGTTGTCGACCGTATGAGAGAGCCCGTTCGACGGGTTCTGAAAGGCCTGCCCATACAAGAATGGCGAGTTGAACATCTCGTTCGTCGCGGGCGCCTTGTTGTACTCGAACGTGTGCCGATAGAGCTCGCTGCTCGCGGTGTCCTTCGCGCCCCACAGCGCGACGGCCGACAGAACGCTCTTTTGCAACGTGTCCGCGAGGTTCTGGCCGGCCGTCTGACCGTAGTAGATGAACTTGTACTGGCGTACGAAGGTCGTCCCGCTGGTCACGACAATGTTGTCGAGCCGTCGTCGCGTGGACACCGGAAAGCCTGGGCGCGCGGTGATCGTGTTGTCGGGGCGCGTCCCGACGGCGTCCAGGGTGAACGTGACGTGATAGTTCGCGGCCAGCGTCGGCGCGGTCAAAGACCCATTGGCCGTGTAGTCGATGACCGACGGATACACCTCGTCGAACTTCTCGGCCGGCGTGGTGGTCGTCGACCAGGTGTCATGCTGGTACGTGACCTTCATGAAGTTGCCGTAAGCGTCCTGGACCGAATCCAGGTACCAGCGGAAGATGTTTGCTGTCGCTCCGCTGCGGAGATTGGCCAACCGGCTCTGGGCGGCGGACCCGTAGGTGTAGACGACCCCGCTCTTGTCCGTGACCGTCCAGACGTAGTTCGTCGGCCCAGTCCCCGTCCGTTTGATCTGATCGAACGAGCTCTCCACGCGGCGGATGTACGTCCCGGCCGTCGTGGTTGGCGCCAGCATCGCCCCGTCGAGCAAGTAGACATCCGTCGAGTTGTAGTGCGGCACCCCAAAGCGCGTGTCGATCTCGATCGACGACATCCTCATGTTCCATCCCACGCCCAACCAGCCATTGCTGTTCACCCCGTCGCTGTCGTACGTGAGCGCGAGGTTCGGACCGATCCCGTCGCGCGCCGGCGGCGTCTCGATGGGATAGCTGAGGCGCGCCGACCCGCTGGGATTCATCTGGGGCGGCTCAATCGTCGTGATTCCGGCGCCGGGCTCGCCCACCTTCACGTTCTTCATCGAGTTCGGGTTGAACTGCTGGGCATCGGGGTGATCCGGCATCTTGAGCGTCGCCGCGATGAAGTCCGTGAAGTGGGTCGTCTCCGCGACGACGTGGTCGGGACGGCCGAGAACCTTGGGAAGGTCCGTCCACCTGCCCTTCACCTCGTCGTAGAAGAACGCGACCACGTCGGAGGAGCCCATCCCCTCCGGCCGTCGTTCGGGATCGACCGGCAAGGTCACCCGCACCGGCTTCTTGAATCGAAGGCCATGCGGGCCCAGGCGCAGGGCCGCGCCGCTGGCGATCACGTCGTCCATCCCGACTTCGAGCGGTGGAACCTGCCCGCGGTCGAGCGCGCGCATCGTGACCCGGACGTCGCTGTCCACGGCGCCGGCGGGGATCTCGATCTTGGCGCCCGCGAACGAGAGCGTGCTGGCCTTCTGCGGCGACACGACCGCGCCATACGGCGCGCCCACGTCCTCGAGCGGCGGCGACACGCCGAGCACGCGACCCTTGGGCGGCTCGATGCACTTGTCGATCGGGACCGTGCGCGTCATGTGACCGCCGCCCTCGGTCACGACGTCGAGGCGGACGCTCCATGGCCGGCCGCGAGCCGCATCTGGCTCTTGCACGTACGATTCGAAGCTCCCGTCGGTGTCGATGTCGATCCGCCTCGGCTGGCCATCGACGAAGTACTGCGGCCGGGGGCCGGGACCCGCCCCGGACACGAAGCCGCGCACGTACGTCTTGTGATCATTGCATTCGCCGTGCAGCGGATACGACACGGCCAGGTCCGCCGACGGCGCCAGCGCCGGGAACCACTGGACGCGCGCCTCGCTGACCTGTCCCGTGCTCTCGCGATCACCGCGCACGCGCACGCGCAGGTCGGCGTTCGGCGGGAGAACGCCCGCGATGGGGACGGTTTGCCACCCGGCCGGCCGGCCCTCGAGATCGACTTGCACCTGGGCTCGGCGACGTCCCCGTTCGCTATCCGCCGACAGCGTCACCGTGCCGTCCGTCGGTTTGTCCAGGTAGAACGAGAGGAACGCCGGCTCGCGGCCCGCCAGCGACCGAACGCTGGCCGTGTGCACGCCCGCCCCGCCGATGCCGGTCGCGAGATCACCGTCGGAGAGCGCCGCGCGACCATCCGCGGCGGCAGGCGCGGGCGCCGGCTCGATGCCGCGCGGGACGCTGACCAGGCGCAAGTTGCTGACGCTGTATCCCATCTGATCTTCGATCGGCGTCGGTTGAAACGAGATCGTGTTCGCCCCGCGCCTGAGCCACGCCGGGTTGATCTCCTCGACCTGCACGCCGCCCAGCCCCGTCGCCTCCGCGCGATACCCTCCGCGGAACACGTGCCCGTTGACCGAGCGCGAGACGCCGGTCCAGTGCGCCTTCCTGTTCACCTCGTACACCAGGAAGGCCCGGCCGAGCAGCGGATCGCCATTCAGCTTCGCCTCGAACTTCGCCGAGACGCTCCCCGGCTGCGTCCCGCGCGTGACCGGTGCCGTCCAGGGCATCGATATCGCCTGCACCGCATTCTCCGGCAGCTCGGTGACCAGACGGTCGGCCACGGCCGCCTCGGACAGGGCCTCGCGCGACCGTCCCAGCACCCAGAGCGTCACTTCGGTCAGCGTTGCCGTGGCCGGCGAGGCTCCGTTCCATTGCACGACCAGCGCCGACGTCCGCGTCGACGGCGGCAGCGCGACCTGCGCCCAGTGATCCGCCGTGAGCTCCACGGCGCTGCCCTGATCGGCGGTGACCAGGCGGCGAACACCGTTCTCTTCCGCGAAGATCTTGATCCTTGCACGACCCGCACCACGAACGCCGATACCCACCACCGTTCGCGCGGAGCCGAGATCCAGTCGAACGGCGGCGGCCTTGCCCGCTTGGGACGTGAGCCCTGTCGTCGCATCTCCGTCGAACAACGAGTCGGCATCAATTGGCGGGCTCGTCTCGAGGACGGTCGCCCAACGCGGCGTCCACAACTGGGGGATCGACTCGTCGGGACGCGCGGCGTCCCCCGTGGGGGGCTTTTCGACGGGCGCCAGCGCAGCTACCGGGGTGGAGCGCACCGGCGCCGACGGTCCCGCGCCGGTGCCCGACGATGCCCGGGCGGCGGCTGCCGCCGGGGCGAAGGCTGCCTGGAACGCCAGTCCGACGGCGAGACAAGCAAGCACGCGATATTGAGCTGTCCGGCGCCAGGCCAAGAGGGAGGCGACTCGTGTCTTCGAGGCGCGCTTTCGCCGCGCGAGCCTCAACAGTCCGCGGAGGAGCGCAAAGCGGGTACGGGGCGCAGGGTTGTGTGCCGGGTGCATGGTGTCTCCTTGAGAAGGGCGGCGCTGGACAACGCCGCTCTCATTCGTATTCCCCCAACGAGCGATCAGCGGTTCGGAATAAGCGACGGGTAATTGGCGAGGGAGATCTGGCGGTGGTCGCAAGCGGCCACGGTATTCTCGTGTTCCACAAATGCTCTCAGCAGCTTCGGCGCCCCAACGGACTGGTCCGAATCCGACGAATCATTGCGCGCCTGCTCGCAACCAATGCTCGAGACAGCCAGCGCGGCCGCAATTCGATGAGCAAAGCGCGCTCGACTCTCCCGAGACATTTGTTGTGACTTGTCGCTCAGATGAGCAGCAACTCGCAACGAAATTTTTGTTTACGCGCCTAGCGTAAATGTCACGCGACCTGCCCGGCGGTGTTTGAAGACGGTCGAACTTTTTCGATCAACTCCGCGCGCGTGCGCGCGCCCAGCCTGCGGGCGGCGTGGTTCAGAAAGACTCCGACGGTGGATGGCGAAATCCCGAGCTCGTAAGCGATGAGCTTGTTGGGGTGACCCAGGCTCGCGAATGCGACGACCTGGCGCTCTCGTTCCGTCAGTCGGCTGACGTCGTGAGTGGGCGCGTCGTTGCATTGCGCGAGCAAGAGCCGCCGTCCATTCGACTCGAAATGATCAACCAGGGTCCACCTCGCCTCGACCAGGCCTTTCCACGAGGCGAGCGGCCGCGCGCGCCGCCGCTTGCTGTCCGCGGCGCGCAGTTGCTCCAGCGCGCGAACGGACCCGGCCAGCGCCGCCCGGGCAGCCCTTGTCCTGGCTCGGCCCCGGGCGTGGGCGATCGCTCCATCTGGTTCAACGACCGCTTCGGCGCTTTGCAGCGCGCGCACGCCGGCGAGCCGACCCCGCAAGCGCAGCGCGGCGGCCAGGTGTACGGCGACCTTCGTCCAGGAAGCGAAGAAGTGATCCCGGAGATCGGGATCTCTCTCGAGAGGTACCCCGATCCAGATCCCACGGTTCGTCGGGTCACGGCCGTTGAGTACGAGGACATCGCGCCAATTGGTCTCACCGTAGACGGTCATGTGACGCTGGGTCAGCGCTTGCTGTTTCTTTCCGCCCGCGCGACTGGCCAGCGAGCACAGGTACCGGCCGAACGTGTCCCGCACGTACGCTGGCGGGAGCTCGGGCGGGACGCGGGTGAGGAGCGAGACGAACCGGTCAGGGATGTCCGTGGAAGCGGTTCGCGAGACCGAGATGCGTCCGTCGCGCTGGATCTCGTATTGAAACCCGACCACCCCTTGTTCCCCGCGGACTCTCGCAATCTTGCCGCGGGACAGCCCTCGGTGAATCGCCGTCACGACCCCCGCTAGCCAGTCCGGATCCGAAAGTTCGAGCTGATAGGCCGCTTCGAGGACACGCAGAAGATCATCGATCATGTCTCACCCCGGCCGACGCTAACAAGAGGAGACATCCCAGAAACAGGGCAAAGTTTCTTGCCCCCCCCTCGCTGCCCCCTTGCGAATGGCGCCGTCATGACGAGGGTCGAGAGTTCATGGCTTCATCTCCGGAACGAGTCGCCGCGGGAGCCGGTCTGTCGCCGCCGGATTTCGAGGGTTCCACCATCACCGGAATCAGACGAGTGGCCTGGCGCGGTCCGTCATGGAACCTCCGGCCGAACGCAGTGACAGCCTCACTCAGAGCGAGGGCAGCCTCATGAAGAGGGATTCTGACCTCCGAGGAGAGCCCGCTGGTGCCGCCGTGCCTTCTCGCGAACCATCCGGCGTGCCGACCCCCGCCGGGGCCAGCAGCCGCGCGTCCTCGCGAACTCTGCATGCCCTCGACGGACTCAACTTCTTCCTGGCCGACGTCCAGACCGGAGTGGGACCGTTCCTGGCTATCTATCTCGCAGGTTTCAAATGGAACGAAGAGCGAGTCGGGCTGGCGCTCACGGTTGGTGGCATCGCAGGAATTCTCGCGCAGACGCCGGCGGGCGCGCTCGTCGACTCGCTTCGAGCCAAGCGAGCGCTGGTGGGCCTGGCGGTGGCCGCGATAGCCGCAGGAGCACTCATCATCGCACTGTGTCCATCGTTCTGGCCCGTCATGGGGGCGCAGATCCTGATCGGCGGAACGTCGAGCGTGCTCATCCCGGCCATCTGCGCCATCTCTCTCGGGCTGGTGGGGCGCGCGGCATTCGACGCCCGTCAAGGTCGCAACCAGACATTCAACTCGGCGGGCAACGTGACCGCCGCCGTCTCCATGGGATTGCTGGGCTATTTCCTCTCGAACCGGAGTGTCTTCTTCTTTGTCGTGGCGCTATCGATTCCTACGCTGCTCATCTTGATCGGGATCCGGCCTGGCGAGATCGACCACGAGGTGGCCCGTGGCGCCGTCGGAGAGAAGGCCGGCCAGGCGGAGAGCGTCCGGGTGCTCTTGAAGGATCGGCCGTTGGTCATCTTCCTCGTCTGCGCCGTGTTGTTTCACTTTGCGAACGCCGCGATGCTGCCGCTGCTCGGCGAGCTCCTGGCGAAGGGGCAAGGGCGAAGCTCGATGCTGTTCATGTCGGCGTGCGTGGTGACCACCCAGCTCGTCATCACCGTTCTCGCGTCCTGGTCGGGTCGGCAGGCCGGGACCCGGGGGCGAAAACCGCTACTGCTCATCGCGTTTGGAGTGCTTCCCATTCGCGGCGTGCTCTACACCCTCACGTCCAATACGGTGCTGCTCGTGGCCATTCAAATCCTCGACGGCGTCGGGGCCGGGATCTTCGGCGTGGTATCGGTCCTGGTGATCGCGGATCTGACGCGCGGCACGGGCCGCTTCAATCTCACGCTGGGAGCCATCACCACGGCCGTCGGTATCGGCGCGGCCCTGAGCCAGGTCATCGCGGGAAGCATCGTCCACCACATGGGCTCTCATGCCGGCTTCCTGTTCCTCGCCGCGGTTGCTGCGGCAGCGTTTGCCATCCTGTACGTCTTCATGCCCGAGACGCGCAATGCACGATTCGTCGAAGGGTGACGGCGCCCGACGGGATCGAATCGCGCGAACGAGGGAACGAATCGACGTGCGTTTAGGTCTTCGAAGGACGAGAGGCCAAGTTTGGACCTCGACAGAACGTCCTTGCGCTGGCAGTGAATCCCGGACGCCCTACCGGGTCGTGAAGGACCAGGCGAGGTGGATCGTCTCGACCTGCGTCGTCCCGTCGACCGCGACGCGATAGGTGGTGTTGTGCTTCAGCGGCTCATCGGCGTACATCACGAGCTCGTAGAGGAGCACGCCATCGCTGGTCGCGTCACCAGGAGCGATGAACGTGTGGGCGAGCGCGACACCCTTGTCGTCGAGCAGTGTGTGACTTTGAACCCGAAGGTTGGCGGCGTAGATCAGAATCGGATATCCACTGGGCCAGCCTTTGGGCGGACGGGGCGGTGGCGGAGATTCCGTGTCGCCCGCGAATGATATCGGGACGCCGATCTGGGTGTCGTAAGGATAGACCACCGGGCTGGTCGTCGACGGCGCCGGCGCCCAGCCAAAGTCCATGGTGTCGCATGCTCCATTCATCCCGTAGCCAGCATCTTGAACATACGGCGAAAGGATCGGGATGCGGTGCCAGATCGAATCGACCCACTCGTCGACGGCGAAAGCGCCATTGCCGACATAGGTCATGTCCTCGTACGCGGGGCTACCCGTGTAGCCGGCGGCATGCAGGCGATCGTAGAAGTGCTCACCGCGGAACTTGTCGCAAGTCGCGACCTCGCGGTGCGGGCTGGCGATGCAGCTTCCCTGGTTCGCGGTGTAGTACGCACAGTGCGCCGCCGCCGCGGCCGCGATGGCGGGCACGAAGTCGATGCACGGCAGCCCCATGGCCCTGCGGTACATGTTGATGCGGTCGTGGGCCGCCGCGGACTGTTCGTCGGTCCCGGTGGGTAAAGCCGCACAGCTCGCCTTGGCTTGTTGCTCGCTCATGCCGGGCCGATCGGTATCGGAGTCCTCGGACGCATTGTCGCCGGTCCCCTGGCATCCCAGCGTTGCAACCAGGCCCACCAGCACCGCCCTCGTCGCAACACCTTGGCAACCGACCATGAGAAATACATCGGCATGTTCACTGTCAGCTATAGCGCGCCGCAGATCGCCGTTGTTCGCACGACAACACGCGAGGAAACGCTGGTGTCGGTTACTTGCGGTACGCCGTTTGTTGACGCCGTCGTCAACGAACGATGGGAAGGTTTGCAACGACGCTACCCCACTGTACGACGGCTAACGTTGCCCATCGGATTTCACGTTGTGGGCGCTCCATCGGCGTGAGCGGCCGCGCGGGCTGGTGCCGTCCCTGCGGTACCTGCTGCCCTGTAAGGTGTGTAACTTATTCGAGCGCGTGGCCGACGTCACGTGTCCAGAGTCAAGACAATTTCTATCGCCCAACGATTGTCATGGCGTATGGTCGCCAGCCGACAGCTGCAGAAGCGGCCCCGCAAGAGGGTGAGGTAGGGGCCCAAGGCGGGAACGAGACCCCGACAACGACTTGGAGGTGGTGATCATGGGACGACACATGAGGTGGTTTCAGCTGATGACGTTCACTGGGTTGCTCGCGCCGTTTTCTGCGGGCGCCACGCTGCCGATGGGGATGGCTCCGCCGTCCTCGCAAGCGGGCCGGGTCGGGGGTATCACCACCGGCCCGGGACCAGTCATGACCGGACGGGTGAATGTCTACCTGATCTGGTACGGATCCAACATCCCGGGGGCGCAAACCGAGTCGATCGTCCAATACTTCATTGCCAACTGGGGCACGTCTCACAGCTATGCAGTGTTGCGAAATTATACCGGCAGCAACGGCCGTGTGGCACCTCAGCTGGGGCTGGCCCGTGTGTCCTCGGACTCGGGCTCCAGAGGAACCAACTTGACCGACGCCGACATTCAAGCGCTGGTTAGCACCGCCATACAGAACAACACCTTCCCGGCAGATGCAAATGGGATATACGTCGTGATCGTCGGACGGGGCGTCTCCGTCAACTCTGGGTCTAATGGTTCGCTCTGTGGAACGTACTGCGGGTACCACAGCGCCATGAATGTCAACGGCGTCGATATAAAGTTCGTCCTCAACGGCGCCGGAAATTGTAGCAACTGCCAACCATGGAGTTCGCCCAACAACGACGAGTACGCCGATCAAATGGTCAACGTTCTCGCACACGAGATTGCGGAGACCGTCACCGATCCCGATATCAATGCGTGGGGTTCAGGCGCCTCGAACGACGAGGTGGGCGACAAGTGCAATTTCGACTTCTCGGAGAGACACAACCTGCCCCCCAACAGCAACGGTGTCCAGATCCCGGCCACGGCAAAGGTGGGCCAGAACTACTACACCATTCAGAAGCTCTGGTCGCCAACGGCCGGCGGCGGGTGTTACTCTGGATATTCGCCCCCGGCGGCCGTCATTTGGCAGAATGGTCCCGGCGGAGCCATTGGGGCCTGGAAAATGAAGGACCAAAATACCGTCGCCTCGTACCTCTATTACAGCAACATCCCTCTGGGACAGAACGTGTTGGCGGTTGGTGACTTTTCAAACGGCATAGATCCACAGTTGTTGACGATCGCCTCGTCGGGTACCGGGCCAGTGACGATGTGGACTCTCCATGGCGACGGGACCTCTACGTCGCAAACCATGTTTTCTGGCCTCGGCCCAGGCTGGAGGATAACAGGGACGGGCGATTTCAACGGCGATGGCTTCAGCGACATCTTGTTCACAAACCCGGGCTCGGGTGACAATCAGCTCTACTTGATGCAAGGCACGACCCTGCTGAACTGGCAGGACGTTGGAAGTGAGTTGCCTTGGCTGCCGCAGGGCACAGCCGACTTCGACGGCGATGGGCTGGCTGACATATTCTGGGTTGACAGCCCGGACCAGCTCTACTCGGTCTGGCAGTCTTCGGTGTCAGCCGGTGTCGCCGGGGTGTCGTTCACCTACTCGCCCGCGGGAAACATGAGCTCCGCCGATTGGGGACACCCGTTCGGCAACGTTCTGGGAGTCGCCGACTTCAACGGTGACTCGCGCGCCGATGTTCTCTATTACCCCGTGAACTGGCCAGGCCTGGGAGACGGCGTGCTGTTTGCGGACTTCATTCGTTGGCCATTCGAGCAGAACGATCGCTGGGCGGCCAATTCCATACTGCCGGATGTTCCCTCTTTTGCGGGGATTGTGGACGTGGACCGCGACGGAACGACCGACTTCTTCCTCCAGACCTCGGCCGGCGTGAAGTTCTTCACCATGGGAGATTGGAAGGAGATCCCGGCGCTTTTCGGACCGCTCCCCGACTCCGATCCCTACTCGGATTTCTCGGTCGCCAGCACCAGCGCCGCTTTCAGCGATTCCGGATGGGTGGTCGTCGGGACCGGCGGGTTCAAAGAGAACTGACTCAGGAGTCCTGGCTCCCTCCGCGGCGCGGTAGTCCCTGCCGCTCCAGAGCGTGGGTTTCTTCGTCGGTGAAGAGACGCGAACGCACCAGGAAGCGCACACCGAGGGGCGCCTCCAGCGAGAAGCCGCCCCCGCGTCCGGGGACGACGTCGATCGTCAGGTGGGTGTGTCGCCAGTATTCAAACTGAGGGCCGCCCATGTAGAAGGCACAATTCGCGACGTCGCCCAGATAAACGTCGGAGGCGCCCACGCGGAACTCGCCCACCGGATAGCACATGGGTGCGCTGCCGTCACAGCAGCCGCCCGACTGGTGAAACATCAGCTCGCCGTGGGCGGCGCGCAGTGTTTCGATCAGTTGACGGGCCGCTTCCGTGACGGCGACGCGGTCACTCATGGGCGATTCCGTGGGGGACGAGCCGAAGGCGCGCCTCGCCTAGAAGAACCCCATCGCCTTGGTGTCATAGCTGACCAGCAGGTTCTTGGTCTGCTGGTAGTGGTCGAGCATCATCGCGTGGTTCT
>CAZNCQ010000251.1:0-10793 GCA_964571275.1 uncultured Myxococcales bacterium
CGCCCGGCTTCCGCACCGGCAAGCGCATCGAGAAGATGGGCCTGCACGCGTCGGACACGACCGAGCTGGTGCTCGAGGACGTGCGTGTGCCGGAGTCGCAGCGCCTCGGCGAGCTGAACCAGGGCTTCTTCGACACGCTCAAGATCCTCGACAAGGGACGCATCGGCATCGGCGCCTGGTCGGTCGGCATCGGCCGCGCCGCGATGGAGGCGGCGCTCCGCTACGCCAAGGAGCGCGTGCAGTTCGGCAAGCCCATCGCCGAGTTTCAGGCGATCCAGTTCATGCTCGCCGACATGGCGACCGAGCTCGACGCCGCACGCCTCCTGGTGTGGCGCGCGGCGCTGCTTCAAGATCAGCACCAACGCACGACGCGCGAGTCGTCCGTGGCGAAGTACTTCGCCGCGCGCGCCGTCATGCGCGCGTGCAACGCCGCGATCCAGATCCACGGCGGATACGGCTATACGCGTGAGTTCGACGTCGAGCGCTATCTGCGCGACGCCAAGCTCGCCGAGATCGGCGAGGGGACCAACGAGGTGCAGAAGATGGTCATCGCGCGCGAGATCCTGAAGGAGGCGGCGGGCGCCTGACGGTGGCATCGCCTGAACGCGGACCCGAGGGCGGACCCGGCTCGGCGCGCGGTCAGCAAGTATTGGCCGGCGATCGGGGCGCGGTCGCGCGGCTGATGCGCGATCTCGACGACGGGATCGCGGGCGCGACCGGGGATCTCGCCTGGCTCTACCCGCGCACCGGGCGGGCGTTCGTCGTCGGCGTCACCGGCGTTCCCGGCGTGGGCAAGTCGACGCTGGTGGCGTCGCTCATCGGCCGCTACCGCGGCGCGGGCGCGCAGGTCGGCGTGGTCGCCGTCGACCCGTCGAGTCCGTTCTCGGGCGGCGCGCTGCTGGGCGATCGCGTGCGCATGCAGCAGCACGCCACCGACGCCGGCGTCTTCATCCGGTCGCTGGCGACGCGCGGCCAGCTCGGCGGCCTTTCGCGCTCGACGGTGGACGTCGTGAGCGTGCTCGACGCCGCCGGCTTCGACCGCATCATCGTCGAGACCGTCGGCGTGGGTCAGGCCGAGGTCGACGTCATGACCGCCGCCGACGTCGTCGTTGTGGTCACGGCGCCCGGGCTCGGCGACGAGGTGCAGGCGCTGAAGGCCGGAATCCTCGAGATCGCCGACGTGCTGGTCGTCAACAAGGCCGACCGGGAAGGCGCCGACCGCGCCGCCAAGGACCTGACGACGATGCTCGATCTCGCGCAGCGCGGTCACCGCGGGGCGCGCGCCGCCGGCGGCGTGCCGGTTCTGAAGACCATCGCTTCGACCGGGGCCGGGATCGACCCGCTGGTGCAGTCGATCGACGCGGCCCGCTCGGCGGCGCCCGAGGCGCGCGGCGAGCGGCGGCGTCGCCAGGCCGAGGCGCAGGTCCTGGCGATCGCCGGCGAGCTCGGGCGCCTGGCGCTGCGCCGCGAGCTCGACGAGGCGGTGCGACTGGTCGACGACGTCGCGGCGCGCCGGCGTGATCCTTACGGCGCGGCGGCGGAGCTCATCGCGGCGCTCGCCCGTCGGTGATAGGATCGCGACATGCGTCGCACGATGAGCGTGTTCACGAATCGGCAGGATCGGGTGCTCGGCCGGGCATGCCTCATCGCCGTCTGGGCGTTCGCCCTCGGCCTCGCGGGGTGCAACGCGATCTCCAACCTCGGCACGATCACGTTCGATCTGCCGCCGCAGAGCTTCAGCTTCGACACGGGGAGCTCGACGTGGAAGGCGCCGCCCGCGACGTTTCCCAGCGTGACTTGCGGTCCCGGCAAGACCGTCGCCGACTGCTGTCAGGCGCCGGCAGACTGCACGGCGACGCCGCTCGCGTGCGAGGGCGGGGTGTGCGTCCTGGAATTTCCGATCAACGCCAGCCAGACGATCGATCTGAAGATGCAGGTGCCGTCGCTGTCGAGCCTGAGCGGCCAGACACTGGCGACGATCAGCATCTCCCAGGTGACCTACACCATCGACAGCAAGATGAACGTCGACCTGCCACCGGTCGACGTGTTCATCGGGCCCGCGAGCGCGATGTCGTCGACCGATCCCGGGACGCAAAAATTCGGCAGCATCCCATCGTCGCCGGCCAACATGAAGACCACCGGGAACATGACGCTCGACCAGAACGGCGGCGCCGTGTTCTCACAGTACGCGAGCGCCTTCAGCACGCCGTTCAACTTCATCGCGCACGCGACCATGATCGTCGCGCCGGGGACGCCTGTTCCCAGCGGGCAAGTGAACGTCACGGTGACCGGCAAGGTCTCGGCCAAGCCGAATCTCTAGTTGGCGCTCGACGTCCTGGATGTCTTGATCGCCGGCGCCGGCCCCGCGGGCGTGGCCACGGCGCTGGCGCTGGTGCAGCGCGTGCCCGCGCTGGCGGGGCGCGTGCTTTGCCTCGACCGCGCGCGCTTTCCGCGCGCCAAGCCGTGCGGCGGCGGACTGACCGGCCACGCGCACCAGGCGCTGCGCGACCTGGGGCTGGCGGTGCGCGTCCCCAGCGTCGCTTGCCGTAGCGGGCGCCTGGTCTACGGCGGTGCCCGCGCCGAGGTCGTGCTGGAGCGTCCGGTCGACATCGTGCGGCGCGAGGACTTCGACGCCGACCTGGTGACGCAGGCGCGCGCGCGCGGCGTCGACATCGTCGAAGGGGAGGGCGTCGAGGCGTTCACCGTCGACGGCGCCGCGCGCACGGTGAGCGTCATGACGTCGCGTGGCCGGAGGTTGCGCGCCCGCGTCCTGGTCGGCGCCGACGGCGCGGGCAGCCGGGTGCGAAAGGCGCTGGCGGCGTCGGGCGCCGAGGCGGGCGGCACCGTCGTGCCGTTGCGATTGTTCCGTGCCGAGATCGCCGCGCCGCCGGCGTTGGAGCTGGGCACGCAGATGATCTACGACTTCTCGCCGATGGATCGCGGGCTGCGCGGCTATGTCTGGCTGTTTCCGGTTGCCGGCAACCGGGTCAACGCGGGCGTCATGCACTATCCGTCGCGCCACCTGCCCGGCGCCGAGATCGAACGGCTGCTGCGCCGCACGCTGGCGGCGCACGGCGTGGAGCTGGCGTCGCCCGCGCGGGGTTGGCCCGCGTGGCGCTACGATCCGCACGCGCGCATCGCCGGCCCACACCTGGTCTGCGTCGGCGACGCCGCCGGGATCGATGCGCTGACCGGCGAGGGGATCGCGGTCGGCCTCGAGCAGGGAATGGTGGCCGCCGATGCCATCGCCCACGCGCTCGCGAGCGGAGACTTCCGCTTTGCCGGCTACGCGGCCGCCGTGCGCGCCGCGACCGTCGGACGCGAGCTGGCGCTCGATCGCTGGGCGGCGGCCCTGCTTTATCCGCCGAGCGGTTTCGCCGCCGCGCTGTCGATGGTGATGTTCGATCCGGCGGTGCGCGCGCTCTACGCGGCGCGCGTGTCGGGATCAGCCGTGCTCGCCGACGCGAAGCCCGCTTTGCTTCGCGCACTCGCGCGCCATGCAGTGGCAGTGCGCGGGCGCGTGCGCCGGCTGGCCGCCGCGCGCGCAGAAGCGTAGTCACCGAGCAGAGAGGGAAACCGCCAAGGCGAGAAGGACGCCATGGTGCGGATTCTCAAGCTCCGGACCTGGCGTCTGCGGCGTCTTGGCGGTCATCTGACCGCATTGGATTTTACGCGTTCGCGCGTTGAATCGAGGCCGGGACCGGCGTCGTGGTCCTGGTGGCCGAGGCGGGCGCGCTCGACGTCGCCGCGGTCGGGGTGCCGCCGCTCGTGGGTGCCGCCGGTGCGACATCAGTCGAAGACGGCGCTCCAGCGTCCGTTCCCGACTTCGCCGGCCCGTGCGCCGTGTTTGCGTTCGCAGCCGCAGCCGCGCGCACCGCGGCGGCGTTGACGCGCTCCTTCAACTCCTTGCCGACCTTGAAGAACGGCAGCCGCTTCGGCTTCACGCTCACCGAGGAACCCGTGCGCGGATTGCGCCCCTCGTATGCGCGATAGTTGCGGATCTCGAAGCTGCCGAAGCCGCGGATCTCGATGCGCTCGCCGCGCCTGAGCGACGCCTCCATGCAATCGAAGATCGCGTTGATGAGGAGCTCCGCCCGACCCTTGGGCATCTTTTCCGCCTCGCACAAGTGGTCGATGAGATCTGACTTCGTCATCGCGGCTTTGTCCCCCCCCAAAAATTGGCTCGAAAAAGGATGTCTCGAAACAAACTCGAACGAAATCGGTGCAGGCGCTCCGCAGTCATCAACCGTACCTCCAGAGGCCGGGGGCGCGCAACAAGTTTAGCCGGCACGATGCTCGCCGAAGACATTTCGCAGCACGTCCGCGATCTCTCCCAGCGTCGCGCGCGCCTTGGTCGCCGCCAGGATCGCGGGCAATAAATTCCCCGTGCCGCGCGCGGTGTTTTCCAGCGCCGACAGCGCGGTTCCGAGGTCGCCAAGGTCTCGCTGCTTACGAAAACCAGCGAGCCGTTCTACCTGCGCCTGCTCGATCGCCGGGTCGATGTGGTGCAGCGGCACCGCCGCGCCCGACGCCTCGTTCGGGTCATCGGCGAACTGATTCTGCCCCACGACGATGCGCCGCCTTTCCTCGATTGCGCGCTGGTGCTCGAACGCGCGCCGCTCGATCTCACGTTGCGGAAATCCCTCTTCGATCGCGGACACCATTCCGCCGCGTCGCTCGATCTCGGCGAGCAGCACGACCGCGCGCGCCTCGATCTCGCTGGTGAGCGACTCGACGGCGTAGGCGCCACCCAACGGGTCGACGACGTCGGCGACGCCGCTCTCGTAGCCGAGGATCTGCTGCGTGCGCAGCGCCAGCTGCGCCGACGCCTCGGTAGGCAGCGCCAGCGCCTCGTCGAAGCCGTTGGTGTGGATCGACTGCGCGCCGCCCAGCACGGCGGCCAGCGCCTCGATCGTCGTGCGTACGACGTTGTTCAGCGGCTGCTGCGCCGTCAGCGTCGATCCGCCGGTCTGTGCGTGAAAGCGCAGCATCAGTGACCGGGGGTCGCGGGCGCCGAAGCGCTCGCGCATGGTGCGCGCCCACAGCCGGCGCGCGGCGCGAAACTTGGCGACCTCTTCCAAGAGATTTGCGTGGGCATTGAAGAAGAACGAGATGCGCGGCGCGAAGTCGTCGACGTCGAGACCGCGCGCCCGCGCCGCCTCGACGTAGGAGATCCCGTCGGCCAGCGTGAACGCGACCTCTTGCACCGCATCGCTGCCGGCCTCGCGGATGTGATAGCCGCTGACGCTGATCGTATTCCAGCGCGGCACCTCGTCGCGGCAGAACGCGAAGCAATCGGCGACCAGGCGCATCGACGGCGCCGGCGGATAGATATACGTACCGCGCGCGATATATTCCTTGAGGATGTCGTTCTGAATCGTTCCCCGCAGCGCGCGCCGCGGAAGTCCGCGCTGGTCGGCGACGGCAATGTAGAGACAGAGCAGCGTCGCCGCCGTGGCGTTGATGGTCATCGACGTCGACACGCGGTCGAGCGGCAAGCCGTCGAGCAAGACCTGCATGTCGTCGATGCTCGCGATCGCGACGCCGGCGCGTCCGACCTCGCCGCGCGCCAGCGCGTGATCCGAGTCGCGGCCCATCTGCGTCGGCAGATCGAACGCGACCGACAGACCGGTCTGCCCCGACGCCAGCAGGAAACGATAGCGCTGGTTGCTCTCGGCGGCGGAGCCGAAGCCGGCGTACTGGCGCATGGTCCACAGGCGCTCGCGATACATCTGCGCGTGAATGCCGCGCGTGTACGGGAACGCGCCCGGCGCGCCGAGATCCCGCGCGGAATCAAACGGCGGGTTGCGCGCCGCCAGCGTCGCGGCGTCGAAGAGCGGCGGCAGTGGGATCCCGGCCGTCGTCTCGGCGGTGCTCTCGCGCGGCGCGGGCCGCGCGGACTCCGCGGGCGCCGTCGGCGTCGGCGGATCGCCTGGTTGCTTCATACCGGCGCTATGCGGATCTCGGGCACGTCGCCCTCCACCAGCAGCGTCGGCTCGGTCTGAGCCTGGATGTCGGTGACCGACACACCGGGCGCGCGCTCGCGCAGCCGGAGCCCGCGCGGTGTCACCTCCATCACCGCGAGGTCGGTGAGCACCAGATGCACGGCGCCGACCGCGGTGAGCGGCAGCGTGCAGCGCTTGAGCACTTTTCTTTCGCCTTTGGCGACGTGCTCCATCATGACGATCACGCGCCTGGCCGCCGCGACGAGATCCATCGCGCCACCCATGCCCTTGACCATCTTGCCGGGGATCATCCAGTTGGCGAGATCGCCGTTCTCCGCGACCTGCATGGCGCCGAGGATCGCGCAGTCGATGTGGCCGCCCCGGATCATCGCGAACGATTCGGCCGAGGAGAAATAGGCGCTGCCCGGCAGCTCCGTGATCGTCTGCTTGCCGGCGTTGATGAGATCGGGATCCTCGTCGCCCTCGTAGGGGAACGGGCCGATGCCGAGCATGCCGTTCTCCGACTGCAGCACGATGTGCGTCCCGGCGGGCACGAAGTTCGCCACCAGCGTCGGCATGCCGATCCCCAGGTTCACGTACATGCCGTCGCGCAGCTCGCGCGCCGCGCGCTGAGCAATCTGATCGCGGGTGAGCGGGGGCATGGTCAGGCGCTCCTCTTGCGGACGGTCCGCTGCTCGATCGGTTTTTCGTAACGCGCGCCGGCGACGATGCGCTGAACGTAGATACCGGGGGTGTGAATGCCGTCGGGCTCGAGCTGGCCGGGCTCGACCAGGATCTCGACCTCGGCGATGGTGACGGCGCCCGCGGTGGCCATCATGGGGTTGAAGTTGCGCGTGGTCTTTCGATAGACCAGGTTGCCGAAGCGATCCCCCTTCCACGCTTTCACGATCGACACGTCGGCGCGCAGCGCGCGCTCGAGCACGTACATCCGCCCGTCGAAGGCGCGCGTCTCTTTGCCCTCGGCGACCTTGGTGCCGTAGCCGGTCGCCGTGTAGAACGCCGGGATGCCGGCGCCGCCCGCGCGGATGCGCTCGGCCAGCGTCCCCTGAGGCGTCAGCTCGACGTCGAGCTTGCCGTCGAGGTAGATCCGCTCGAAGGTCTTGTTCTCACCCACGTAGCTCGCGATGATCTTCTTCACCTGGCCGTTGCCCAGCAGCAGGCCGAGGCCCTTGCCGTCGATTCCGCAGTTGTTGGAGATGACGGTCAGATTGCGAGTACCGCGGCGGTGGATGGCCTGGATCAGGTTCTCGGGGATACCGCACAGGCCGAAGCCGCCGGCCATCAGCGTGGCGCCGTCGGTGAGATCGGCCACGGCCTCGTCGGCGGAGGCGACAGTCTTGTCCATGACGCGGTATCTTAACGCCGAAATGTGGTCAGGGCCCGCTCGCTCCATGCGAAGTGGCGAACGGCCGTGGCGATGAGATACTCGCTGGACCGCGCGTGGCCATCGTGACTTTCACTACCGACTTCGGCTTTTCCGACGGCTATGTTGGAGCCATGAAGGGGGTGGTGTTGTCGCTGGCACCGGACGCGCGTCTCATCGATATTACCCACGGGATTGCTCCGCAGGACGTCGCTGGTGGCGCGATCGCCCTGGCGCAGGCGGCGCCGCTGTTTCCGCGCGGCACGATTCACGTTGCCGTCGTGGACCCCGGAGTCGGCGGCGCGCGCGCCGACGTGGTGGTCGCGGCCGCGGGCGCGATCTTCATTGGCCCCGACAATGGCGTGCTCTCACTGGCGGCCGCCGAGCCGCGGCAGGTGTATCGCATCGACGCGGGCGCGTTCCGGCGCGAGCCGGTGAGCCCGACCTTTCACGGCCGCGACGTCTTCGCGCCGGCGGCCGGTCGCTTGGCGGCGGGCGCAGCGCCCGCCGACGCGGGGCCGCTCCTGCCTTCGCTGGTCGAGCTCGATCCGCCGCTCGTCCGCCGCGTCGGCGATCGCGTCGAGGGCCGCGTGACCCACGTCGATGGCTTCGGAAATTTGCTGACGTCCCTGGGAGCCGACGTGGTCGCGCCCGAGGCGCAGATCGAGATCACGGGGCGCGAGGGGACGTTCCGCCCCGCGCTCGGCAAGACGTTCGCCGACGTGGCGCCGGGCGAGCTGGTCGCGTACATCGGTAGCTCCGGCCTGCTGGAGATCGGGCTGCGCGATGGTTCCGCAGCGGCGGCAACCGGCGCTGGTCGGGGGAGTCCGGTTCGATTGAGGAGTGGCCCATGAGAGTGCGGGAGAGAAACGGAGCCGCGGCGTCGGCGCGAGGGCTGCTGTCGGCGGGCGCAGGCCTCCTGCTCGCGCTGGCGATGGGCGGCTGCACCGTGGGCAGCGGTAGCGGCGCCGCCAGCGGCGATATCTTCTTCCTCGGCTGCTACCCGGACGGCACGCCCTTCGGCACGCCGGACCAGCTCGCGTTCTTCGACTTGCAGCCGACTTTCTTCGCGGGCGAGCCGGTCGAGGAGCCCGGCGACGTCGCGGTCGCGCAACCGACCAACATCTTGACGATCCGCGTGCAACGCAACGGCAACCGCATCGAGGTCAACGACGTCCTTTATTTCAATGTGCGGAACAGCTTCGAGGTCGCGCGCTGCGTACGCGGCCGGACCGTCAACGGCGTGCCCGACTGGGATCAGCGCATGACCACCTCGACGTTCACCGAGCAGCCCACCAACACGCCCTGGTGCGACTGGTCGGGCGTGCTCCCGGCCCTCGACGCTGGCGCGATCGATGCGGGGCCCGACGCGGGTGCCGGGCCCGTGCGCGCGATCATTCACCTGGGAACCGAGGAGATCGTGAACGCCGCGCTGTCGCTGGCCTTCACCTGTCACCAGGCCACCGTGAGCGGCACCGCGTTCGACGGCTATCTCGAGTTCGACGATTTCGGCACGGCCGGCGCGCAGGCCGACATCCCGTCCGATATGCGCGATCCAATCCCCAAGGACTTCAAGGTCAACTTCGGCGAGCGCCTGCGCGCGAGGTTCGTGCTGGTTCTCGGCGATCAAGCGATCGTCTCGGCGATCAAGATGATCCTGCCGATCCCGTCGCCGCGGATCGGCGGCAGTCTCGGCGGCGACTTCGACTTCGACCTCGACCGCGGCCGATCGGCGCAGCCGTTCCCGTGAACGAGGCGGCCGTGGAGAACTCCTCGCTCGCGGTCGTGGAGATCGACTCGCTGGCCCCGGGCGGGGACGCGGCGGGCCGACAGATCGCCGGCAATTCGAGCAGCGCGGGCGCGGACAACGAGGGGCGCGTGGTCTTCGTGCCCCTGGCGGCGCCGGGCGAGCGCGTGCGCGTGCAGCTGGTCCGCGAGAAGGAGCGCGTCGCCTGGGGCGAGCTCGTCTCCGTCGAGCGCGCGGGTCCCGATCGCGTCCCGGCGCCGTGCCCCCTGTTCGGCAGCTGCGGCGGCTGCCAGTGGCAGCACGTGACCATCGAGGCGCAGCGGCGCGCGAAGAAGACCATCGTCGAGCGCGCGCTGGGCCTGAGCGCGGATCACGGAGCGGAGTCGATCGCCGCCGGGCCACCGTTCGGCTATCGCGATCGCGCGAAGCTCGCGGTGGGGCCGGGACCGGCGCCGCGCCCGCTCGGCTTTCGCGCCCGGCGATCGCACGAGATCGTCGACGTCCCGAGCTGTCCGCTGTTCTCGCCGGCGCTGGACACCGCGCTGCCCGCCGTGCGCGCGTACGCGTCGCAGTTGCCGGCGGGCACGGAGATCGATCTGCAGGCCGGCGCCGAGGGCGTGCACGTCAACGCCGGCCAGCTCGACGGCAACGGCGCCGCGCTCGCGCGCCGCGAGGCCGATCGCCTGCTCGCCGCGGGCGTCGCGGGTCTTTCGATCGGCGGCAAGCCGTTCGCGGGGCGGCCGGATGTCGACGTCGCCGAGCGCGGCGGCGCGCCCCTGCGCGTGCCTGCCGGCGGATTTTCGCAGGTCGGCCGCGCCGGCAATCGCGTGCTGGTCGACCGCGTTCTCGAGGCCGTCGGCGCCGCGCCGGGGACGGTGCTGGAGCTCTACGCCGGCTCGGGCAATTTCACGCGCGAGCTGGTCGCGCTGGCGGCGCCCGCGCGCGTGCATGCCAGCGAGGGCGATCCGGCCGCCGTGGCGCGCGGCGCGCGCGCGGCGCCGGACGCGACCTGGAGTGCGCGGATTCCGGACATCACCGCCGACGTCGTCGTGCTCGACCCGCCGCGCGAGGGCGCCGATGCGGCCCACCTGACGGCCGCGACGCGCGCGCGGCGCCGGATCGTCTACGTTTCCTGCGATCCGCAGACACTGTCGCGCGACGCGCGCCGGATCACCGCGGCCGGATTCCGCCTGACGCGCGCACTGGCGATCGACCTCATGCCGCAGACCTTCCACGTCGAGGTGCTGGCCAGCTTCGATCGGACGCTCGATCCCTGAACCTGAACCTGAACCTGAACCTGACCCTGACACTGACCCTGACCCTGACGATGAAGAGCCGTCCACCCCGTCCCCGTGATTGAAGTCTCCGCGCTTTCGAGAAACAATAGGACGATGCGCGCTCCCAACGCCCCTCACGCTACCGGCCGCCAGGTTTCCTGCTCTCGTCGGTCGGTGCGCGGCTTCACGCTCGTCGAACTGATGATCGTCGTCGTGATCTTGGGCGTGCTCGCCGCGCTGGGAACGATCGGCTACCGCAAGTGGATCGGCCGCGCGCGCTCCGGCGAGGCGATCGCGATGCTCGCGGAGATGAGCAGCAAGGAGCAGAGCTACAAGCTCGAGTTCGCGTCGTATCTGCCGTTGCGCGCCGACAACAAGGCCGACCTGCCCAGCCCCGACGAGGTCGAGACCGCGTTTTACCCGGTGTTCGCCAACAGCTC
>CAZNCQ010000252.1:0-10722 GCA_964571275.1 uncultured Myxococcales bacterium
GCACCGGCGTGACGCTCGATTCGCTCCAGCGCGCGGCTTCGGCGCTCGGTCTCACTCTCAATATCAGCTTCGAACCGCCGGCTAGGCGCTCCGGGGCACGGCCACACGGCCCGGCTGGCGGACGGAAGAAGCGAGCCGCCTGACGATCTATTCAGCTGACGGTCGCCCTCGGCCGACGTTCGGCGCTCCGCCCTCGCGCCCGGCAAGGAATGCATCGAGGTCCGTTCGGCGGACTCGGATCGAGTTCACGATGCGGACGTGGGGCAGCTCGCCCCGTTCACACAGCCGATAGACGGTCGCCGCACAGACCCCGAGCCTTTCGGCTACATCAGCGATGCGCAGCAACCGATCGCGCGCACCGTGAAGCGCGGCCAGGTCCGCAGTCGTCGGTGTTGTCGCGACCTTAGGAGCCGTTCCCGGCGCGAACCCGGTCCCGTTTTTGGGTAGTAGCCGGGTAGTAAAATCCTTCAAAACCCCTGTGGATAACTGCGACGGCCCGACAACTGTAATTCGCGTAGAGCCTTTCCATCGGCTCCGCGGCGGGGGTGGTGGTACAGCCAGAACGTGCCGCAGAGGTTGTCGCCCCTTGAGCTTTTTCTCGCGTAACGCGGAACTTACCGCCGGAGTCGGCTTTTGAGTCCGGCGAATGACTGGCTACTCGAGGCTTGCGACGCCGGTCTCCGCCTGAATCTGGCGGACGAGCGTTCTCACGACCTCCGGAACGGTCGAGCAGCCCGCGTCGACCACGATCTCTTTCTCGACGCCGCCCGGTCGGTAGTCGAGTACGAGCTTGGCGGCCCCAGGATCGGCGGGCGCGTCGGGGCAATCGCAACAGTGCTCGGGGATGTCGATGAAGTCCATCTTGTCGATGGTCGAGATGAGTGCCGCGACGTTCGCATCGGAAAGCTTCGACCGCCGCTGCCCGATGGGCTCGATGTTCGCCCCGCCTCGATAAACGGTACCTCCGTCGTCGTACACAGCAACGCTGTAGACCGGACACGGCCCGCGTTTGCAGCCTTGGCTCCGAAGTTGGATCATTGCTTCGGGCCGGCGCGCGAGCGCCTGGTCGACGGCAGGGCCCGAGGGCCCAACGGTGCCGCAGCCGACTGTCGCCGCTATTGACGCGAGCGCAATGACAAGGGCCCGTCCCATGGCACGTTCGTGCAATTTCGCATGCACGCCGTCGCTACCATACCGCCGACTGCCCGCGGCGCCGCCGAGCCCGCGCCGGCCATCCGGCGACCACACCCGCGCCATTCCGGGGCGGTGCAGGCGAAAAGCGAGATCAGGGGACGCCGAATTCCAGAGAAGCGGCCGGCTCGTCATCGAAGAGAACATAACCACTGACCCGAGGTGCACAAACGTTCGGGCTGCGCCCCTGACACAGATCGCAGTCGACCCACGGGATGCCCAGAGCCCGCGTATCCTGCAGAGCACATCCAGCAGGATAGGTGCACGCAGCGGACACGTCGGCGAACGCGGTAGAATCGCCGCGACGTGAAGTCCGGGGCACCCCACGGGACAGGAGGAATCTGGGGACCAATCTGCGTGACCACGTTCTTCGTGGGCCTGGCCGGTCTTCTGGTCTACCTGGAGTGGGACCTCTTCAGAGACCGCTCGCTCTCGCCTGAGAGCAAAAGCTGGCCCACGGTCCCCGCCACGATCCTCGACTCTCGACTCGGCGGTGGTTCGTCATCGAGGGGCGGTCATTCGTCCTCGCCCGTGATTCACTATCGGTACGTCGTTGGCGGTCACGAATACGTCAGCCACCGCGTCAGCTGGTGTCCGTCGTATGACGATCTGAGCGCCAGGGTCCGGGTGGCGCGGTGGCCGGCGGGTTCGACCACCACCGCCTGGTACCGTCCGAGCGATCCGAGCGTCGCAGTTCTGGAGCCCGATTCGTGGGACGGCGACTTGTTGATCGGGTTGATGATGCCACCAACACTATTGATGGTCATATTGGCGTTGGGGTTCGTCGTCCTGCTGGTGAAAGCCTTTATCGCGCCGGCCCCGTCGGCGTTCAGAGTCAGCCTTCCACGGCCACGCGGCCGAGACGATCGCTGACGGTTCGCCCCGCGCCGACGCGAATCCACACCAGATAGCTGAGAATAACGAGGTTGATGATCAGTGCGGTCATCTTGCCGGCGCTGAGATGTTGCACGGCTTCGTAAATCTCGATGGGAATGAACGAGGCGGTCACGCCCACGGTCAGCCACTCGGCCCAGCGCCGCTTTTTCAAAAGGCCTACGCCTTCCACCAGGAATACGGCGGCGTAGCAGAGTGACGCCACTGCCAGCTCGCGGGCGACGCTGTGGTCGAACGAGCCGAGCTTGCCCAGAAGCCGCGACAGCGTGTGGTGGCCTGGCGAGAGGCCCACCCATGCGAGCGCGTGCCTGACATGATGGGCGAGATCGCTCGGAGCGGCGACGAGGCCGGCGATACCGCAGGCGACCAACAGCGTCGCCTTGATCAGCTTGAAGACACCGATCAGAGCGACCACTCGGTCGCTGTTCCTGGCCATCGGCCAAACATGGGAGCGATGGGCTGGAAGGCAAGGGAATCTGTGCAGCACGCTCGTCTGCTGCTTGTCGCTTTGTCACTTTGTCGGTTGCCGTCTCTCCGCCGCGCTCGCAGGTCGCGACACGCCTATCGCGCAAAGAGCCGGCGCCATCTGGCCTGGAACAGGCAATACGCGCCGAAAGCGATCAGACCCGCGGCGACCGCGGCAAGCCAAACGCTTCCGTAGGGCAGCTCCCACACCGAATGGAGGGCGCCCGCCGGTCCGCGCGCCTCCCGCGGCATTCGGTCGAGCGCCGCGCGGGCGATGAAGTATCCACCGGCGCCCAGCATGATGCCTCGCGCCGCGAAGGCGATCCGCGCCGCCGCCAAGACCATCCGTTGCTGCCACCGGCTCATGTCCTCGAGCCTCAGCTGTTCGCGAACGTGGTTGGGGCCGACGGCACGAACCAGCTGCACGACCGCCCCTATCAGGATTCCGAGGGCGATGCCGATCAGCAGCGGTCGGCCGAAGGGGGTGGTCAAGATGCGCGCGGAAAAATCTCGGGTCTCCGCGTCTTTGTCCATCTGCACATGCGCGCCCCAACCGCCGGCCAGCGCGCCGGCGCTGATCGCCAGCCCGATATAGATCAGCGTCCCGAAGCCATTGGTGATGCGACGTACGACCCGCCACACCCGTCCCCGCTTGACGTAACGCTCGCCGACGAACGCCAAACCGGCGCGAAAGGCGGCGTGCGCGATCAGGCCCAGCGCGACGAGCCCGATCGTCGCGCGACCCGCGGGACCGCGGGCAACGGTCACCAGCGCGCCCGACGGATCGGTGGTCATCCCCCCGAGGCCGGCCGCTGCCGTGATCGCAAGCCCGCCGACGAGCAAGAACACCAGGCCCTTGGTCACGTAGCCGACGCGCGCGATCTGATCCGCCCAGCGCTCCGATCGTCGAGCCCACAAGATCATGCCCTTTGCGCAACATGCCCTAGCCCGCCGCGATGTCAATGTGCCCAGGTCCGCGGAGTAGCAAACCCCTCGCGAATCGGCCCCACGGCTTGCGTTTCCTGGATCGAGGTGGCTGGGGTCGACTCCGCAGTCCGGTAACAAACGGGCGGGCTACCCGAAAGCAGCGCCAGGTGCCGCCTGCCGCGGTGAGCTGCGGCATGGACACAGCGTGCGTTCGAGCGTAGTTGAGTCGTGCGCGCCGCAACTCAAACGAAGAGGAGCCCTCGTCGATGACGCTCGTCAAGTCTCTGGCCCACCTGAACCCCTGGATCTACCTGTTCGTCGCTGGCTGCTTCGAGATGGGCTTCACCAGCTTCATGAAGCTGTCCGACGGCTTTCAACGCTGGGGCTACAACATCTGCTTCGCGGTATGTGCTTTGATGAGCTTCGGGCTGCTCAATCTGTCGACGCGCGACCTCTCACTCGGAACCGCTTACGCGGTATGGACCGGCCTGGGGGCGTTCGGCACGGCGGCGATCGGAATGCTGTTCTTCAAGGATCCGACGACCTTCTGGCGGGTGACGTTTCTGACGACCCTGATCGCCTCGATCATCGGGCTCAAGCTCGTGTCGTGACACTGTCGCGACGAGGCCCCCCAGGGCTGGCGCCGGCCTACTTGGCTTCCGGCTTCGCGTTCTCCTTCGACATCATCTTGACGTGACCGGCTTCCATCTCCGCCTTGGTGAGGAAGCCGTCGTGGTCGGTGTCCATCTTGTCGAACACCATCTTCGAGCCGGCACATGCTCTTCCTCGCTGAGCACGCCGTCGTTGTTGGTGTCGAGAACCTTGATCTTCTCGGCGGACGACATCTCGTGGTTCGGGATTGAAGGCGTGCGAGCTCCGGGCTCGTTGACGTGAGTCGCGTCACGCAACGCACCGCTAACTAAGACGTCACAGAACCATAACCGGTGGACCAGGCGAGTTGGGTCAGGCTGCGCAACGAACTGCAATCGTCAGCGCCCCAACAATTGAAAAGGAGAGTCAAATATGAAATCCACCGCTCTTGCCGTCGGCCTGGCGGCATCCACTCTCGCTCTTTCCGTGCCCAGCCGGGCCGCAGAAGGCCCCACGCCTCACGGCGTGCCCCATGTGGATCACGTGTTCCTGATCATGATGGAGAACCATGGCTTCAGTCAGATCATCAACAACCCGAACGCACCGTTCATAAATAAGTACGCAACTCAAGCCAATCTCGGCACCAACTACTTCGCCGTCGCCCATCCGAGCTTGACCAACTATCTGGAGCTCGCGGGTGGCTCGAACTTCGGCGTGCTGACCGACAACTACCCCGACTGGCACAGCGCCAGCTGCACGACCAACCTGGCCTCGGGGATGACCTCGACCGACAATCCGGCCAGCGGGCTCATTTGTCCGATCGCCGGAGTCGGGATCGACGCGGAGACGCCCGCCTTCGACTTCACGAACGAGACGCAAGGCCCGCCCGGCGAGGTCAACATCGACGGCGTCCAGTCGATTGCGGCCGCGCGCAACACCATTGGCAAGACCATCGGAGACCAGCTCGCCGCGCGAAATCTATCGTGGAAGAGCTACCAGGAGAGCCTGCCGATCGTCGGCGCCGACGGTATCAACTTCAGTGACGGCTTCTTCACCAACAACACCGACTTCAGCGCCATCATGCCGGTCCTGAACCCGGCGCTCACGCAGGCCGACATCGTGGCGCTGTACGCCGCCAAGCACAATCCGTTCGTCTACTTCAAGAGCGTGCAGGACGGCCGCGATCGCAACAACAGCCTGGCCAACGTCGTGCCGTTCGACGGAGCGCGCGGCCTATACGCCGATCTCGAAGCCGGCAAGCTCCCGACGCTCGCGTTCATCGCCCCCAACCAGTGCAACGATCAGCACGGTCGCGGCAACGCGGGCCCGTTCTGCAATTTCGATCCCAGCGACGACGGCTCGCAGGCCGGCCTCAACCCCGCCCTGATCTACCAGGGTGACGTGACCGTGGAGAAGCTGGTCAACGCGATCCACGCGTCGAAGGTGTGGCGCGAGGAGCAGAGCGCGATCGTCGTGGTGTGGGACGAGAACGACTACAGCCTGTCGCCTAACATCAATCAGGTGGTCGTCATCGTCGACACGAACTACGGCCGTCACGGCGTCTCCAGCGGCCACCGCTACAACCACTTCTCGTTGCTAAAGTCGCTGGAGGCCGGATTCGACCTGCCCTGCCTCAATCACGCCTGCGACCGCGACGTCGCCGTCATGTCCGACCTGTTCCGATGATCCGTCACCTCACCGAGGTTGACGTGCGTCCCGAAGACCGCCCATCCACGTCGACCGCACCCAACCTCGGTCGGGTCACTCCTTGTTGCCGCGATCGGTGGTCCAGCCCCTGATGAGACGGCCGTTCTCGAAGATCAAGTGTCGGACAAATCGATGCGGGCCCAGGTCGTAAGTCCACTCGTCGATCATGACCGAGACGCGTGTCAGTTGGAAAATCCTGCGCCCGCGAGCGCGGGCTGCTGATCGCGATGGGTGGCGCGGCAGTGATCGGCTCGCGGCGCTGGCGGCGCTCGCGCGACGCGCTGCTACGCCGATCATCGGCTACCGAGGATTGACTCGCCGCCGCGCGCGTCGTTATCGTCGCGGCTGAGGCGGTGATGTTGGATCTCGATCTTTGGAAACTCGCGTTGTTCCTCATGCTCGGCGTCGCACCGGTGTCGGCAGCGAGGGCGGCTTCTGACGGAGGCCCTGCCAGGACTGGCCGGGTGGTGACGTCGCTGCCTCGGAGCTCGACGTTGCACGTCCCGGACATCGAGACCTGCGTCGTCGAGACGTTCCGCAAGATGGAGTTCCCGAAGCCTTCGGCGGACAAAGTCACAATATGGTACGGCGTCATGTTCACGCCGCGGCCCTGACCCGACTGTATGGCGGACCTCGAGCGTTTCATGCACGCGCAAGACTCTCGGCACGCCGGCTACGCCACGGCGCTGGCCGAGCTGCGCGCGGGGCGAAAGCAGAGCCACTGGATCTGGTACGTGTTCCCGCAGCTGACGGGGCTGGGCCGTTCTTCGATGGCCGTCCGCTATGCGCTGGCGGATGTCGACGAAGCGATGGCCTATCTTCGCGATCCGGCGCTGGCGCAGCGGCTGGTGGCAGCGGCCGCGGCCGTGCGGAGCCATGTGGCGCCGGAGCGTGGGGCGGGTGCGCCGCTCGAGGTCGTCATGGGCTCGGACATCGACGCGCTCAAGCTGGTTTCGAGCATGACGCTGTTTGCGCGGGTCGCGGCGCAGATGATTGCCGACGGTGACACCCGGAGGGAGCTACCCGATCTGCTCGCGCATGCGGTAGCCATCCTCGACGCGGCGGCCACACACGGCTACGAGCGCTGCGCTCACACGGAGCAGGCTTTGGCCGCGTTCGGAAAGCGCTGACGGGCGCCAGGTCTACATGCGCGCCTACCAGGATTCGAGCTCGGTCACCCCACGAACGGCGCGCTCCGCTGGCCGCGATCGATGCGTCGATCCATCTCCCGCGGCAACACCTCGGCCCCGAGGAGAACCAGCGCCCTGTCATCGAGAAGCACCTGGATCGAATCGCGGGCGAGGTGTGTCGATCGATGCGCGAGGGGACATCCATCGTAACCGTTCCTGCGCTGACCCGGTCTAGACTCCCGAGACGGATTGACAGAAAGGCATGGCGCCATGCGGAAACTGATCTACGGCATGAACCTGACCCTCGACGGCTACATCGCCGCGCCCGGTGACGACCTCGGCTGGAGCGGGCCGAGCGACGAGCTGTTCCAGTGGTGGCTCGACCAGGAGCTGGCGATCGACCTGTTCCTGTACGGGCGCAAGCTGTGGGAGACCATGAGTTCCTACTGGCCGACCGGCGACCAGCAGCCGGGCGCCACTCCGGCGCAGATCGAGTTCGCGCGGAACTGGCGGAACACGCCGAAGGTGGTGTTCTCCTCGACGATCGACAAGGTTG
This sequence comes from uncultured Myxococcales bacterium, assembly GCA_964571275.1. GTDB lineage: Bacteria > Myxococcota_A > Polyangia > Fen-1088 > Fen-1088 > DASRQZ01. The sequence goes on from CAZNCQ010000252.1 coordinate 7,462, forward strand.
ACTGGAACGCCCGCCTGGTCGCGGGTGACGCGGTCGCCGAGATCACCCGGCTCAAGGCCGAGGACGGTGGGCCGATGAGGGTCGGTGGCGCGACGCTCGCTGGGGCGGCCGTGCGGGCCGGGCTGGTCGACGAGTACGCGATCGTCACCCATTCGATCCTGGTGGGTGGCGGCACACCGTTCTTCACCGCGCTCGACAGCTGGGTGAACCTGAACCTGGTGGAGACGCGGACGTTTCCCGGCGGCGTGGTCCTGACCAGGTACGAGACCAGGCGCTGAGCGCGATTCCTTTGCTGCTGGTCTGGGAGAGTGGCAGCGTGCCCGGAGCAAGGTCGACCTGTTCGCTGCGACAAGGCAGGGCTCGCCATTCCTCCCTCTCATCCAAGGTCCCAACGCACGAGCCAAAACCCGTCGATCACGCTCTCGAGATCGGCCGGCGCGGTCTCGCGCACGAGCGAGAAATGCTCGAACCCGCGGCGTCCACTCGTTCGGTAGATTTGAGAGCGACGGCACCGAGAAAGTCGTCGTCAACGTCCGCTGCCTCGACGGCGTCGAGCTCGGCGCGATCGAGTTACAATCCTTCGACGGCAAGAGCTACTGATGACGGCGAAGGCGGAACCCACCCTCACGTTCTCCAATGCCTCCGAGTGGGACGCTTGGTTGGCGAAGCACCATGATCGGTCGGGCGCGGTTCTGCTGCGCATCCCGAAGCGTAAGGGGAGCGATCTTACCTACGCGCGCGCGCTCGACGCAGCACTCTCGTGGGGCTGGATCGACAGCCAGAAGCGCGCGCTCGACGCGTCGGCCTGGCTCCAGCGCTTCTCGCCGCGCACTGCGAAGAGCCCTTGGTCGAAGATCAACCGCGCACGCGCCGAAGCGCTCATCGCGTCCGGCGCCATGAGGCAGCCCGGTTTCGACGAGGCGGCGCGTGCGCGCGCCGACGGCCGCTGGGCGCGCGCCTACGAGGGCTCTCGCACCGCCGAGGTACCCGCGGACCTGGCCACCGCGCTCGCGCGCAACCCACGAGCGCGCGCCTTCTTCGACGCGCTCGACCGCGCAAATCGCTACGCGATCCTCTGGCGGGTGCAGACCGCCAAGAAGCCCGAAACCCGCGCGCGCCGCATCGAGCAATTCGTCACCCTCTGCGCCGCCGGCAAGACCCTCCATCCCACGCCGACGTCGAGAACGAAGCGATAACGCACGTCGCTCGCGGCGGTCGTTCGGGACGATCGGGCACCGAACCGTCGTGGCCGCCGTAGCCCGCGGCCACGCCTGCTCCACGATTCGGCGCCCGATCCGAGTTGTCAGATGTGCATGCCGCCGCCGAGACCGATCTGGAAGAAGCTGGTCTTGAGATCGCCTCCGGACACTGACTGGAACCCCATCTGATACCCGAGCTCCGCGTTTACGAAGGCGCTCGGGGTAATGTCCATCATGCCACCTGCGTGAGCGCCGACGACGAAGCCCTTGGGGCTGTCACCTTGCGGAGGGGAGATGATCGAATAGCCGGGCGAAAGGTACCCGTACACCTGCACCTTGTCCGCGACCGGTGCGCCACCGCCGACGCGTAGCATGATGTCGATCTCCTTGGCGGCGTCACCCGAGCCGTCTTTGCCTTTGACGTTGAAGGTGTACATGGGGCCGAGGCCGACAAAGAAGTTGGAATTGAGCGCGTAATCGAAGATGGGCATGACTCCAAACGCGAACGCCGCATCGGTGGAAACATCGATCCCACCACCGCTGGCCTTGAGCTTTCCGAGAAACGGCATTGGCACGACGTTGAGCGCAATCCTCATCTTGGAGTCCGAGTGCGCCGCCTCCGGCGCGGTCGTCGTTGCCGTTGGCGGGGGCGTTTCAGCCCCGGACGCCGAGCTGCCCGGCGCCGGGTCAGCAGCCATCGCATTCACCGAAGCGATCAACACAACCGATGCACACCCAACAGCCCAACAGGTCGTCATTCTCATGATTCCTCCTTGAGGTCGTTGATCTAGATAGACAGACGCGCGGCGAGAGTCCCTCCGTTCCCGCCGGGCGTCAACTTCCAGCTCTCGCGGGGTATGGCCCGGTCCCAGGTTGATTTCCAAGCCAGCTCGCCGCCGCGTCTGGCACGGAGCGTGTCCGGACAAGCCGACGAACCGATCGACCCAACCAGTTGATTCCTCGTCGCTGCCCGTCCGGATTCGGGACAGTGGCCGTCCGGACGGACAGGTCCCTCCCGTGTTCGCCTCGGAGATCAACCTGGGTGCGGTGTTTCAGAGCTCGTCCAGATCGTGGAGCTCGAGCAACTGGAGACGGACCCATCGTGGCGGACGCTCAGCCGGGGAGGGTCCGCCTCTCCGCGGGCACGGCCACGGCTGGGAACCCCGGCGCGAGCTTCGTCCTCACGGCCGTCGAGTCGGCGTCGTGCAGGTCGTCAGCCGCAGATTCCCCGGGCCCATCGCGTCTCGAAAGCACTAACTTTTCTCCTGGGGGTGCGCGATGGCAAAGATGAAGGCGGTGGTGGTGCCGAAGCCGGGAGCGAACTTCGACCTGGTGGAACGAGACGTGCCAGAGCCCGGCCCGAGGCAGGTGAGGATTCGCGTTCGGGCGTGCGGCATTTGCCACAGCGACGTGATCACCAAGGACGGGCTCCTTCCCGGGATTGCCTATCCGCGCGTACCCGGGCACGAGATCGCCGGCGTGATTGACGAGGTCGGTGCCGGCGTGGAGGGCTGGAGGCGCGGGCAGCGTGTCGGCGTGGGCTGGCATGGTGGCCATGACGGCACCTGCCTGCCCTGCAGGCGAGGCGACTTCGCGAACTGCATGAACGGGAAGATATGCGGGATCAGCTATGACGGCGGCTATCAGGAATTCATGGTGGCCCCTCTCGAAGCGCTGGCCCGTGTGCCCGAGTCGCTGAGCGACAACGACGTGGCCCCGCTGATGGACGCGGGCGTCACCACCTTCAATGCCATCCGCCACGGCGGTGGGATGCCGAGCGATCTCGTCGCCATCCAGGGCGTTGGCGGGCTCGGCCATCTGGGGATCCAGTTCGCCAAGAAGTTCGGCTATCGCGTGGCCGCCATCGGGCGCGGCGCCGGCAACGCGGCCCTCGCGAGGAAGCTCGGCGCCGACGTCTACGTCGACAGCGCAGAAGCGGATCCGGCGGCCGAGCTGCAGAAGCTCGGCGGCGCGAGCGTGATCGTGGCGACCGCTCCCAGCGGCAAGTCGATGTCGGCCCTGGTCGGCGGGCTCGGCCCGAACGGCACCTTGATGGTGGTCG
>CAZNCQ010000253.1:0-10718 GCA_964571275.1 uncultured Myxococcales bacterium
CAAGAACGAGAAGCGCGCGGCGGCGTCGCGCCGGATCCCCAGCGCCATCGCCGCCAGGATCGTGATGCCCGAGCGCGACACGCCCGGCACCAGCGCCAGCGCCTGCGCGCAGCCGATGAGGATCGCGTCGCGCAGATCGATGGTGTCGAGGTCGCGTCCCTGCCCGTGCCGCCGGCGCTCGACCCAGGCCAGCGCCAGCGCCACGACGATGAGCGCGATGGCGACGACCCACAAAGACCGGAATGCGCCCTCGACCGCGTGGCGCAGCAGCAAACCAACCACGCCGATCGGGATCGTGCCCACGATGAGGTAGCCCAGGTGGCGCGCGTCGACGTTGGGGCGGGTGCCCGACGGCGCTCGTAGCGCCTCGAGCGCGGCGCGCAGCATGCGGACGAGCTCACCCAGGAAGAACACGATCACCGCGGCCAGCGTCCCCAGCTGCAGAACGGCGGTGAACGCCGCGCCCGGGTCGTCCCAGCCCGCGATGGCGGGCACGATGCGCAGATGGGCGGTCGACGAGATCGGCAAGAACTCGGTCACGCCCTGGACCAACCCCAGAATCGCCGCTTGGAACGCGTTCATGTGATTTCCCCTGATACCACGCGATGGACGCGGCCGTCATCGGCAGCGATGCGGAGCGCGCCGTCGGGGTCCAGGCCCTGGACCACGCCTTCGAGATCGTGCTCGCCGACACGGACGCGCGCGCGCGTGCCGATGGCGCCGTAGCGCGACCACCAGTCCACCGCCGCCTCGGTGCCGCGCCTCCGAAAATCGTCATACGCGAGCTCGAGCACCTCCAGGATCTCCGAGAGCACCTCGACCCGGTCGAAGGCGCGCCCGGTCGCCAGCGCCAGCGAAGTCGCGCGGTCGGCCAGATCGGATGGCAGCGCCGTCTCATTGACATTGAGCCCGATGCCGACCACGACGTGACTGACGCGATCGCCTTCGCTCGCCATCTCGGTCAAGATGCCCGCGATCTTCTTCGGGGACTCCGGTTGGGGAGTGCCTCGAGGAGCGCCGTGGGTCACCAGCTGCACGTCGTTGGGCCATTTCAGCTGCGGATGCACGCCGAGGGCTTCGAGCGCCCCCGCGACCGCCGCCCCCGCCAGCAGCGTCAGGGGTGGCACCTCGACCGGCGGCCTCGCGGGCTTCAGGAGAACCGAAAACGTGAGGTTCGCGCCCGGCGTCGCGTGCCACGCGCGTCCGAGCCGCCCGCGCCCGCCGGTCTGCTCGTCGGTGATGACCACCAAGCCTTCGGCGGCGCCCGCCCGGCCGCGCGCCGCCGCCACGTCGTTGGTCGATCCGCACGACGCCAGACACTCGCACGGCCGCCCGAGCCACCGCGTGGTCAGCGCCCGCGCGATCCGCGCGGCGTCGAGCGGCTCGAACGACCCAGCCAATGTCGCGGGTGTCTAGCGGTCCCCGGAGCCGCGTCCGGCTTCGGCCGGCCGCACCGAGAACGAGAAGTCGACCGCGCGCGCCGAGTGGGTGATCGCGCCGATCGAGATCACGTCGACGCCGGTCTTGGCGATCTCGCGGATGCGGTCGAGGGTCACGCCGCCCGACGCCTCCAGCACGATGCGCGGCGCACGGTCGCGCACGCGGCGCACCGCTTCGCTGAGGTCGCGGGTCGAGAAGTTGTCGAGCAGCACGACCTCGGCCCCGGCCTCGACCGCCTCCTCGAGCTGCGCGAGCGTGTCGACCTCGACGCCGATGCGCAGGCTGTGCGGGGCCACCGCGCGCGCGCGGCGCACGGCTTCGCGCACCGAGCCGCAGAGCGCGACGTGGTTGTCCTTGATCAGGATCCCGGATGACAGATCCGCGCGGTGATTGCCGCCGCCGCCGATACGCACGGCGTACTTTTCCAGCGCGCGGGCGCCCGGCATGGTCTTGCGCGTGTCGGTGATGCGCAGCTTGGCGCCCTCGACCGCCCCCACGAACGCCTGGGTCAGCGTCGCGATGCCGGACAGGCGCTGCAGGAAGTTGAGCGCGGTCCGCTCACCCGCCAGCAACGCCGCCGCCGGCCCGCGCACGGTCGCGACCGTCGTGGTCGGCGCCACCGGGTCGCCGTCGGCGACCTTCATGCGCACGCGCGTCCGCCAGTCGAACCGGGTGAAGACCGCCTCGACGACGCCCAGGCCGCACACGACCAGGCGCTCGCCGGCGGTGATGTCGCCCTCCGCCTCCTGGGACTCGTCGATCACGGACGCGGTGGTCACGTCACCGCGGCCGACGTCCTCTTCCAGTGCGAGATCGAGCAGGCGCTGAACCGCCGGCGTATACCAAGGGGCCGAATAGACGCTCATACGTGTGCCTCCTGCCAGTTTTGCACTGGCCAGCCGCGCCGTTTGGCCGCGCGCTTGAGGCGCGGGTCCGGGTTGACCACCACGCCATGCCCGACCCGCTCCAGCATCGGCAGGTCGCTATACGAATCGGTGTAGAACCAGCTGGAGCCGAGGTCGATCGACCGCCGGGCCACCATTTCTTCCGCCCAGTGAACCTTGCCCTTGCCGAAGCAGGCCGGGCCGATGAGGCGCCCGGTGAACGCTCCGTCGGCGACCTCGAACTGGGTCGACAGCACTTCGTCCAGGCCCAGCGTATCGGCGATCGGGCGGGTCACATAGCTCACCGAAGACGACAGGATCGCCAGCAGGTGGCCTTCTTGCCGGTGGTGCTCGATCTGGCGCAGGGCGCTGGGCAGCAGCAGGGGCAGGATCTCGTCCTCGACCCAGCGCTTGCAACGCTCAGCGAAGTCTTGCTCCGACCAGCCGCGCATCTGTCCGGCCATGATCGCGGCCACCGCGTCGAGATCAATTAGGGATAGATGATATTTGAGCATCCAAACCATCGCCTGCAACGCGCGCCCGAACGAGATCTCACCGCGCCGGCGCAGATCCTTCAGGAACAGCCGCCCCGTGTTGCAAGCCACCAGGGTTCGGTCGACGTCGAAGAAAGCTCCTGCCTGCGCCATAAAATTCGTTGTCAGTGTATCAGATACCATCGCTTAAGCCTCAGGCTACATTGATGATTTGGGGTTTTCCCCAACGGGTCCGTCCATGTGTGTGTGTTCGGCAGCCGTGCGCGTCGTCGTCGGCGCCGTGGTCCGGCTCCGTGCCGGGCTTCGATTTGACCTGGAGGGAAGCGCGAGGTAGTAAGAGGGCCGTAATGAGGCTCACTGGCGGGTCGGATCGTGGGCGGAGGCTCCGAGCTCCACGAGGCGCTCAGACCCGGCCGACGGCAGCGAAGGTACGAGAAGCGATCTTCAACATTCTTGGACCTCCACCGGATGGCAGCGTGCTCGATCTTTACGCAGGCACGGGCGCGCTGGGGCTGGAAGCGCTGTCGCGGGGCGCCCGGCGCGCGGTTTTCGTCGAGCGCGATCACGGAGCGCTGGTGGCGCTGCGCCGCAACCTGCGTGAGCTGGGGCTGGAGGACCGCTCGAGCGTCGTTGGCGCCGAGGTCTGCGCCGCCCTGCGGCGGCTGGCCTCGACCGGCGAGCAGTTCTCCTGGGTGTTCCTCGATCCGCCCTACGCGAAGGAGACCGAGGGTGTCCTGGCGGAGCTGTCGGGCGGCGAGCTTCTGACCCCGTGCGCGGTCGTGATCGTCGAGCACGACCGGCGTCATCAGCCGGGGTCGGTGGGCGGCCTGTTTCTCACCGATCGGCGTCACTACGGTGACACCGAGCTCTCGTTCTTCAGAAGCTCCGACTCGTGACCTCGTCGTTCAGACGCTCCGACCCGTGACCTCGTCGTTCAGGAGCTCCGACTCGTGACCTCGTCGTTGGAGCTCCGACCGGTGATGTTGTAACCTCCGGCGGCCACGCGCCGGAGCCCCCATGAGCACGCTCGCCGTATACCCGGGGACCTTCGACCCGATCACGAATGGGCACGCCGACATCCTGCGCCGCGCGCTGAAGATCTTCGACCGCGTCGTGGTCGCGCTGGCCGAGAACGTGCGCAAGGAGCCGCTGTTCTCGCTCGCGGAGCGGCGCGCGATGATCACCGACGCGCTGGGCGCCGACGCGCGCATCGAGGTCGACGCCTTCCAGGGCTTGCTGGTCGACTACGTCAAGCGGCGCAACGCCGGGGTCGTGATCCGCGGCCTACGCGCCGCGGCTGACTTCGAGTACGAGTTCCAGCTGGCGCACATGAACCGCCATCTGGCGCCCGAGATCGAGACGGTGTTTCTGATGACCAGCGAGGAGAGCTTTTATGTTTCCTCTTCTCTGGTAAAAGAAGTGGCCCTCATGGGTGGGGATGTGTCGCGGATGGTTCCGTCGTCCGTGGTCTCGGCCCTGCGGGCGAAGAAACTGAAAGGAGCAGGTCCGTGAAGCTGGCGCGAAGATTGTCCGTGATTGAGCCCTCGCCCACCCTGGCCGTGTCTGCGAAGGCGAAGGCACTGAAGGCCAAGGGGATCGACGTCATCAGCTTCGGAGCGGGTGAGCCCGACTTCGATACGCCGGTGCACATCAAGGAGGCGGCGAAGAAGGCGCTCGACGCCGGCGATACCAAGTACACGCTGGTCGAGGGGACGATCCCGCTGCGCAAAGCGGTCGCGGCCTGGCTGGGCAAGGCGCACGGCCTGACCTTCGACGTGTCGGAGATCATCGTGAGCTCGGGCGCGAAGCAGTCGCTCTACAACGCGATCCATGCGCTGGTCGACGAGGGCGACGAGGTCGTGATCCCGACGCCCGCCTGGGTCAGCTACAACGACATCGTCAAGCTGGCGGGCGGGCGGCCGGTCAACGTGCCGACGTCGGCCGACGAGAACTTCAGCGTGCGGGTCGAAGACGTGGCGCGGGCGATCACGCCGCGCACCAAGATCATCCTGGTCTGCTCGCCGTCGAACCCGACCGGCGCGGTCTACGACGAGGCGACGCTGCGCGGGCTGGCCAAGCTGGCGGTCGAGCACGACATCTGGCTGATGACCGACGACATCTATCGCACGCTGCTTTACGGAGATGCGAAGTTCTTCCAGCCGGCGACCATCAGCCCGGAGGTGCGGGCGCACACGATCATCATCGACGGTGTGTCGAAGGCGTTCTCGATGACCGGCTGGCGCGTCGGCTTCACGGCGGCGCCGAAAGAGGTGGTCGAGGCGATGGCGACGTTGCAGGGCCAGTCGACGACGCACGCGGCGTCGATGGCGCAGGCGGCGGCGCTGGCGGCGATCGAGGGTCCGACGACGGACCTCGAGATGATGCGCCAGGAGTTCGACAAGCGGCGCAAGGTCATGGTCAAGGGCCTGCGCGAGATCCCGGGCGTGAAGTGCGTCGAGCCGAAGGGCGCGTTCTACGCGTTCCCGGACCTGAGCGCGTTCATCGGCAAGAAGACGCCCGACGGCAAGAAGATCGAGAACGACGGCCAGCTGTGCGAGTACCTGATCGAGGGCGCGCGCGTGGCCGTGGTGCCGGGCTCGGCGTTCGGCGCGCCAGGGTTCGTGAGGTTGTCGTACGCGACGTCGATGAAGAACGTCGAAGAGGGCGTGAGGCGCATGGCCGAGGCGCTGCCCAAGCTGACGTAGCGCGCGCCGTAGACAATCGCGGCCCCCTCTCCCTCGCAGACGGGGGCGAGGGGCCCGGAGAGGCGTGTGCGAGGCGCTCGACGCCAACGTCACCCTCGCCCGGTCCGCCGGGAGCGGGTCGGGGAGAGGGCAGGCCTTGCGGGCGGGCGACGGTCGCCGCTCAAATTTGCGGGGGCGTCACGCCGCGCTTCCGGCGCAGCTTCTCGACCAGCGTCGTGCGGTTCAAGCCCAGCAGCTCCGCCGCGCGGTTCTTGTTGCCGCCGGTGCGCTCGAGCGCCTCGCCGATCATCCGCTCTTCGACCGCCTCCAGCATCGCGCGCAGATCCGTCCCGTTCGTCGGCAGCTCGGGCAGCGGCGAGGCCGACGGCGTCACCTCGCGCGGCGTGCGGATCGCGGGCGGCAGATCCGCGGGCATCAGTGTGCCGCTCCCCTTGACGATCACCAGCCGCTCGATGACGTTCTCGAGCTCCCGGATGTTTCCCGGCCACGGATAACCGCGTAGCGCCGCCATCGTCTGCGGATCCAATCCCGTGACCTGCCGCCGGTGCCGCTCGTTGGCGCGCGTCAGGAAGTGCTCCGCCAGCCGGGTGATATCGGTCGGCCGCGCGCGCAGGCTTGGCATCTCGACCGGAATCACGTTCAGCCGCCAGTACAGATCGGCGCGGAAGCGCGTCGCCGCCACCTCGCGCTCCAGGTTGCGGTTGGTCGCGGCCAGGATGCGCACGTCGATCTTCTGCGCGGTCTCCTCGCCGACGGGAAACAGCTCCCCGTCCTGGATCAGGCGCAGCAGCTTGGCCTGCACGCCCATCTCCATCTCGCCGATCTCGTCGAGGAAGATCGTGCCGCGATCGGCCTGGGCGAAGCGTCCCACACGCGACGTCGTCGCGCCCGTGAACGCGCCCTTGACGTGACCGAAGAGCTCCGACTCCACCAGCGACGGCGGAATCGCCGCGCAGTTCACCGCGACGAACGGCTTCGATGCGCGCGCCGAGCCCGCGTGCAGAGACCGCGCGGCCAGCTCCTTGCCGGTGCCCGACTCGCCGGTGATCAGCACCGTGCACCGCGTGTCCGCGACCTGCGACAGCAGGCTGAAGACCGGCACCATCGCGGGATCGTTGCCGAGCATCCAGGGCGCGTTGTGGTCGCGCCAGACGATCGGGTCCGGCGGCGTCACCTCGGGTGTCGACGGCTTCAGCACGTTCGCGACCGATTCCTCGAGCGCCTTGATCTCGAACGGCTTGATCAGGAAGTCGCGCGCGCCCGCGTGCATGGCCTTCACCGCGTCGGGGATCTCGGCGCTGCCGCTCATCGCGATCACCGGCGTCCCCGGCGCGTGCGTCCGGGCCGCCGCGAGGATCTCGAAGCCGTTGACGCCCGGCATCCGGATATCAGTCAGGATCAGGTCGAAGCGTTCTTGCCGCAGCCGCGCGTATCCGCCGGGACCATCGACGGCCACGACGTCATGCCCGGCCGAGCGCAGGATGCGCCCGAGACTTCGGCACAGCGAGTCTTCGTCGTCGCAGAGGAGGATCCGACCCATTTCGATTCGCCTGAGTTTCTCTCTTTTCTGGTCGCTTGCGTGAGTTTTCTGCAGTACTGAAACGATTCTCCTAAAGTTCGTATGCTCGTCGTCGTTTTGTCTTCGTCCTATCGTCATCACGTCTCGGAGGAGCCCGTCGCCCGCCGCGTCGACCACGCTCGCGGCGCTTGGACGCAAATGTGGGGAGAAGGGAGACGCGCCTTGCGCGCGGGCGCGTCGTGCTAGACATACGAAATGGTCGACCCCGCCAAGACCCTCATCGGTGAGCTCGAGCGCGAAGTCTCTGCGCTTCCGGGGGCTTCGCTGTTTCCGGGAGCCGGCTCCGATGCGGCCGCGCGATTTCAGGCGGTCATGGGGCGCTGGGCGCCACCCGGTTTTGCGGCATTCCTGAGCGCGCACGACGGCGGCGTCCTCGGCTCCGAGATCAAGATCCTCACGCTCGCCGAGTCGTCGCAGCGGCGCGCGGAATCCGAACGTGAGGGTGGTCGCGCGCCGTTGCCGTCACCGTCATCCTCTTGGCCGGCCGGGCTGTGGCCGGTGATGGAACGCGCGGGGCGGCGGTTCGCGCTCGATGCCGAAGAGGCCACCACGGACGGCGAGTGGCCCGTCGTCGAGGTGAGCGAGCGTGGCGTCGATCGCGTTGGCACGTCGTTTCTGCGCTTCCTGCACGTGCTGGCCGCCGAGCTGGCGGCCGCTGCGCGCCCCGACGCCGATCCCGTGGCGCTCGCGCACGAGCGCTGCCGCCGCGATCCGGGCCTGGCCGATCACTGGCTCACGCTCGCCGATCTGCAGGAGCAGGCGGGACGGCTCGACGACATCGACGCGACGCTGACCTCGGCGCTGCGCGCGGCGCTGCCTCCCACGCCGGCGCTGCTGCTGACGCTGGGGATGCGCGCGGTCCGCCACGAGGACTGGACCGCGGCGACGCGCGCGTTCGAGGACGCGATCGCGCTCGAGCCACTCACGGCCCGCGACGACGACGCGCGCCTGGACGCGGCGGCGCTGGTGTACGTGCTCGCCTCCGAGCGCGGCGACGCGGGCGCGATGGCCAGCGCGCGCCGCGTGCTCGGCGCGGCGGCGTCGGCCACCGCCGCGTTCTGGCGCGCGGAGGCGCTGCAGGCGATCGCCGCCGAGCAGTCGGCGGCGACGATCGATCTCGCGTTGCGCATCGTGCTGGCGCTGGTTCCCGAGGACACCGACGCCGTGAAGCTGAAGCAGCGCACGCCGCCGCTGCTCGTCGGCCTCAAGAGCCTGCAGCGCGCGCGCGAGGCGCTCGAGGCGGGGCGACCCGATCAGGCGGTGCGCGAGGCGCGCGCGGCGGTGGCGCCGGGACCGGCCGCCGAGCTCGGCTCGGCGCATGCGCTGCTGGCCGAGGCGCTGAACGCGATCCGCGATCGTGGCGCGCTGGAGGCGGCGCGCCGCGCGACCGAGCTGGATCCGTTCCTGGTCGAAGGCTGGCGCGAGCTCGGCGATGCGAACCTCGAGGCGGGCGATCTCAAGGGCGCGGAGATCGCGTTCCGCAAGGTGGTCGACATGGACGCGACCTACGGGCTCGGCTACGCCAAGCTGGCGCAGGTGCTGCTGGAACAGGGGCGCACGCTGGAGGCGCTGGAGTCGATCACCGCGGCGGCTGATCGCGGCGGCGACCCGTTCTTCCTGGCAGCGATCCGCGGCGACATTTATGCGGAGATGGAGCGTCACAGCGAGGCGGCGGAGTCGTACGACCACGCGCTGCGCGTCGAGCCAGAGGACCATTGGGCGCTGCATCAGGCCGCGGTCGAGCACGGCTACGCCGGCCACACGGCGCGCGCCGCGGAGCTGTTCGAGGCGGCGTTGAGGAACGACCGCGACGGCTGCCACCAGACGCTGGTCGACTACGGCGACCATCTGCGGCGCATCGGCCGCATCGGCGACGCCGTGAAGCTGTATCGCCGCGCGGTGGCTGCGGTGCCCGGCGATCCCGAATGGAAGCAGACGCTGCGCGACGCGGAGCGCGAGCTGCTCGCGGCCCCGAACTAGCCCCGGAACGCCACCTGTCTTCGATGCTGGACTCAGCGTCTTGGATATGACAAGACCACCCCTTGCGCATGACCCACCTCGACGAGCTCGAGCAGCAGAGCGTCTACATCTTTCGCGAAGCGTTTCGACACTTCGAGCGCCTGTGCATGCTCTGGTCGATCGGCAAGGACTCGACGGTGCTGCTGTGGCTCGCGCGCAAGGCGTTCTTCGGCCACATCCCGTTCCCGCTGGTGCACATCGACACCAGCTACAAGCTGCCCGAGATGATCGAGTACCGCGACCGCCTCGCGCGTGAGTATCGCCTGACGATGATCGTCGGTCAGGACGCCGAGGCCATCCGCCAGGGGCGTACGTTCCCGGCGACGCAGCATCTGCCCGACGGCCACCCCGACAAGCTGTCCCGCGTCGACTGCTGCGGCATCCTCAAGCGCGACGCGCTCAAGGCCACGCTACAGGGGACCGGCTTGCGCATGCGCCTCGACCTGGACACCGGCAAGTACGAGCCCGACCCCGATCGCGAGCCGTACACCGGCGTGATCGTCGGGGCGCGCGCCGACGAGGAGGGCAGCCGCTCGAAGGAGCGCTACTTCTCGCCGCGCGACAAGAACAACGCCTGGGACGTCGGCGACCAGCCGCCCGAGTTCTGGAACCAGTTCAAGACCGACTTCGCGCCCGGGACGCACGTGCGCGTGCATCCGCTGCTCGACTGGACCGAGCTCAACATCTGGGAGTACATCAAGCAGGAGAAGATCCCGACCGTGTCGCTGTACTACGACCAGGGCAAGGGCACGCGCTATCGCAGCCTCGGCTGCGGCCCCTGCCAGGCGCCGATCCAGAGCACGGCGAAGAACGTCGACGACATCATCGTCGAGCTCAAGAGCGGCAAGCTGCGCAACATCGCCGAGCGCTCGGGCCGCCTGCAGGACGGCAAGCACGGCCTGGAAGAGCTGCGCCGCGACGGATACATGTAATCGACCGTGTGCCTCGTGACTCGTGATATGGAATCGCGCGGTGGCTGAAGCGCAGCGCGATCAAATGAACGTCGTGATCGTCGGGCACGTCGATCACGGCAAGAGCACGGTCGTGGGCCGGCTGCTCGCCGACACCGGCGCGCTGCCGCAGGGCAAGCTCGACGCGGTCAGGCGCGAGTGCGAGCGCACCGGCAAGCCGTTCGAGTACGCGTTCCTGCTCGACGCGCTCATCGACGAGCAGGACCAGGGCATCACCATCGACACCGCCCGCTGCTTCTTCAAGAGCGACAAGCGCGACTACATCATCATCGACGCGCCCGGGCACATCGAGTTCCTGAAGAACATGATCTCGGGCGCGGCGCGCGCCGAGGCCGCCGTGCTGGTGATCGACGCGAAAGAGGGCGTGCGCGAGAACAGCCGCCGCCACGGCTACATCCTGGCGATGCTCGGGATCCGGCAGGTCGTCGTGTGCGTCAACAAGATGGACCTGGTCGGTTACGACCAGAAGCACTTCGAGGGCATCGAGAAGGAGTACCGCGCGTTCCTCGAGAGCATCGGCGCGGTGTCGCCGCGGCAGTTCGTCCCCATCTCGGCCATCGAAGGCGAGAACCTCGCGGCGCGAGGGAAGAAGACTCCCTGGTTCTCGGGCCCCACGCTGCTCGAGG
>CAZNCQ010000254.1:0-10686 GCA_964571275.1 uncultured Myxococcales bacterium
CGAGCAGCAGCACGCGCGGCTCGCTGGCCAGCGCGCGCGCGATCGCCAGCTGCTGCTGCTGGCCGCCCGACAGGTTGCCGCCGCGCCGTTTGCGCATGTCCCAGAGCACGGGGAACAGATCGAAGATCCGTTTCGGGATCTTGCGCGCGCGCTCGCGGTTCAGGCCGGTCTCGATGTTCTCGAGCACGGTGAGCGTCGAGAAGATCATCCGCCCTTGCGGAACATAGGCGACGCCCTCGGCGACGCGCTCGAAGCTCTCCTTCTTGCTGATCTCGACGCCGCCCACCTTGATGCTGCCCGCTCGGGTGGGCAAAAGGCCGATCAACGCCCGGAACAACGTGCTCTTGCCGGTGCCGTTGCGTCCCATCACCGCAAGGATCTTCTTCGGCTCGGCGCTCAGGCTGAGGCCGTGGATCACCTCGCTCTGCCCGTAGCTGACTCGCAGATCGGTCACTTCCAACATTTGGGCTCCTTCCGGGGCGGCGATCTCAATGACCCAGGTAGACCTCGATCACCTTGGGATCGTTCTGGACGAAATCCATGCTGCCTTCGGCCAGCCACTTTCCCTGGTGCAGCACCGTCACCCGGTGCGCGATGTTCTTCACGAACTCCATATCGTGCTCGATGACGATCAGCGCGTGCGTGGCGCTGAGCCGGTTCAGGAGCTCGGCGGTGCTGTCACGCTCGGACGGCGTCATCCCCGCGACCGGCTCGTCGAGCATCAGGAGATCCGGGTTCTGGATCAGGAGCATGCCGATCTCGAGCCACTGCTTCTGGCCGTGGCTGAGCCCGTCGGCGGGTCGGTTCAACAGGTCTGCCAGGAAGATCGTGTCCGCCGCCTCCTCGACCCGCGCGATGACCTCGGGCGTGCGCCGAAACGCGAGCGAGCCGAAGACGCTGCGACCGCCCGGGTACGACATCTCGAGATTCTCGAACACGGTGAGCGATTCGTAGATCGACGGCGTCTGGAACTTGCGGCCGATGCCGGCGCGAACGATCTCGTGCTCGCGCAGGCCCCGGATCTCGCGCCCCTTGAACATGATGCTGCCCGACGTCGCGCGCGTGCGTCCCGAGATCAGGTCGAGCAGCGTGGTCTTGCCCGCGCCGTTGGGACCGATCACCGCGCGCAACTCGTTGGGCTCGACGGCCAGCGACAGATCGTCGACGACCTTGAATCCGTCGAACGAGACTGTCAGCCCTTCGACCGACAGCAAGTAGTCCTGCATCGGGCGCCGCGCTTTGTCGGGCGGCTCGGCCGGCGCCGCCACCGAGGATGCTGCCGAGACCGGCGCGTAGGCATCGACGATGGTGGTCATGGCTCATGCCTCTCGGTGGAGACCGCCGGCACCACGGTCACCGCGCCGGCCGGCGGCAACGGCCGACTCGGAGAGAGCAGGCGGCCCAACCGTTCGCGCGCCGACGCCAACCAAGCGCGCCCGTGTGACTCGTAGAGACCGGCCAGCCCTTTCGGGAAGACCTTGACCACGCCGATGAAGAGCGCGCCCATCAGGACCAGCCAGAGCTGCGGGAACTTCTCGGAGAAGTACGTCTTGCTCCAGTTCACCAGCAGCGAGCCGTAGACCGCGCCCACCAGCGACTCGCGCCCGCCGACGGCGGCGAAGACCACCATCTCGATCGAGGGCACGATGCCGACGAACGAGGGCGACATGAACCCGACCTGCAGCGTGAACATCGCGCCGCCGACCGCCGCCAGCCCAGCCGCCATGACGAAGACGAACACCTTGACGTTGGCGACGTCGTAGCCGGAGAAACGGACCCGCTCTTCCTTGTCGCGCATCGCCAGCAACAGCCGTCCCATCTTCGTGCTCAGGATCCAGCGACAGAGGCCAATCGCCGCGAACAGGAGCACGGCGTTGACGAAGTAGAGGACGTAGCGAGCGTGATCGGTGCGGATGTCCCAGCCGTGCAGCGTCTTCAGATCGGTGATGCCGTTGACGCCGCCGGTCCACCCCTGTCGCCCGATGATCAGGATGCCGAGGATCGCGGCGATGGCCTGCGTGATGATCGCGAAGTAGACGCCGCCGACGCGGCGCTTGAACATCGCGGTCCCGATGATCAGCGCCAGCAGGCAGGGCACGGCAATGACCGCGAACAGGCTGAAGGTCAGGCTGTGGAACGGCCGCCAGAACGTAGGCAGCTGCGTGATCTGGTTCCAGTCCATGAAGTCGGGGATTCCCGGCGTCGATTGGATCGCGGTGCTGACCGGGTCGGACGCCTCCAGCTTCAGGAACATCGCCATGCAATAGCCGCCGAGGCCGAAGAACACGCCCTGTCCCAGGCTCAGGATGCCGCCCTGGCCCCAGCACAGCACCAACCCCAGCGCGGCGAACGCGTAGGTCAGGTACTTGCCGATCAGGTTGAGGCGAAAGCTGTCGAACGTCGCGGGAAAGACCAGGAAGATCAGCACCGCCAGCACCGCCACGCCGAACGCGTAGCGCTTGCCGCCGAACAGCTTCTCGAGCGCCGCGCCGATCATCGCCGCACCTTCATCGACACCAGGCCCTGCGGCCGCAGCATCAAGATGATGATCACCGCCGACAGGGTCAGCACCTTGGCCACCGATCCGGTGAGGAAGAATTCGGTGGTGGATTGGGCCTGGGCGATCGTGAACGCCGAGGCGATGGTTCCGACCAGGCTCTGCGCGCCGCCGAAGACCACGACCAGGAAGGTATCGACGATGTAGAGCGACCCGCTGGTCGGGCCGGTCGACCCGATTGTCGTGAAGGCGGCGCCGGCGATTCCGGCGAAGCCGCAGCCGAGGGCGAAGGTGAGGCGATCGACCTTCTGGGTGTTGATGCCGACCGCGCCCGCCATCTCACGGTTCTGCATCGTCGCGCGCACGCTGAGGCCCCAGCGCGACCGGAAGAGCAGGAAGACCAGCAGCCCCGTCAAGACGATGGTTATCCCCATGACGAACAGGCCGTTGATGGGGATGTCGATGTTTTCGGTCGGTTTGAGCGACCCCATCAACCAGTCCGGCAACGTGGCGCTGACTTCCTTTGCCCCGAAGATCGAGCGAAAGGCCTGCTGCATGATCAGGCTCAATCCCCAGGTCGCCAGCAACGTATCGAGAGGCCGTTTGTAGAGCTGCCGGATCAACAACAGCTCCACGATGTAACCGACCGCGGCTGCGATCACGAACGACGCGACGACCGCGAAGAGGAAGTAGTAGTTGTGAAACCAGGGCGCGTACTTTGCGCTCGCGGTCGACAGAACGTAGGTCGTGTACGCGCCAATGGTGAGGAACTCGCCGTGCGCCATGTTGATGACGCCCATCTGGCCGAAGATGATCGCCAGCCCCAGGGCCATCAACAGAAGCACGCAGAAGAGGCTCAGCCCGTTGAACCCCTGCATGACCAGGATCGACTTCAGCTCGGTCAGCGAATAGCCGCCCATATGTCTTCCCTCTCTTCGACGTTCGACAATACTGGTATCGCCTCTCGCGCTCGGGCGTCAGCTCACTGGTAACCCTTGGGGAAGGGGTTCGGCTCGATCAGGTTCGATTCATAGAGCACGTCGTATTGTCCGTCGGCGCGCACGCGGCCGATGCGCAGCTTGCTCCACAGGTGGTGGTTCTTGTGAACCTTGACGTAACCCTCGGGCGCGGTCTTGAGCTCGATCCCGGGCGAGGCCGCCGCCACCTTGTCGACGTCGAAGCTGCCCGCCTTCTCGACCGCGGCCTTCCAGAGCCACGGACCGAGGTAGGCCGCCTGCGTGACGTCGCCGATGACGCTCTTGTCGCCGTACTTGCTCTTGAAGTCGGCGACGAACTTCTTGTTGTTCGAGTTGTCGAGGCTCTCGAAGTACTTCATCGCCGCGTAGAACCCGACCATGTTCTCGCCGCCGATGCCCAGGAGCTCGTCCTCGGTCACCGAGATGGTCAGCAAGGTCTGCTTGTCCGCGGTCACCCCGGCCGCCTTGAGCTGCTTGTAGAACGACACGTTGCTGCCGCCCACGATGATCGCGTACACCACGTCGGGCTTCTTCAGCTTGATCTTGTTGATCAGCGAACCGAACTGCGTGTGACCGAGCGGATAGTACTCTTCACCGACGACCGTACCGTGCAACACGTTTTCGATGTGCTTGCGGGCAATCTTGTTGGACGTGCGCGGCCAGATATAGTCGGAGCCAATGAGATAGAATGTCTTGGCTTTCTTCTCCTTCGCGAGCCAGTCGAGACCGGCCAATATCTGTTGGGTCGCTTCTTGGCCGGTATAGATCACGTTCTTTGACTGCTCGAGTCCTTCATAGAAGGTTGGGTAATAGAGCATTCCGTTTTCATGCTCGAATACCGGCAACACCGCTTTGCGCGAAGCCGAGGTCCAGCAACCAAACACGGCAGCCACCTTGTCGTTGGTCAATAGCTTCTTGGCCTTTTCTGCGAACGTCGGCCAGTCGCTGGCACCGTCTTCCTGGATGATCTTGATCTTGCGTCCGAGCACGCCACCCTTGGCGTTGATCTGTTCGATGGCGAGGCGCTCGGCCTGGATCGACCCGGTCTCGCTGATCGCCATCGTTCCGGTCGCGGAGTGGAGCTGTCCGACGGTGACTTCGGTGTCGGTCACCGCGAGACCAGTGGAATCGACCTGCGGCGTCGGTGGGCCAGCCCACGTGACGGGCGTGAGAGCGAGAGCCGAGAGCGCGACCAGTGCCGGAATCCTAACCGAACCAGCTTTCATCTTCGTGTCCTCCGTGGTGGTTGACCGGACTCTAGCGGTCGCTCACCGACGAGAGGGTTAAATGATGGTCAAGGCGCGGTAACAAAGATAGGCGCGAGATATTTCTGCTCGCGGCTCGTTGTGGCTTCGCATCGCGCGCAAACAACGTTTCCGCCCGGTAAAACCGCGCCATTTTCACGGCGTTTTTGCCGTCGTCGCGCGCGCTCCCCACGGCGGCAATCGACCGCGGATCTGGCCGCAAACAACCAGAACAAAGATGCTCGGAGACTGGCGTCCGGAAAAAAACCATCGTGCGTCTCGACCGATCTCCGCTACAGAAGACACTGCGGATCGGCGCGATGAGAAAGACGACGCCCCTCGAGGTGAGCGAAGAGGATCGAGCGCTGTTGCTGTCGTGGCTGGGCAGCCCGCGGCTCGGCGCGCGGATCCGGATGCGCGCGCGCATCGTCGTCGCCAGCGCCGGCGGGCAAGGTGCTCGCGCGCTCGCGCGGGATCTCGGCGTCTCGCTGGAGACGGTCTATCTCTGGCGCAGGCGATACGCAGAGCAAGGTATTGACGGGCTGCGGTCGCTCACGTCGCCGGGCCGGCGCAGTCAGATCGACCGGCGGCGAGCGGACCTGATCCTGCGCGCGGGTCGCGCGCGCGGCGCCGGCGGAAACGCGCAGTCGGTGGCGGCGGTCGCGCGGGCCGGTGGCGTCAGCCGGGCCACGGTGCGCCGGCTCTGGGATCGGCATGGCCTGGTCGACCTCTTCGCCCACCGGGGAACGAAGACGTCCCGCGATCCCGAGATCGGCCCGTGCAGCATCGTCGGGATCTACATCGATCCGCCGTGGCGCATCCTCGCGCGGGTCGCGCCGACCGAACGACCCCGCGAGAGGCGGGTCGCCAGCGTCAACGCCCGGCGCGGTTCCCGCGCCTCCCAGCGCTCCTCTGCCGCCAGCGCGCTCGTGACCGCATTCGAGGCGTTTGGCGGCGACAGCTGGACGCGCGCCGTCTCGATGGACACCGGCGCGGCGGCGCCGCTCGAGGAGATCCTGAGCCGGCTCGCCAAGCTCGGTGGCGGCGCCGGGCTGGAAGTCCTCACCGGTCCGCGAGTCCCGGACCCGGGGAGCGCGTCCGTCGCCGGCGCACGGAGCGTTCGAGCGGCCGCCATGCACCTGGTCCGTGCGCGCACCCGCGGCGCCTGGCTCGCACGGGCCACCGATTGGTTGCTCACCGCCTCGAGCGTTCAGGACGCCGAGCTCTCGGGCGTCTTCGGTCATCTGATGGACTACTTCGCGAGCTGGCGCGACGGCAGCGAACCGTTCATCTGGACGCCCACCCAACCACCGCGCCCGCGCTCCTGGTCGTCAGTCAGAACGGCGTAGCCGTCGCGTCGTCGAACTCGGCGATGCCGCCGTTGTTGGTCGCGAGCGCGATGCCGCCGGTGGTGACCAGGTTCGCGGTGTCGGCGAACTGGAACACCATCATCCCGTTCAGTGAAGCCGTGTACATGCTGCCGTGGACCTCGAGCTTCACCGTGTTCCAGTCGGTGAGCGACGCCGGGATCATCGTCGTCAGATCCTTCGATTTGACCTTGGGCAAGCTCGACGCGCTGCCGAGGTCGGAGCGCATGCGCAGCTCCATCGCCCAGGAAGCACCGCCGGCTCCGTTGTCGGCCAGTTGCTCGAGGTAGACGCAGTACTTGTTGTCCTTGTTCTTCCAGCGCACGCAGACGCCGGCGCGCGCGTCAGGCGTCATGAGCTTGACCTTGGCTTCGATCGACGAGTCCGTCCATCGATAGTCGCCTGACACGAGCTCGGTCTCGTCGGCGGGCAGGCTCTGACTCGCGACCTTGGTCCCGTCGGTGGTGATCGCCCACTGCGACACGTCACCGTCGCTGCGCACCGTCGACAGCCACTTCGCGGGCGGCGCGGTGAAGCTGCCGTCCTCGAAGTCATCGGTGAACGCGGTGAGGATCGCGGGCTGGCCCGTGCCGGTCTGGCCCGCGACGCCGGTCGAGGCGCCGCCCGCCCCGCTCGAGACGCCGCCCGCGCCACCGCTCCCCGTCGCCCCACCGGCGCTGGTCGCGCCACCCGCGCCGGTCTTGCCGCCCGCGCCGAGCGCGCCGCCGCCGCCGGTGACCGAGCCGCCCGCGCCGCTGCCGCCGGCCGCGCTGGTCATGCCGCCCATTCCGGTCCCCGTTGCGCCGCCGGTTCCCTCCATCTCGCGCGACATTCCTTGGACGCATCCCGCCGCGCCCACCGCGCAGGCCGCCGCCAGCATGGGCCCCATCGAACGAAGAAACCGACCGCGGCAAGTCATTGCGATCCTCCCAAACAAAGGCGTTACGGAATGATGGGCGGCTTGCAACCAAAGACGATCCCCACCGCCTCCGGCGACGACTGGATCTGGTCGCACCAGTCGCCGACGACGGTGATCGTAGAGGTATCGCCCGCCACGAATTGCCAGCCGTCGACGCCGGCGACGTCGTAGGGGATCTCGGTCGCGCCCAGCGTGACATTGACGAACTGCATGTCGGGCGGCCGCTGCCCCAGGCTGAAGACGCAGCTCGCGATCTGGCCGGTGATGGCCTTCAACGTCATCGCCAGCTCGTCGGGCGAGTCGGCGGGGAAATACTTGGTGTCGAGCGGGTTGGTCACGGGCCGCGCCTGGCCACCCGCGATTGCCATGGCGTCCAGGTTCGTGCCCGAGTCGTGGCCGGTGCCGACGCCGATGACGAACGTCGAGATGCCGGCGTTGTGCGCGGTGGTGATCTGCTGGAGCGCGTAGGTGATCCCGTCGCCCGGACAGGTCGGATCTCCGTCGGTGGCGAGGAGAATGTACTTGGGATCGGTGCTCGCCAGGCCCTGCAAGTAGGTGAACGCCGCGAGGACACCGTCGCCGGTCGGCGTGCCGTCGCCGTCGGGCGTGGTCATGCCGATCTTGGCCGACATCATCGCGGCGTTCATCGGCGCCACCGGCACGTCGATCCCGGCCGCCACCGCGCAGCCGCTATCCCCGGGGACGGTCTTCATGCCCCACTGGATCCCGTTCTGCGTGCCGCTGATCGCGGGATTCACCGCCGCGGTCACCACCGTCCACTTCGTGCCGGCGTTGTTGGGCAGGCTGTTCTTCATCGATCCCGAGCGATCGAGCACCAGCATCAGCACCGCGGTCTTGGGCGTCGGCTTGAAGTTGAACGCGCCGCAGGTCTCGCCCATGCCGGTGTCGATGACGACGCCCGTGCCGCTGTCGCGCGGCATCGAACGCGCGCCGCCCTCGCCGGTCGGACCCCCGCTGCCACCACCGCCGCCGGCGCCCTGGTCGATCGGCAGGCTGGGCGCCACTCTCGCGCACGCGGGCGCAAACAACAGGACGCAGGCAATCGTCGACCTCAGCGCGCGCATGAAGACCTCGTCGCGGGGATGGGCCCAGACTTCGGGCGTTTCCGGATTGGTGTCCGATGCCCCGCCCCGCGGCTCAGGTCCGCGCCGCGCCAGGCACCGGAAGTCCACCTACGGGCGCTTGGGTGATTCGGGACGCTCGGGCCGCTCGCCGAGCCACTGCACCGCGCGCGTCGGAAACGCGAACGCGGTCCCGGCGCTCTCGACGATCTGCATGAACTGCAGCAGGATCCCCTGGCGGATCACCTGGAACTCGTTCCAGTTCGTGGTCGCGAACTCGGCGTTGACGTCGATGTCCAGCGACGAGGCGGCTATCTCCTTGAAGCAGACGCTCACCGAATTGGGCGCGGTCTTGGGATGTGCGCGGAGCGCGCTCTCGACCTCGGCCAGCACGCGTCGTATCTGCTCGGCCGTGGTCTGATAGACGAGGCTGATCGTGCAGCCGAAGCGCAGCCGATCGCGGGCCGCGTACGATTCGGTGCGCATCTCCGCGAGCTTGCCGTTGGGGATCGCGACGAGGGTACGATCGAGCGTGCGGATGCGCGTCGAGCGCAGCCCGATGTTCTCGACCGTGCCCAGCACGTTGTCGATCTTCACGAAGTCGCCCTGCCGGAACGGCTCGTCGACGGCGATCGAGAACGCGCCGAACACGTTCTCGACGGTCTTTTGCGCCGCCAGCGCGAACGCCAGGCCGCCGATGCCGAGGCCGGCGATGAGGCTGCCGACCGGATAGCCCGCCTGCGACAGGATGGTCACCGTCCCGACGATGGCGATGGCGACCTTCAGCACCTTGCCGGCGAGCGCGACGAACGACCGCGACGCCATCCGCTGACTGGCCCACGCCGAGGAGGTGATCAGGTGATCGGCGACGTCGATCGAGCGCAGCAGGACCCAGAAGATCGTCGCGATGAACGAGCCCTTGAGCACGCGCCGCGCGGTCTCCTCGGTCGACGCGGACAGGTCGGGGAACGACAGCCCGATGTAGCCGACGGCCAGCGCCCAGCCCGCGGCCAGCGGCCCGCCGAGGCGCGCGATGATCGCGTCGTCCCAGCGGTGGGTGGTGCGCGACGCCATCCGCCTGAGCAAGAGGCGCGTGAGCCAGCTCAGCCCCGCGCCCACGAGGAGCGAGCCGGCGATCCAGATCAGAACCTCCAGCGAACGCCAGCTCAACAGACCTTGTAGTCGGGCCGCGAGATCGGGGTGGGCGGGATGCACGCGGGAACGTTAGCAGGCCTCGTGTCCTGAGTCAGAAATCCGCCTGCCTTCGGGCGCGGCTCTAGTGAACGTGCACGAGCTTGTCGGGGTTCAAGACCGAGCGCACGGCGGCGATCGCGCCGTCGACGACATCCAGCGACACGACCCAGACGGCGCGCCCGGCGCCATCGTGAAAGACGGCGCCGGGCTGGCCGTTGACCCACGCTGGCCCGAACGAAAGCGACATCGACGCCGCTTGCTTGGCGAAGGCGACGAGCGCGCGGGCCACTCGCTCGCGCCCGACGATCGGCGCCGGCGCCGCGTGGACCTTGCCCCCGCCGTCGCCGTAGACCGCGGCGTCGGCGGACAGCAGGGACAGCAGCGCGTCGTGGTCGCCGTCGCGGCAGGCGGCGAAGAAGCGTCGCGCCAGCTCCTCGCGCTTCTCGCGCGAGCTCTCGAAGCGCGGCCGCCGCTCGCTGACGTGCGCGCGCGCGCGGACCAGGATCTGACGGCAGTTCACTTCGCTGCGCCCGACGGTGCGCGCGATCTCGTCGAACTCGTAACCGAAGACCTCGCGCAGCAGGAACACCGCGCGCTCGACGGGCGACAGCTGCTCCAGCAGGACCAGGAACGCCATCGACAATGAATCGGCGGTCTCGGCGAGGTCGGCCGGCGTCTCCTCGACGATCGGCTCGGGCAGCCACTGGCCGGGATAGGTCTCGCGCCGCACGCGCGCAGAGCGCAGATGATCGATCGCGAGCCGCGTCGTGATCGACGCGAGGTAGGACTTCGGTGACTCAGCCACGGCCTCGGCGCCCGCCTGCTGGTAGCGCACGAACGTCTCCTGCACCAGGTCCTCGGCCTCCGCCACCGACCCGAGCATTCGATAGGCGATGGAAAACAACAGCGGCCGCAGATCGTCTTGTTCGCTCATGCCCATGCAGACGAAATCCTATCGCGTCTCGTGACATGTCACAGCCGATGTCCACATTTCGTCCTGCCGGGTGAACGACCTCAAAGGAGCTCATCATGCGGATTTTCGTCACAGGGGCGACAGGCGCGATCGGACAGCGGTTGGTCCCCCAGCTCAAGGAACGCGGACATACGCTCGTGGCCAGCGTGCGCTCCCCCGCCAAGGCTGACCGGCTGCGCGAGATCGGGGTCGAGGCGGTCATCGTCGACCTGCTCGACCCGGAGGCGGTGCGGCTGGCGGTCCGCGCGTCGCGGGCGGACGCCATCATCCACGAGGCGACGGCGCTGTCGGGCGTCACCGACTTCAAGCATTTCGACCGCAGCTTCGCGATGACCAACCTGCTGCGCACGCGCGCGACCGACAACCTGGTCGCCGCCGCGCGCGCGTCGGGTGTGCGCCGGCTGGTGGCGCAGAGCTACACCGGCTGGCCTTA
>CAZNCQ010000255.1:0-10596 GCA_964571275.1 uncultured Myxococcales bacterium
ACGTCTACGTCTACGTCTACGTCTACGTTCACGTTACGCGTACGTGCAGGCTTGCTTCCACGTCACGGAGGAGATTTTGGGATTCGGTTGAATGACCCGGGTATTATCTCCGACGAGGAACGGAAATGCGCGTCATCGTCGCCAGCGGCCTGGCGCTGGCAGCTGTCTTGGCCATACCGACGCCCGCAGCGGCCGACGGCGGAGCGAGCTCGGCACCGCTCGAGTCGCTGGTCCGCGAACGGTTGCAGGCTGGAGAGACCGCGATCGGTCTCGGCGCGCTGGCGTTGTCGTTGCTGCTCGCACTGCGCCGCGAGCGAATCGCCGGGCCGGCGGTGGCGCCGGGTCAGCCGCAATCATTGCGATCGCGCGAGGTCGATCTGTTTCAGCAGCGCTACGCGGTCTCGTTCGCGCGTGGCATGCTGGAACCGAGCGGTCGCTCCGGCCGACGCCTGATGCTGCGACCGCATGAGGGAGTGCCGGTCTTCTGGCAACCACCCGACGCGACGTTTTCCGTGCCGGTCGACGGCGCCGCGGGCGCGCGCCCCCTGGCCGCGCTGACCGCGGGCGGGCGCGCGATCGCGTCGCTCGACCCGGTCACGAGCCGCGTGGCGTTCCATGCCGCCGACCTGGCGCGGCTCCACGGCATCGGGCGCCGCGGGCGCGGGTTGCTGCTCTGGCCGTTGCTGCTCGCGACGGCCGCCGTCGCCACGCTGGCGGATCGCGCTCTCGACGCGTTTCTCGCGCACAACGCCGGTCTGTCGCCGTCGCAGCTTCGGCTCTCGGTCATGGTCACGGCCGGCGCGTTCGCGCTCGGCGAGGCGGTCCTGCTCGGCGCCGCGCTGGCGATCGTCAGCGCCGTGCTGCGCCGCGTGCGCAGCGCACGATTTCACCGCCACTACGAGTCGGATCTGCGCACCTTTCTCGAGGATCGCGCGCGCGCGGGCGAGGCTTGACGCAGCCGCCATACGCGTCGAAAACCCTCTCCCGACCGGCTCCGTCCACCCGTTGAATCGTGGTAGGGATGCTACGTGATTACGGTAGGTACGCGCGTCGGCGGATATACGGTGCTCCATCTGTTGGGGCAAGGCGGGATGGGACAGGTTTACCTCGCGCAGCACCACCGCATCGCCCGCCGCGCCGCGATCAAGGTCCTCTTGCCCGAGCTCTCGGCCAATGACTCGGTCGTCGAGCGCTTCTTCACCGAGGCGCGCGCGACGTCGTTGATCCGCCACCCCGGCATCGTCGAGATCCTCGATTGCGACGTACGCGAAGGCCAGGCGTACATCGTGATGGAGCACCTCGAGGGCGAATCGCTGGCCGATTACCTGGAGCGCGCCGGCGGGCTGGTCGACGACGTGCCCTTCGCGCTCGCGGTCATGGGCCAGGTCGCGCAGGCGGTCGGCGCTGCGCACGCCGCCGGGATCGTTCACCGCGATCTCAAACCCGACAACGTGTTCCTGTCGGTCAGCAACGGCGACGCACGCATCGTGCCCAAGGTGCTCGACTTCGGCATCGCCAAGCTGGCCGAGCGTGGCTCGGCGACGCATACGCGCACCGGCGCGGTGCTGGGAACACCGGCCTATATGTCGCCCGAGCAGTGCCGCGGCGGCAGCAAGGTCGTCGATGGCCGTTCGGACGTCTATTCGCTCGGCTGCATTCTCTACGAAATGCTGTGCGGGACGCCGCCCTTCGTGCGCGACGGCATGGGCGATCTGATCGTGGCGCACGTGTCGGAGGCGCCGGAGCCGCTGCGCGCGCGCGTGCCGGCGATCTTGCCGGTGCTGGATCGGCTGGTGATGCAGATGCTCGCCAAGTCGCCGGCCGATCGCCCGCAGACGATGGAGGTCGTCGCAGGCGAGGTCGCCGACTGCCTGGTCGCGCTGGGCACCCGGGCGTTGCCGCCCGACGTTCGCCCGCGCAAGCCGGTCGTCATTCCGGTTCTGCCCGATCACTTTCCCACGATCGCGCGCGGCTCGTCCTCTGGCAGCACGGCGCCGACCCCCGCGGCTGATGCGCTGTCGCCGGTGCGCACCACGCCGTTCGGCGTCGGTCAGGCCGGGGGCACGCGGGTGCTGCCGGAGCCGGAGCCGGTGCAACGGGCTGCCACCGAGGCCCGTTCGTCGACCATTCGCAACGCGGTCGGCGAGAGAGCCGCGGAGGCGATCGCGCCGCGCCGATCGTCCTTTGCGCGCGCGACGAGGCTCCTGATCGCGGTGGTGGGCATCGGCGCCGTCGGTGCGCTGGTGGCGCTGCGCGGGCAGATCTTCGCCAGCGCCACGACCGCCGAACCCGATCCCCCGAGCGCAGCGCAGGACCAGCGGCGGGCGCCCCCGCCTTCCGCGACGCCCAACGAGGTGACCATCGACTTGCAAGGTTTGCCGGCCGGCGTCGAGGTGCTGGTCGACGGCGACGCCGCACCGAGTCTGCCGCTGAAGCTGCCGCGCGGTGATCGCCACCACCAGCTGTTGGTGCGCGCGCCCGGACGCGTGCCGCGCACGATCGAGATCGACGCCACCCGCGATCGCGTGGTCGAGTTGGAGCTGGCGCCGCTCGCGCCGACCGCGACCCCGCGCGCGCCCGAGATCACCACCGCCGCGCGCACGCACGCGCGCGACGAGAGGACGCGCACGCGCGACGCGCGCAAACGCGCCGACACCGCGAGCGGCCGGCGCGGTCCGGGCGGGTCGGGCAACACCATGACCAGCGCAGCGCCGGCCGCCGAGACGCCACCGCTCCCCAAACCGACGCCGCCCAAACCGGCGCACTCTTCGTACGATGAAATGTAGACCCCGCCGGCCGCATGTCGCGTTTCTCGTGGTCGCGCTCGCGGCTCTCACGTCGAGCGCGATCTCATCGCGCGCGCTCGCGCAGGCCGAGGATCAGGCCGGCGCGCGCGCGCTGTTCACCGAGGGGAAACGCTTGATGAAGGCCGGCAAGTACCCCGATGCCTGCCCCAAGCTCGAGGCGGCGCTCAAGCTCTACTCGAGCGTCGGCATCTTGCTGAACCTCGGCGATTGCTACGAGAAGATTGGCCGCACCGCGAGCGCCTGGGCGCGCTTTGGCGAAGCGGCCGCGGTGGCGACGCGTTCCAACCGCGCCGAAGACGCCGACGAAGCCCACCGCCGGCAAGAGGCGCTCGAGCCCGCGCTGGTGCGGCTGGTCGTCCGCGTGCCGATGCCGGTGCCGGCCCTGGTCGTCACCCGCGACGGCGTGACCCTGGACGAGGCGACGTGGGGGACCACGCTGCCCGTCGACCCCGGCGATCACCTGGTGCGCGCCGAAGCTCCCGGCTACGAGCCCTGGTCGACGTCGGTGTCGGTCACCCGGCGCGGCGACACGCTGACCGTCGAGGTGCCCAAGCTCAGCGCCGCGACCACGGTCGAGCGCGCCGCGCCCGACCGGATTCCCGAGCCGCCGAAGCCGGCCGCGCATGCCCGCAGCGGTGGCCACGGACTGGCGCTGGGGTTGTTGGTGGGCGGCGTGGTCGTCGGCGCGGGCGGCGGCGCGTTGATGTTCGTGGAATCGCGGCGCGCGAACGACGCGCGCGAGGCGCACGACAACAGCGCCTTCGACGCGACCAAGACGCCGTGGACCCTCGGGCTGGTCGGCGCGATCGCCGGTGGCCTCGCTGGCGTCGCGGGCATCGTGCTGTTCGCGGTCGGCCCGAGCAGCGGCGAATCGAGCAACGGCGACGCGTCGGCGTGGATCGCGCCCGGACCGGGCGGAATCCAGATCGCCGGAAGCTGGTAGCGCGCGCCGCCGTCAGACCGCGGCCAGGACGGCCGCGAGTCGATCCAGCGCGACAGGCTTGGTCAAGTGAGCATCGAAGCCGGCGGCGGTGGCACGCTCGGTATCCTCTGGGTGCCCGTAGCCGGTCAGCGCCACCAGCGTGATGTCGGTGCCCAGCGCAGCGCGCACGCGTCGCGCCACCTCGTAACCATCCAGGGTCGGCAGGCCGATGTCGACCAGCGCCACCGCTGGACGCAGCGCCAGCGCCAGCTGGATACCGTCCTCCCCGTCGGCGGCGACATCGACGCGAAAACCCTCCATCTCGAGGAGCTCGCGCATCATTTCCCGATTGTCTTCGCTATCTTCGATCAACAGCACGTGACGCCCCGAAACGGCGTGCGCGGGAGCTGAATCCATGGCGGTACCCTAGCGCACGCATCGCTAAGCGACACCTGCATTTGGTGTTTTTTTTACGGCCGGGCTCGGTCCGCGCACCGGCGATCACGCGCCTGGAATCTGGCTCAGCGCAGAACGCGCTCGAGCTGGTAGCGCACCACGGTCCCGTCGTGGTTCTGCAACGCCACGGTCGATCTGCTGCCGACCGGGCCGCGCAAAAGGAAGCTGGCGGCGCGCGGACCGAGGCCGCCGACGTCGCGCCCCTCCACGGACAGCAGCACGTCACCGACCTGGATCCCCGCACGGTCGGCGGGCGACCAGGGACTGACCGCCGCCACGACATTGCGGCGCCCGCGCCGCATGACGAACATGCCCATCCACCCTTCCAGGTGCGATGCGAGCTCGTCGCCTCGCAACAGCCGCACGACGCCCGCATCCATCGTTTCACCTTCGCCGGAGCTGGTCAGCTCCAGCCGCTCGGCGACGAACGCATCCGAGCGGCCGATCAGCCAGATCGTCAGTCGGCGGTTGGTGAAGATGTTGGTCATGCGAAAGGAACCGGCGGGATCGGTCACGGTTCGCATGAACGCGTCGCCGACGTGGACTTCGATGGTGACGCCGGATGACGGCTTGCCGTTGTCGGCGTCGATGACCCGTCCCTTGAGAATGGCGCCGCCGGCCTGCGTGAAGTGCGACACCAGCCGCGAGTTGGCATCCTCGCCGAACGGCGGCCGCTGCCACGAGCCGTCCTTTTTCGCGAGGTCAGCGGCGAGCGCCAGCTTGGTGTCGGGGCGCTTCGTGCCCGGGACGCCACCCGCGCCGGCGGTGCCGCCCCCGCCCGCCTTCGCCGCGGCGTTCGTCGCCGACGAGCCTGCGGCGCCGCCGCGCGATGTCTCCTTCGATGAATTCGACGACGTCGTCGCGGATGGCGACGATTGCGAACGCAACGCGCGCGACGCAGTGCTCGCGGCGCGACCGCTCGCGGCAGGAGCCGGCGTCGAAGCGGCGACGGTCGGCGTCGAAGTCGGCGTCGGCGTCGGCGCGGCCCCTGATGGAGGTGTCGTCACCGATTGCGTGGCTCCTTCGGGCGCGGCCGATGCGGCGCTCGACGGAGCGACCAGCTCCGCCACCGGAACCGCGCCGCTTCGGTTCGGTTCCCCCGGCGCCGCCACCGGCGGGTTGTGCGCCGACTCGGCGACAGCGCCCCGCGCGCGGTCGTCGCCCGGGGAGCCCGCCGCACGCCGCGCCACCTGCGCTCGATTGGCCGCCGGATCGTCGCTGTCGAACGACGCGCGCGCGAGGATCGCGAGCGCGCCCACGACCACCACGCCGAAGACGGCCAGCAGTAACCACCAGCGCCGGCCGCGCGCCGGCGTGGGAGGGGTCGGCGGCCTGGCCCCGATTCGGACCAGCTCACTTCCTCCTTCCCGGTGCGCCCCTACGAGCAAACCTGCTTCCTCCGAATCGTCTGGCGGCTTCGCAACCAATCTCGGGCTTTTTCCGTGTCGAAGACTGCCAAGAGAAAAGCCCGAAGGGAAATGAAATCTAGCGCGCGCCGCGCCGTTTGCACGATCCAACGGACCGGGTGCGGCGACGCTTTTCGCAAGCCCGGTTTTCCCTTTCCCTGCCCTTGGCCCTTGCCCATGGAAACCTCGCACGGACCAGAACGTAGCGTCGGCGAAATACTTTCCCGATTGGGTCGACGATCGATTCTTGATGTTTGCGCGGTGATTCGGCCCACGTTCGCGCGCGCGCGACTGCGACGCGCAGGAGCACGAGCTCGAACGCTACGCGCGACTCTGACGAGCAGCGCGGATTCACCGGCGTTGTGGGCGCTGCCCGCACCCCAGCCGCATGCACGACGAGCGTGAAGATTTTGGCCGTCCACGCGTCAAATTTGCGAAGATGAAAACTGGAGGACCACGACGATGAAGATCGCCATCACCTTTGCGATGTCCGCCTTTTGTGTCGCGGTCGGCCTCAAAGCCCAGGCCGACGAGCATCACCGTGAAGAGCGGCGCGAAGAACGTAGAGACGAGCACGAACGTAAAGAAGAACACCGCGAAGAACGGCGGGAGTTCCGGCAAGAACGCCGCATGGAGCCGACCGTCCGCATCCGCATGGCCCCGCCGGCCCCGCGCGTCGAGGTGCGCGTCGGCGCCCCCTCGCCGCGCCACGCCTGGGTCGGTGGGTACTGGCGCTGGGAAGGCGGCCGCCACATCTGGATCGGCGGACACTGGGAGCTGCCCCCTGCGCCGGGACAGGTCTGGGTCGAAGGTCGTTGGGTAAACGAGGGCGGGGAGTGGGTCTTCTATCCCGGCTACTGGTCGGGCGGGGCCCCGGTTCCGGCTCCGGCGCCCCCGCCGCCGGCCGTCGAAGGATGGCGCGGCGGTGCGCCCCCGCCCCCTCCGGCGGAGGTGACGATCGGCATGGCGCCCCCGCCGCCGCGCCAGGAGATCATGACTCCCCAGCCGTCGCCGAACCACTTTTGGATCCGCGGCGACTGGGCCTGGAACGGACGCGAGTACGTCTGGTCCCCCGGCCACTGGGAGATCCGCCGCGAAGGCTGGCAGTGGGTCCCGCCCCACTGGGAACAGCACGGCAATCACTGGAAGTGGAAACCCGGCCACTGGCGCCGATAAGCGAGGTTAGTGTCCGCTTGACCGCCGGCCGACGATCCGACCCGGCTTGTCGGCCGATTTTCCGATTGATCTATCCGATTGACTAGGCGATGCGCGCGGCGTTTCCGACCGCGTCGCCGACGAGGGGGCGCAGGAAGTCGGCCTCGGCCAGCGAAGACATGATCGCGAAGCCGCGCGCGGCGACCTGGTGGCGCCCGACCGGATCGCGCAGATAGGCGAGGCAAGTGTCGGCGAGACGATCGTAGTCGGTGAAGGCGACGCCGCCCGAGAGCGCGTTCTCGACGGCAGTGTCGCCGCCGGTCTCGGAGACCACGAAGCAGTGGTTGGCCAGCAGGTACGAGATGCGAACGATCTCGAAGACCTTGGCGGGGTGGAAATGGATGTTGAGCACGATCTTGGCGCGTGCGATCACGCTGTCGCGCTCGCGACCATAGCTGCCGTAGATCGCGACCACGCGCGCCCCCCGCCGCTCCAGCGCGCGCAAGACATCGAGGCGCCGGTCAGCGAGCGAACCGATGAACAGCACGTCGATGTCGGGTGCCGGTGACGGCGTGATGCGGGTCATCGCCGGCACGTAACCGACCGGCACGTGGTGCGCGGTGACGCCGTAGCGCGCGAGCGCAGCGATGTTGGCCTGGCTGTAGTCCCAGACGGTGTGCGTGCGAAACGCCGCGATCAGGTCCGGCGTCAGCCACGGCGATCCGTCATAGATCTGCTCGAGGTTGTACAGGATCGCCCCGGCGGGGAACGCCACCGGCGCGTCGAGGTTGGCGATCAGGTTCGACCCGAAGACGATGCTGCGGCGGCCCGGCGCCGATAAGTCTTCCGCGATCACCGAATCGTGTCCGAGCGTGTTCAAGCCGGCATTGACCGTCTCCACGAGCTCGCGGAAGCACTCGCTGTGAATGTTGCCGGGCTGCCGCAGGATCGTCACCGCGTACCGATCCCGCGCGGCCTTGGCCCCGAGCTCATGATCGCCGGCGCGGGCGAAGAGGTCGCCGCGCAGCGCCAGCCCGCCCTGGGCCGCGCTTTCCCGCACGATCTCGTCGAGCAAGTCGCGGGCGCCGCGCCACTGCGCCGCGACGAGCTCGGCGCGCGGCGCGCGGCACCAGTTGAAGTGGCGGTACCCGAGCCGCGTCAGGCGTTCGAGCGCGCGGCGCAGGTTCTCGAGGCGCGCCGCCTTGAACTCGAACGACAGCAGTGGGATCACCGGCTCGGTCGCCACGGTGAGCCCGTCGAGGATCGACTCGGGATCGCCGCCGACGTCGATGCGGCAGTAGCGGGGCGCGCCGAACGCGCGGATCATCTCGTCGAGCGTCGTCAGCTGGATGGCGACGCCCGGCACCGAGGTGGGGATGCGCCCGGTGCGGTTGGCGAGCCCCATGTCGACGACGACCACCGGCGCCGAATCAGAGGCGGCGGCGCCGAGCCGGCCGGCCCCGCGGGAGACGCCGTAGCGGTCACGCAGCGCGCTCGCGCGCGTCGGGTGGGCCTCGACACAGACCACGCGCGCACCCCGGGCCACCAGCCGATCGGACATCGCCCCGTCGCCTGCGCCGACGTCGAAGACCAGATCGCCCGGATGGACCAGCGTCTCCCAGGACACGGCGGACGAGGACTCGCACGACGTGTCGGGCCACGGCGTCGACGACGCTGTCGGAGAGCTCATTCGTAGTCCGCGCTTCGATCGAGTTCCAAGTTCCCACCCACCTCCGCGGCCTCGGTCGCTCTCCCCCCGCCCAGAAAGCGCGGAGCCGGGCTTTCACCCGGCATCCGCGCTTTCTCCACCCCTGTCACCCCCACCAAACCCACTACCCGGAGTGATCACCTTAAATGAGTTCCCCGACGGTGGCAACAGACAATCGGGGCCCTTTCCCTCGCCGTTATCGTCGGAAACTCCGCCCCTCGAGCTTCATACGAACGACCGCGCCGGATGGGTTGGCCACCTTCAAACACGTCGTTCGAAACGTTCTCGAAACATCGCAGGTCGGCCGTTGGGCTTTGGCCTTCGGCTTTGGCCTTCGGGCTTTGGTCGGAAGCCGGCGAACGTGGTAGTCAGTCGTCGTCGTGACGTCCGCCGGGGTCCCTCCTTCGGAAATGCTCGTGAAGAAACCGTCGGCGGGCGCGCGCCTGCTGCGCGTCGCTGCCTGGGTCGTCACCGCGGGATTGCTGGGGTTGCTCCTCTGGCGAACGCCGCTGTCGCAGGTGGTGGCGGCGACGCGCGCGGCGGCGCCCTGGATGGTCCCGGTCACGCTGCTGATGCTGGCCGCGATCTACGTCGCCGATTCGTTCGCGATCTGGAAGACGTTCGGCTGGTTCCTCGCGCGGCTCTCGTTTGCGCAGATCCTGATCGTGCGCGGCGCCACTTACCTGCTGGCCGCGATCAACTACAGCGTCGGTCAGGGCGCCATCGTCTACTTCGTTCATCGCGCCACCGGAGCGCCGGTGCTGCGCGGCGTGGGGACGATCCTGCTGATCATGGGCATCAACATCCTGGCGCTGATGTTCCTGACCACCGCGGGACTGCTCATCGCGCCCGACGTCCCGCACAGCCTCTACGTCATCATCACCATCGCCTACGTCGGCCTCGCGATCTACCTGGTCGCGGTGATGGTGCGCCCGCGATGGCTCTCATCGCGTCCGATCTTCGACGTGCTGCTCGCGGCCGGCGCGCGGGGCCACCTGAAGGCGCTGCTGGTGCGCTTGCCGCACATCGCGGCGCTGATGGCGTACCAGACCGTCGTGCTGCGCGCCTTCGGCGTGCGGGTGCCGCTGGTCGCGGCGATCGCGTCGTTGCCGGTGGTGATGTTCGTGGCGGTGCTCCCCATCTCCGTACAAGGGATCGGCACGACGCAGGCGGCGATGGTCTTCTTCTTCGCGCGCTACGGAACCGGCGATCAATCAGCGCGGGAGGCAGCCGTCCTGGCCGAGAGCCTGGTGACCCAGGCGATCGCGCTCGGGTTCCAATCGTTGCTGGGTCTCGCCTGCCTGCGCAGCCGCATCGGGCGCGACCTGCGCACCGCCACGCGGACCGCGGGCGCGCCGCCCGATGGCGCGCCCGCCGACACCGCGCCGGCCGCTCCGGCCAGCGCCGCCGAGCGGCCCCTTTGACGACCGCCCCCTCGAGCGGCTACGATCGACCGCGGTGGCGACTCGCTACAAGCAGCCGAACGCCATCAACGGCGTCTCGATCGGGTTGGTGGTGCTGGTCGCAGCGACGGCCTGGCTGGGCCTGAGCGTCTGGCCGGTCATCGCGACGAACTCCAACATCAAGAACGAGCTCAACGACGCCCTGCCGCGGGTTTATCGCGCCAACCTGCGCGACGAACCGGGCGCCACCGTCGAGACCACGCGCTTGCACGACGAGCTGGAAGCCAAGATCCGTGCGCTGGGCGTCGACGACGGCAAGCTGGCCGTCGAGATCGCACGCAACCAAAAGAGCGTCTCGATCGAGGTGCGCTATCACGCGATCGTTCACTTCATGGGACTGCAGAAGACGCGCCTCGTCGCGCTGCACCCGCGCGTAGAGACCGACGCCGCGCGCGTCGAGTGGTGAGCGGCTCGTTTGGCGCCGGTCAGATGACCGCCCTATCCGACCAGGGTCGTGGTCAGTTGGCGCCGAGCCGGCGCTCGAGGCCCGCCAGCTCCTCGCCGAGCGCGAAGTTGATCATGTCGACCACCTCGGGGTTCGCGCGCGCTGCCTTGACCAGCTCGTCGGAGGCGAGATTCACGGCGGCGGCCAGGCGGCGATCACCGCGCGCGATGCGCTCGAATGCGCCGAGCACGTCGCTGGAGATCAGGATCGCCGCGCGATACGCGGTGTGCGACA
>CAZNCQ010000256.1:0-10592 GCA_964571275.1 uncultured Myxococcales bacterium
CTGGCCAGCATCTCGGGATCGATCGAGATGCTGAAGACGACGCCCGGCGCCGACGCCGACAGCCGGCAGCTGATGGACATCGCCGTGCGCGAGGTCGATCGGCTCAATCGATTGATCACCGACCTGCTCGGCTACGCGCGTCCGCACCAGGAGGAGCGGCGGCGGCTGGACCTCGGCGAGCACGCCGCCGAGATCGTGCGCGCCTTCGAGCAGGAGCGCCGCGAGAAGATCACCGTCGCCGTCGACCTACCGGCCGGCGTCATGATCGAGGCGGCGCCCGGCCAGCTGCGCCAGGTGCTGTGGAACCTGATTCGCAACGCCGCCGACGCGATGTCGACGCCCGTGTCGACGTCGACATCCGGGGGTGGCCAGATCGCGATACGTCTTTACACCGACGGGTCGCGCGCGGCGCTCGCGATCCACGACCACGGAGCGGGCATCGCGCGCGATCGGATCGATCGGATCTTCGAGCCATTCTATTCCACGAAGGCCGGCGGAACCGGCCTGGGGCTGGCGACCGTCGCGCGCATCATCACCGACCACGGCGGCACGATCGACGTCGCCAGCGAGCCGGGACAGGGCGCGACGTTCACCGTGCGATTGCCGCTGGCGACGACGTGAACTAGGAACGCCTACGGCAGCGTGATCCGGCCCGGAGCGCCGCTTGCGCCGTTCTGCGTGTGGCAGGCGTTGCAGCTCCCGTTCGACTGGGCGGCGACCATGATGCGCTCGCGGCCCTGGTAGGTCACCTTGGCGTGGAATGGAAAGGTCACGGCGCCGGCGAAGAAGAAGTTGCCGGCCGCGTTGGGCGTCAGCGTGATGGTCTGGTTCGCGGCGTCGACGATCACGACGCGCGCCTGGGCCATGACACCCGCGGTGCCGTTGCAGAGATCCGGCTCGTGGCCCGTGGGATACAGCGTTCCCGCGATGGTGTAGAGCGGTGCCCCCTCGTCGTCGTCCCCGCCACCGCCGCCGCTATCGTCGCCGCCCCCGGGGCCGCTGTTGCCGCCGCCGCCGGGACCGCTGTTCCCGCCACCACCGCCGCTGTCCTCTCCGCCGCCGCCCCCGCCGGTGTGGCAGCTGAGGCACGAGAGGCCCGGGTTCATCAGCGGCGAACCGGTGTTCCCCTGCGTCCAGAAGCTGTTGCTGGTGCAGATCGCCTTGGCGTTGAGCGGATCGGGCGGTGGCGGCGGCGCGGTGGTCGTGCCGCACGTGCCCGCCGGATAGTTGGCGAGGACCCAGTTGTTCACCGTCGTGATCTCCGCCGCCGTCGGCGGCGTACCCGGTGCCGGCGGCATCTGACTCGGGTTGCCCTGCATGCGCATGACCGCCCGCTGCGCGAACGTCTGCGCCGCGTTCGCGAACGACTGCGCGACCAGATCGGCGCGCGTCACCAGGTTCATCGGAGCGCCGCTGCTGTTGGGCGTCCCCGAGTGACAAGTCGTGCAGTGGGTCTGGAAGACCGCCTGCACATCGCACGGCAATCCCGCTGCCGTCGTCCCCCCGCCCGCGCCACCGGCGCCGGTTGCTCCACCCGCCCCACCCGCGCCGGTGGCGCCCCCCGCCCCAGTCGTTGTCGGCATACAAGTGCCCATTGGAAACTGGGCGTTGACCCAGTTGCTCATCGACGCGATCTCCGCGGCGGTCGCCCGCGCGTTGGGCGCAGGCGGCATCGGCGACGTGGCGTTCTGCATGCGCCCCACGGCGAGCTGCGCGTAGCTCATGGTATTGCCCGCTGGAACCGTCGGAACCGCGGTCAAGTTGGCGTAGGTCAACAGGGGCATCGGCGCGCCGTTCTGCGGCGGGTTGCTGTGACAACCGACGCAGCGGGTCTGCAGCAGCGTCGCCACGTCGCACGGGATCCCGTTCGCGACCGTGGTCGTGCTGCCGCCCGCGCCGCCCACTCCGCCGCCGCTCGCGCCACCGACGCCGCCGGTCGCGCCACCGGCGCCCGACGTCGTGCACGACGTCGTCGCCATCGGATACTGCGACGTCACCCAGGACATCACCGTCGCGACGTCGGCCGCGGGCACAATCGGCGCCGATCCGGGCGGCATCGGCAAGGCCGTGTTGGTCATGCGCGAGATCGCGCGCTGCGCGAAGGTCGCGTTCGGATCGGCGAAGGACTTCGCGGTCAGGTTCGCATAGCTGACGAGCGGCATCGGCGCGAGGTTCTGAGGCGGGTCGGTGTGGCAACCGAGGCACCACTTCTGGAAGACCGCGCGTACGTTACAGGGAACGCCGCTCGCGCTGGTGGTCCCCGTCGAGCCGCCGGCCCCCGTCGTGGTGCCGGTCGAGCCGCCCGCGCCCGTGCCGGTCGAGCCGCCGCTGCCCGTGGCTGGCATGCCGCACGAGCCCATGGGCGTATTGGCGTTGACCCACGAGACGATCGTCGCGATGTCAGCGGCGCCCAGCGGCGGGTTACCGGCGGGCGGCATCGGCGCGACGATATTCTGGATGCGCACCGCCGCCCGTTGTGCGTAAGTCATCGTCGGATCGGCAAACGACGGCGCGGTCAGATCCGCGTAGGTCAGGAGCGGCATCGGCGCGCCGTTCTGCTTCGGGTTACCGTGGCAGCGCTGGCAGTTCGCCTGCAGGATCGCCTGAACGTTGCACGGGAGGCCGCTGTTGACGGTCGTCCCGGTCGACCCGGCCGTGCCACCAACCATCCCTCCTCCTGCGCCGCCGCTCCCGGTCGACCCGGTGCTGCCAGCAGTGCCACCGGTGGTTGCGCCACAGATCAAACCGGCCTGCGCGCCGCCGTCGACCCAATCCGTCACGGTCTTGATCTCGGCCGCCGTCGCCGCCACCGCGCTCTTCGGCGGCATCGGCACCGTCGTGCTGTTGATGCGCACCGCCACCATCGCCGCGACCGTCACCAGGGGGTTGCTCTTCGCCGGAGCGCGCAAATCGGCCAGGTTCATGAGCGGCATCGGCGCGCCCGCAACCGGCGGATTCGAGTGACAGCCCTGGCAGCGGGTCTGCAGGACTTGCTGGACCGCGCAGGGGATGCCGAGGCCGGCCGTAGAGGTGGTGCCCGAGTCTCCGCCGGCGCCGGTCGGTCCGGTGGTGCCGCCCGAGCCCGTCGAGTTCGAGCCGCCGTCCGGCTTGAGGAGGCCGCTGACGCTGCCGGTGCAGCCCGTACCCACAAGGAGACAAAGACCGACGAGGCTGAGACTGAAGAAGCTAGTGAAAACCGGAGGCAGTCTGCGCATCGTCGGGGTAGTACCCCGGGTCACACTTCAGCAGGCAGATCAGTCACCGAAAAAAGCGAAAAAGTGCGGGCAAAGAATGGCGATTCCGGCGATCCGGCATGGCATTCGGGACGTACGGAAACTATCCCGCCACTGACGCGCCCCGACCTTTACGGATGCGCCTGACGCGCGATCTCAGATGCGGCCGGACGCGGATGGTTCGGGATCGTGCTCGGCCGCTTCGTCGGCATCGGGGTGGATCGCGTGAAGCACGAGCAGGCTCGACACCAGCGCGTCGGCTTGCAGGCGCGCGCGCGTCGGCGCGTCGAGCGGATCGGTCGCGAGGATGCGCATCAGGCGCCGCAGCCCCTCGCCGTAGAGGTGGAGGAGACGGCGCACCAGCTCTTCGGCGCGCTGGCGCACCGTCGCGCCCGCGAGCGCTCCCAGGTCCTCGATCAGCTGCGCGATCCGCTCGCTCTCGTGGCGCAGCTCCTGGTCTCCAGCATGGATATCGTCGCCGCCGGCGGCGCCGGACTGGTCCTCGCCGGTCATGATCAACGGCAATGTAGGAAGGCCATCATCGCCGTCAATTCGCCGCCCGAACATTACAGAGGCCGCCGTAACCGATCGACCGGAGCGCACTCGGTGCGGTTCGGTACTCTCCGTGCAATCGACCGGCGCCGGCGTGAGGTTGCAGTGTCGACGATCCGACACATCTGTCACGATCGCGATGCCGAGATCCACTGACGACCCGGGCCAATCGCCGCCTTCGTCGATTCTTTGACCGTCGGAGAGCTTGGCGCGAGGATTGCTCGAGCTGGTCGAGTCCCGACGCGCCGCTCGTTCAGGTCGCCGGCGGACGCCCCAAACCCGGAGGCGATCTCATGTCACGACCTCGACTGTCGCTGGTCCCATCGCGCGCGGCGACCCGCCGCCTCTTCCTCCTCAGCCTGCTCGGCGGAGCCAGCGCCTGTTCATCGTCAGGGCTACACGCAAACAGCGACGGCGGTCCGGGCAGCGGAGGCGCGGCGGGCCAGTCGGCCGACGCGGCCCCGGATTCGCCGTCCGGCGCCGGCGGCCTGGGCCGAGGAGGTGGCCCGGGCGGTATCTTCGGCGACGGCGGAGCCAGCGGCGCAGGCGGCGCGGGCGGCGCGGGCGGCGCGGGCGCAGGCGGCGCGGGTGGGTTCATGCCGACGGTCCCGATGCCGCTCCTCACGAGTCACTGGCAGATCCTGAATCCGGCATCGTTTCACAAGGTCGACATTCTGTTCATGATCGACAACTCGCAGTCGATGCTCCCGCTTCAGGCCGGTACGCTCGCGTCGTTCCCGGTGTTCGCGAACGCGCTGAAGTCGCTGCCGGGGGGGCTGCCCGATCTGCACTTGGCCGTGGTTTCGTCCGACACCGGGCCCGGAAAATTCGATCTGCCGGCCTACCACTGCTCGTTCGAAGGCGATCGGGGCCTCTTTCAAAGCCAGCCGCGCGGGACCTGCGTAGCGGCGCCGCTGCCACCGGGGCAAACCTTTCTGCAAGCCAGCAACAATCAGCAAACCAAGAACTACACCGGCGACATCGCCGACGCGTTCACCTGCATCGCGGCGCTGGGCGATCAAGGCTGCGGTTTCGAGGGTCAGCTCAAATCGGTGCGCTGGGCGCTGGATCCGCTGAATGTGCCCGACGGCAACCAAGGTTTTCTGCGGCCCGATGCGTTCCTGGTCGTCGTGCTGCTCACCAACGAGGACGACTGCTCGATCCCCGACGACTCCGACCTGGTCGACCCGACGCAAACGAAGATGAGCGATCCGCTGGGGCCGCTCTGGTCGTATCGGTGCAACGAGTTCGGTCACCTGTGCAACATCAACGGTTCGCTGCAATCGCCGCCGCGCGGACCGGCCAGCAATCTCCAGGGCTGCACGTCCAACGACGGACCGACGGGCAAGCTCACGCACCTCGGCGACGAGGTCGCGTTCCTCGAGAGCCTGAAGGGCAATCCGGGGGAGATCCTGGTGGCGGCAATCACCGCGCCGGCGACGCCTTACTCGGTCGAGATGATCCAGCAAGGCCTCGACACCGAGATGCACCCCAACGTCGAGCACTCGTGCCAGCTCAACAGCGGCGAGTACGGCGATCCGTCGGTGCGACTGACCCAGTGGGCCGCTTCCTTCGGCGCCAGCGGCTCCGTCGAGTCGATCTGCGCGAACAGCCTCGGTCCGGCCATGCAGCGGATCGGCAATCGCGTCTCTGGTCTGTTTCTTCCGGCGTGCGTGCCCGGCCCGTTCGCGGCGAACGGCCAGCCCGCGTGCCGGGTCATCGACCAGGCCCAAGCCGGGTACGCGGTGGCGGAAGCGCCGCTGGCCAACTGCAGCGACAACGGCAACGC
Source organism: uncultured Myxococcales bacterium (assembly GCA_964571275.1). GTDB lineage: Bacteria > Myxococcota_A > Polyangia > Fen-1088 > Fen-1088 > DASRQZ01. The sequence continues at coordinate 5,575 of CAZNCQ010000256.1, forward strand.
CGCGCCCTGCTGGACCGCCGTCGCCGACACCGCGAGCTGCGGCGCCGGCATGCGGCTGACCGTGAACCGCGGAGCGCCGCCCCTCCCCTCATCGTTTCCGCCCGGATACTTTGCCACGGCCTTCACCTGCGACCCATGCACCGCCGGGTCGACCGAGATCGGCTGCCCCTGAGCCGCATCGGGCCGTCTGTGGAATATCCGGCGCCCGGGCCGTTCTTTCGACGAGGAAGGACGGATCCATGAGCGTGAATGACGTGATTGCCAAGCTCGAACAGGCCCTGGGCGAGCTCGTGACCCTGAAGATCACCACCAAAGTCGACGCGAAGATCCTGCAGACGACGATCGATCTCGTGCAGGGCGACATCAGCATGGCGATCGATCCCTGGTTCAACGAGCCGTCGCAGAAAGCGCTGCTGGATCTGCACATGGCGCGCGAGAAGCAAGGCGCCGACATCATCAAACAGAACATCGCCGCGCTCTCGCGCCTCGCCAAGCTGTTGCCCGAGCTCAAGAAGGCGATCGCGTGAACGATGGCGGGTTCCGCGACCGCCTGCGCACGATGGCCGAGAACGTGCTCACCCTGGAGGTGAACACCATCCTGGCGCCGCACATCGAGGCGGAGAAGATGCCGCCGCCCGAGCACGCGGTCATCGACATCGCCAACGACTATCGATCGTGGCTGCGCGACGAGCACCACCAGCCGGACATGTGGCGTCCCGACGACGTCTCCGAGGCATCGACGGCTGTGTTCACGCGCATCCGCGACGCGGTGGCGAAGCTGCTCGACGGGCACGAGCCGCAGAACCGCACCGACACGAACATGCTCGAACGCATCAAGGGCAACGCCGACCAGATGCTGTACATCTTCGGCCGCCTCGACGCTGGCGGAGGCGGCGAAAAGGTGGTCCTGCGAAGGCAGCCGGGCGCGCACCGCCCGACGGCGGTGGAGCTCTTCCCCGAGGAGATCGTCGTCGTCCGCAAGGCCTGGGAGCTGGGCCTGGACGAGGTCGTCATGCAGACGACCATCCAGATCGACGGCGACGTGGTGACCCGCATCCGGCGCGGCCTGAACGACCAGCCCGACGGACCGACGGTGATGAAGCTGCACGACAAGGCGGTCACGACCTCGACCGGCTTCTGGTCCAAGCTCGTCGACATCCTGGGCGGCGCGATTCGTGGGCTCGTCGATCTGATCGCGGGCGCGAAGTGACCGGAGCCGGTGCAACCGCCGTCCCCGGCGACGGCCAGCTGTTGCGCCAGGCGCTGATTCAAGGCGGGCTGACAATCGAGACGCGCGATCCGGCCGGCGACATCCAGTTCCGGACCGTCGTCCAGATCGACGGCGACGTGATTCACTGGGTCCGCCGCGCGCTCGCCACGCCGCAAGCGACGGACGCGGGCAACGCACTGGCCGATGAACACCTGGCGGCGGTCGCGGCCCAGGTCGGCGCGCTCGCAGCGGCGCTCGCGCGACTCGAAGCCAGCGCTCGCCGCTGGGTGACGCGCGCGCGAATCGCCGCGCGCGGAGCCACGCTCGCCAGCGGCGCGACCGCCGCGGCCGGAGGGCTCGGCGGCTACCCCGTGCTCGCGATCGCGAGCGGCGCCCTCGGCGTGGTCAGCCTCGCGGCGACACGCTGGCTCGCGCCGCGCGTCGGACGGCGCCTGTTACGTGGTGTCGGGGCCTGGCTGGGCGCTACTTAGCGGGGGCGGCGACTTCGATGTCGTCCTTCACGCTCTTCACGCCTTTGGCCTTCTTCGCCACCTTCACCGCGTGATCGCGCGTGGACTTCTGCTGGACCGTCCCTGACAGCGTCACGACACCGCTGTCCGTGTCGACCTTGATGTCGCTCGCGTCGGAGCCGGCCTTCGCCAGCTTGCTCTTGACCGCGTCGGTGATGGCCGAATCGCCGGCCACGGTCCCGCCTCGATCCGCCGCGCCCGTGGCCGCGCTGTTCGCCTTGTCGGCCGCTTCAGACGTGGTGTCGCTCGCGTTGTCGGCCGCACCCGAGGCCGCGTTGCCCGCCTGGGTTTCGATGGGGCTCGACGGCATGTCGTCCTCCGCGTGCGCCACGATCGGTGCCCCGCCAAGCACAACGGCCACGCCCGCGCCAAGGCCCACCTTCGCCAAGTATCCGCTCCAGAGCTCGAGTTTCATGGCTCTACCTCCTTCATCCGGACCGAGTCACCGATTCATCCTGCGTACCGGATCCGAGAGGTCAACACCCGAGCCCGCTCCGACGGAGAGCTCGTCCGCGACGCGCGATGCGCTCACGCCTGACTCAGGGGAGACAGGCGGTCAAAAGAACCGTGAACTGGTCTCGGTCACCGTTCAGCGCCACGACGTCGGCCCTGCCGTCCCCGTCGAGATCGGCGGTGACCAAGCTGGCGGTATCGGTGGTGCCGGCCCGGTACCGAGCCATGGCGCCGAACGTCCCATCGCCGCGGTTCAAGAGCACGCCCACGTAGTCGCGGATGTACGCGCTGTGTCCGACGATCAGATCCGGCCGGCCGTCGCCATTCAGATCCGAGGTGGCGACGCTAAACGGATCGGGGCCGGTTGCGTACGCGATGGCCGGCGCGAACAGGCCGGTTCCATCGTTCAGAAGAACGTTGACCACGCCGCTGATGTTGTCGATGACCGCGAGATCGATCTTGCCGTCGCCGTTCCAGTCGGCGGCCACGATCTGGCCGTTGAACATGCCGACCGAATAGCTGACCGGCGCCGAAAGAACGCCTTTGCCATCATTGAACAGGACGCTCACACCGTCGGCTCGTGACACGACGACGTCGGCGCTTCCGTCACCATTCACGTCCGTGGCCAGCACCCACGTCGTTCCGACACCGCCCGCGTCTTGCTCGACGGGGGGCGCGAATCCGCCCGCCTCCTGGTTGAAGAGAACGTCGACGACTCCTTTGCCGTAGTCGGCCACAGCCAGGTCGACCCTGCCGTCGCCATTCAAATCCGCTGCCGCGAGTCCCAGAGGGGAAGAGCCCGCGGGATAGCTCAGGGGCGCTCCGAAGGAGCCGTCGCCTGCGTTGACGAGGACGCTCACCTCTTTGCCATTGACCTCGTTCTCGGCGACAGCCACGTCGGGTACGCCATCGCCGCTCAGATCGGCGAGGAGCAGCAATCCGGGTGAAAAGCCGAGCGGGTAATTGACCGCCGGCGCGAAAGAGCCATCCCCGCGCCCGAGAAAAACCGACACGCTGTCGCTGCTGGAGTTGGCGACAACCAGGTCGGGTCTGCCGTCGCGATCCAGATCTTGGGTAGCCAATGCCACGGGCACGTGCTCGGTCGCCGCACTTCGCGGACCGAGGAGCGTGCCGTCGGCGCGGCTCAGCAGCACGGTCAGATCCTGGCTTTCGTCATTTGTCGCCACGACGTCCGCGCGACCGTCGGCGTTGAGGTCGACAATCGCGATGCCGTCGAGAGAACTGGCGGCGCGATATTCCGCCGGGCTCGCAAAGGTGCCGTCGCCTTTGCCAAAGAGCACGTTGAGCGTGCCGCCCAGCATGCCGCCTCCGGTGCCGTTGGTGACGACCAGATCGACCTTGCCGTCGCCGTTCAGATCACCTGGCGACAGGATCGCGGGCGTGGCGCCGGCCAAATACGAGACGGCGGGCGCAAAGGTGCCGTCACCGCGGTTGATTTGCACGCTCACGTGCTCGCCGTAAGAGTCGGACGTCATCAGATCGACGCGGTCGTCGCCGTTCAGATCTGCGAGCGCGATACCCCCAACCGCACCAAAGCCCGTCGGGTAGATGACCGCCGGTGCAAAGGTGCCATCCCCCCGGTTCATGAACACCCCGACGCCTTCATCGCCTCCGGGCCTGTCATCGATGGTGTCTGACACGACGATGTCGGGCCGGGCGTCGCCGTTCACATCGATCGCGCGCAGCCCGAAGTTCACGCTGGTCACGGCGTAGTCGGTGCCCGGCTCGAACGTGCCATCCCCGCGGCCGAACAACACGCTGAGCTTCTCGTTCCACGCCGTACCGACGAGCAAATCCAGATGCCCGTCGCCGTCGAAATCCGCGAGGCCGACCGACGTCGCATAAACCGTCGTCGGCTTGTCCGCGGAGACGGACAAGCTGCCACCGCCCGCGTTGAGCAGGACCCGGACGCCGCTCAAGGTTCCAACGACCACGTCCAGAGCGCCGTCACCGTTGATGTCGCCCAGCGCCGGTCCCGTACCGAGCGAAGCGTCCAGCTCATAGCCGACCGGCGTCGCGAACGTCGCGTTTCCGCGTCCCAGCAGCACCTTGACCTGGCTATCGCCAAGGTCCGACACGATGACGTCGGTCATGCCGTCGCCGTTCAAATCTCCCGTGGCCACGCCCGCGGGTGAGCCGCCAATCGCCGGCACCGGAGGTCCCGGTAGCCCGAGCAACCCCGGACACGCGACCACCACGCACCTTCCCGCGGTACACGTCGTGCCTTCGCCACAGACCTTGCGGGTGCTGCAGCAGGCGGGCTGTCCGCATGGATCTCCCTCGCATCCGGAGCACAGGGGCGGGACGCTCGCGTCGCTGCGCGCGTCGCCGCTGTCGGAGCCCGGGACATCGCTCGGCGTTGCGTCGACGACGGGTGGCCGGGCGTCGCCTGACGCCGCATCGACCACGGGCCCGGGGACGTCACTTGGCGCGGCGTCGACTGGCTCTGCCTCACCGCCCGCCGCCCCGGCGTCGCGCCCAGGAGCGCCGCCGCTGCCGCCGTCGACCTTCGTCGCGCGATGCGAGCAGGCAACCGACGCACTCACACCGACCACCAGGGCCACCGCGACCAGTCTCGTCGACCTCATCCGGACGGATGGTCGGCGAAGTCACGTAGAAATCCAAGCGCGGGAGGTTGTCGCAGGGGCTGAATCCCGCGGGTCAGAACCCGCGCGACGTGAATGGCAGCGGCTCGCTGGCGCGAGACGGCAACCTCTTGACTTGCAAGGCATATGAAGCCATAAGTCGGTCGTTCGCGGGATTAGCTCAGTTGGTAGAGCGTCAGCTTCCCAAGCTGAATGTCG
>CAZNCQ010000257.1:0-7860 GCA_964571275.1 uncultured Myxococcales bacterium
ACTAGCCGCGCGCGGCGATCAGACGCATGACCAGGTCAGCCGGACCCACCGGAACTTCCAGGCGCAGCGGCAGGTGGCGCGCGCCGGGATCGAGCCAGACGCGCAGGTGGCGGATCGGTCGATCGCCGTCGGCGGTGCCGTTGTAGTGCACCGGCGTCGCCTCGGCTTCGATGCGAATACCGAAGCGATTCGAGTCCGGCACGGCGTCGTGCATCGCGGCGGTCGTCGCGCGCACGCGCCAGAGCGCGAGCCCGTCGAGGATCTGCACCACGTCGTCGTGACCGAGCGCGGGTAGCGCGCTTCGCCAGCGCGAGATCAGGCCCAGGGCGTCCATCGTCGGGATCGCCGATGCCAGCGCGTGGGTCTCGTCGGCGCGGCCCGGCGTGTGGCGGCGCAAACGCGTTTCACCGGGCCGCCCGCGCTCGCCGCGGTCGACAATGGCCTGGTCGGGACGCTCGCCGCCGCTGCGGCGGGCGTCGACCCAGCGACGCGACTCGAGCGCACCGGCGTCGAAGTCGGCCTCGAAGCGGCGGTCCATCGAGCCGAGCCCGAACACCGCGCCACGCGCCGAGCCGCGCAGCTTGACGATCGATCGACCATCGGTGATCGCGGGCGTGGCCGCGGTCCGCAGCTCGAGTCGGCCGACCGATCCCAGCACGCCGTAGCGAATGTCGTAGCGCGCAACCTCGGCGCGCGAAAACCAGGGGTGAAACGGCGAGTCCGACGCGGGCCGGCGCGGAGCCAGGGTCACCCCCGACGGGGCGGCCGCTGGCGGCGCGCCCAGGGGCGGTGTGGACGGATGGCCGACATCAGGCGCGCTCCCTGACAGCCGCAACGCGAACATCAGCAACAAGATCGTCGACGGCATGTCCATCTGACGGTGCGGAAGTTGAAAAAATTCGCAGTCGAGCGGGCACTAACCTGAGTGCGACACCGACAGCCGACACCCTGCGCAACGCGCGCGCCTCGCCGCATTAAAGATGTGGCGCGCGAGGCCCGATGTCCCTTCAACACCCAAGAAACATGATGGTCACGCTGCTTCCGATCTTGTTGCTCGCCGCTGCCGGCGAAGTCACCAACTCCGACATCGACCGCATCGCGACGGACGACACGATGACGAGCGCCGCCGAACCGGCTGCGGACCCCGCGCCCGCGCCCGCGCCGATCGCGTCGGTGCCCGGCGACGGCCCCGCTTCGCGCCAGCACCGCAGCGCGCAGCCGGAGCATCGCGAGACCCACGAGCTGCGCGATCCCGCCGACTGGCCGAGCGAGCCGCTCGCGCCCGCGGGCGCGCTGGACGCCGCCCGCTTCGACGCCGCGTTCGTCGCGATCTGCGACGAGGTGACCGCGCCCGCCGGACTGGACGCGCTCGCGCGCCTGGTGCGCGAGGTCAGCGTCGAAACACACAGCGATCCGTTCTTGATGGCGGCGCTCGCGTACCGCCAGAGCCGCTGCCGCCCGGGCATGGAGACGCCGCACGCCGTCGGTCTGCTGCAGATCGAGCCGGCGATGTTCGGGCCCGAGGCCGAGCTGCCCGTGCCGCGCGAGGATCTCGCCCGCGACCGCCTGCTCGATCCGGCGCACAACCTGCGCGTCGGCGCGGCGTTGCTGGCGATGTGGCAAGCGACTCACGTCGCGATCGACGCCACCGTCGGCAGCACGCCCCATCGCACGGCCACCGCGCACCTGGTCTGGGGCGACCGCGTCTGGGGCGCGACCGCGGAGGACCGCGTGATGGTCGCGCGCCGGCGGCTGCTGCAAGTCTACAGCGGCGCGGCCAGCCCGGTCGCCCAATCCTATCTCGGCCTGAGCATCGTCTCGCCGCTGACCGGCGGCGAGCGCCTGGGCATCAGCGGCCCGGGCGCGGATCGCGACGGCGGACGGCGCGAGCACCGAGGCATCGACATCGACGCCGCCGTGGGCGAGCCGGTGCGTGCGGTCGCCGACGGCGTCGTGCAATTCGCGGGCGCAGACATGCCGGGCGCGTCTGCCGCGCGCGAGCTGTCGCCGCAACAGCTGCGCCGCTGGCGCTATCGCACGATGGGCCCGGGCGGATTCTTCGTGCGCGTCGTGCACGACGGTGGCGTGCGCAGCGGCTACTTTCACCTGCACACCTACAACGTCCAGGCGGGCCAGGAGGTGAAGGCCGGCGAGGTGATCGGCACGGTGGGGCTGACCGGCGTGAAGGCCTCGGCGAGCCATCTGCACTTCGAGGTGCACCAGGACGGCGAGCTCGGCGACCCGGTGCGCTTCCTGTCGGCGTTCGTGCTGTCGCCGGAGCGGACGATCTCGCACAACCTGGCGATGGCCGAGAAGCGCGAGCGCCTGGCGCGCGCGCGCCGCGCCCGCCGCCACCCCGTGCGCCGGACGAGCTAGCGTCCCGGGCCGGGAAGGACCGCCGCGAGCGGCTCGGCTCGGGCCGAAATGATGAAATGTTTGCCCTCTCGATCGTTTGAAGCGGGAGGGGTGAGACCATGGCCTATCCAGGAACGGCCGTCCGCGAGGGCGATCCGCGCACGGACCTCGTCAAGCAAGTGCAGCAACAGCTGATCGGCGTCGGTTGCGGGCCACTGGATGTCGACGGCATCTTTGGCGCCGCGACCACCAGCGCCGTCAAGTTGTTCCAGACGCGGCGGAGCCTGACCGCCGATGGCGTGCTCGGCCCGGTCAGCTGGGACTCGCTGTTCGGCGAGGCGCCCGTGACCGTCGAGCAGGCTCCCACTCCGTTGCTACAGGCGGTGCTGCAAACGGCCGCCGGCCAGAACGGCGTGCGCGAAACGCCCGGACAGCCCAATCGCGGACCGCAGGTCGATCTGTTCGTTCGCAGCGTCGGACTGGATCCGGCGGTCGGATACTCCTGGTGCCAGGCGTTCGTCTACTGGAGCTTCCAGCAGTCGACCAAGGCTCTCAACGTCGCCAACCCGTGCGTGAAGACCGCGGGCGTGCTCGAGCACTGGGCGAAGTCACCGGTCGTGGCGCGCGTCTACGCCAAGTCGGCGCTCGACAAGCCGGACCTGGTGCGCCCCGGCGCCGTCTTCATCATCGACCACGGCGCCGGCAAGGGGCACGCCGGTCTGGTTCGCAGCGTCGTCTCGGGCGCGATCAACACCATCGAGGGCAACACCAACGAAGCCGGTTCGCGCGAGGGCGACGGCGTCTACGAGAAGACGCGCACGACCGCTTCGATCAACGTGGGATTCATCGACTACGGGCTGATCGCGAACCTATAAAACACCACAAAATCGACGCCGTCCGTGCTATCCGATGGCCGTGCTCACTCGGATGGCGATTGGCTGGAACCCACCGTCGTTTTCGGATCTCCGCCGGGCTCGTCTCGGCCGCGCGCTGGCGCTGGCAGTTGGCCTCGCGTTCGCCACCGGCGGCGCCGCCTGTAGCAGCTCGTCGAGCGCACCGCCCGACGCGGGCAGCGACACGCCCGGCAGCGCGCCCGACGCCGCCGACGCCGCTCCCGACAACCAGCCGCCGGCGGCGACCTGCGCCGACGGAGGCACACCGACCGCGGCGTTCAGCGACGATTTCAGCGCCGGCCTCAGCGCGAACTGGACCGTCTCGCAGACCATACCCGACCTCTTCAGCGTCGACGCCACGCAAGGAGATCTCCGCCTCGCCAAGGCCGGCACCAATACGTCGGCCGCGCTCCAGAGCATCACCGTGGAGTTCAACCTCGGTGCGCTCGGCGTCCCCGTCGACGGCGACTTCGAGCTCGCGCTGGATCTGCGCGACGCCACGCTGGGCCCGAGCGGCCTCGACCAGGTCGAGTTCCACGCCAACTTCGCCGACAACTCGGAGTTCTTCGACGTGTACGAACACTCGGCCGACAGCTTCAACCTGCACGTCTGGACCGGCAAGGTGAACGCGCCCATGCCAACCGACGCCACCTCTGGCACCTTCCGCATCGTGCGCGTCGGCTCCACCATCACCGGGTCCCTCGACGACACGATGATCTACACGACCACGAACAGCGCGCCGCTGAGCGCCGTGCGCATCCTGTTGCAGCTCCAGCAGATGAGCAACGACCCGGTCTCTGTCACGCTCGACAACTTCCACCTGCAGACCGGGTGCGTGCCGTAGCGAGTCCGCGAGCCGGATGGCTGCATCCGGGAACTCCTCGGCATGCGGCAATCAAGATGAGCCGCCGAGCCTTTACGGCAGCGCCAGATCGGACGTGGCCGTGTAGATGACGTCGAGCTCGTAGGACGCCGGCGCGGAGAGGCCTCGCCCGGTCACGCGCAGCTCGTACCAGCCTGCTTCGCTGGTGACCAGCTCGACAGAGCTTCCCGTCGCACCCGACGGACCGGTGGCGGCGGTGGCGCCTCCGGGACTGGCGACCTCGACGGAGATTCGACCGCTGGCGCTGGGCGCGAGAGCACGTAGGCTGGCGCGCAGTGGCTTGCGCGCCGCACACCAGACGCGCCCGACCGGCACGGTGCCGTTCGCCGGGATGGGCGGAATGTCGAGATCCTCCGCTCCGAAGAAGGTCTGCGTCGTCGGCCGTTCTTGCAGCGGCATCGCCCGATCGTGCCCCGGGCGCGAAAAACAGAGATACGACTGGCCCGAACTGAATGCGTTGCTGGGGATCGTGAACGTGGCCCGCCCCCCTCCGTCCGTCCAGATGTCGCCGTGGCGGCCCGTGTAGTCCTTGAGATGCGCGTTCGCCCCGAACGCGGTCTGGCACGTGATGGTGCGGCGGTTCCAGGTGTCGGTGCTGATCGCGGTGAGCAGGCCGGGCGCGCCGAGCCGTTCGGTGACGATGACGCGTGGGTCATTCCAGCGCGTGGTGGTCGAGCCGTTCGCCAGGTTCTCGTGGATCCAGACCAGGTTGTCGATCCATCGTTTGAGCCCGTAGCAGCCCGCCTCTTCGGCGTAGTCCTTGTGATAGACGAACGGGTAACCCTCGGTGGTCAAGATGAACGCGTACGCCAGCAGCTTGCTACCGATGATCTGCTCCCCAGGCGACAGATCCGTGTCCGGGTTGTCGACGAACGTCACGGCGTTGAACGGGTCGCGCGCGGCGTAACCCGCGCCGTCCATGCGCGTCATGTCGAAGTTACCGTCATCGCACATCGACTGCAGCGCGAAGTGCAACGTGAAGTCGAAGACCGCCGAACGTCCGCCCATCCCGCTGTCGTGCGCCCACCACTCGAGGCTCGCCGGGTCACCGTCGAAATATTCGGACACGCAGAAGCGGCTGCCCATCGATCGCGCGGTCATCCAATCGCGAACGAACGCCACCGCCATCCCCTTGGTGTCGTCGACGCGGTACCCCTGGATGTCGAGCGATCGCGTGAGCCAGTCGCCGAACGCCACCATTCCGTTGCGCGTGTAGCCGCGCGGCTCGCAGTTCACGTAGACGAATTCGTCGCCGAACGGAGAGTCGACGCGCGGCACCGGCACGGGATCCTCGGGCCGGCGCGGCGGCCGCCCGCGAAAACAGCCCGGATCTTTCGGAAACCGCCCGATCTTCGCAGCGCCGCCCGCGCCCGAGTAGCGATAGACGCCATTGGACCCGCCGTCCAACTGGTGCATGACGACGTCGACGTAAACGTCGAGACCGCAGGCGTGAGCAACGGCAATCGATCGTTGGAGCTGCTCGCGCGATCCGAAGCGCGTTTCGGTCGAGCCGCACTGCGCTTTTGAACCGACGTCGTATTGATCGAAGACGCCGTAACCGTCGGCGGTCGGAGCGTTGCCTCCCTGTGTCTTGCATACGGGCGGATAGAGAATCGCCGAAAACCCTGCACGTTTGAGGTCGCCGGCGTTGCCGCCGATCCAGTCGTACCACCAGGGCACGTTGGCAGCGCCCCGGTCGACGGGCGCCGGCACGGTGATCTTGTTTCCGTTCTTGTCGAGAAAGCGCGCGTGCGCGTGGTAGCAGACTCCCATCGATTCCCGCCTCCGACCGTCAGGGCGTCAGCTTGTACACGTCGACGCCACCGTTGTAGTTCGCGACATAGATCTGACCTCCGTCGATGACCGGCGGATTGAACTTGTTGAACAGGAACGAGATGCCCCAGCGCTGCGAGTCCCAGAGGACCCTGAGCGAGCCGTCCGCCGCCAGGTGCACGGGGTCGTAGACCAGGAGACGGCCGTTGACCACCCGCGCGTTCGCGTCACCGTACGGAATCGTGCACACGAGGATCGCCGAATTGGGATCGGCGCCGTTGCTCGATCCGGCGCAGAAACCGCCGGGCATGCCGCCGGGCGAGGTGCCTCGCACGTCGGCGCTCGCGTACTCGTTGCTCTGCGCCACGTAGGTGAGCGCGCCTGTGGTCTCGACCGCCCACTTGTGAAGCTGCGCGTTCTCGCCCCAGGCAAAGATCGTCCACTTCTTCATGACCGGGTCCTGGAATTGCACAGGCGTCATGTGCAGATGCGCGGTGTCGCCCCAGGGGAAGAAGTTCAACGTGCGCGGATCGGTGGGGCACGCGTCGACGGGGCCTGGGCTCGCGGTCAGCCAGACCGGAGCCGCCGCCAGCTTCTGGCAATTCGTTTTCGGCTTCTTGAGATCTGCCGGCGTGGTGCCGCCCATGTGCGCGACCTTGATCGGGTACGCGATCCCGTCCTTGCCGGTCGCGACGCAGACGCCGATGCCGAAGATGCAAGCTGGGCCGGCCGAGCCCCAGTCTTCGTCGCCCCAGGTGCCCGCCGGCATCTGCGGATAGACCAGCAGCACGGGCACGCCGCGGGCGTTCTTCGGGATGACCTTGAACTTGGCGCCCTCGAGCGACATTCGCATGCCGCCGCCGACCGGCTTCATCGCCTCGCTGGGCGCACTTTGACCGGCGACCTTCATGGCGGCCATGGGTCCCGGCGCGCCGGCGCGCGCGATGTCGGTCCAGGGCGTCCAGTGATCGACGACGTTCAGGCTCGCCGCCTTCGCGCCTGCCGCCGGGACGTACTGGACCTTGAGAAACGACTCCCCGAACTGCGTCTTGCCGTCGAAATCACCGTTGCCGGTGATCGCGTAGAGGAAGCCCTGATCGTCGGCCACCAGGCCCTGCCCGCCCATCCAGATCCCCGCGCCCTCGCCCTGTGAAGTCGCCAGCGCGGCCGCGATGGTGTTGGTCGCACAGTCGAACGCGAAGATCCACCCGGCCGCCTTGTTTCCGATCTCCTGCACCGTCCCCGACGCCCAGAAGACCGTCTTGCGCCCGCTCACGCTGGTCAAGACCAGCGAGCTCCGTTGCTTGCGCATCGTGGCCGAGTACGTCTGGGTCCCGCTGGTTCCCTGCACCAGGACGGGCGGGACGACCTGCGTGCCGTCGGCGACGTTCAATACGAAGACGAAGTGACTCGCCTTCTGCGGCGTCCCGTCGGGCGAGATCCACGCCACCAGATAGATCCGCCCGGTGTCCGGGTCGATGACCCCGGTGCTGAGCACGCCCCACTTGTCGTTGATGCCGTGGCAATCGATCGTGGGAAAATCGCCGACGCACCCGTCGGGGTTGGCCTTCCGTGGCCCCGTGGGCGTGTTTCCGACGATGGGCGTACCGAGGGTCGGATCGCTTTTCCACAGCTCCACACCGGTGCGCGCGTCGACCCCCCGAACGACGTTCGCCATCGAGGGCAGGACCATCACGTCATGCCGGGATCCGTCGGGCAGCTTGACGTTCGGAAGAATCAGCGGCTGGGCCTCCATCCCCCGCGCATCGCCATACACCGGGATGATCGTGGCTCGAACGAGCCCTTTGTTGCCGACGGTGGCCTGGGTGAGGAGCGTCTCGTGCGGATTCCATCCGCTGCGCGCGTTGTCCGCAGATCGCGTGAGCCACGGCACCATCGTTTGCGCCCCCGCGACAGATGGAAACAAGACAGCTGGAAACAAGACAGCTGGAAACA
>CAZNCQ010000257.1:7960-10534 GCA_964571275.1 uncultured Myxococcales bacterium
TGGAAACAAGACAGCTGGAAACAAGACAGCTGGAAACACGAAGGCACCCAGCAGCATCGCCGCCCGAGCCAGACCGATACCGCCGCTCAATCCGTTCTTCTCGCCCATCTTCTCGCCCATCTTCTCGCGCATTTTTTCCTCGACGGTCCCCGATGATCCACGAACGTCACAGATGTCCGCGCGCGATAGTAACGGATTCGGCGCCAAACCTTCCTGACAGAAACGTCGAATCGCTTCGCCGACGACGTCACAGGCACGCAACGCACGAAACACACCAGTGACCGCGCGCTCGCGAAGGCGCTGCCGAATCGTAACGGTGGCACGGCGCGCGACCGCGTAAGTAGGCGGCGCTGTGTCCCTCGACCCGCAGCCGCGGACCGAGGGGAGTGTTTGTCTCAGTTCCTGGAAAGGACGGTTTCATGACGAAAAAGATTCCGATTCTCGGTTTCATTCTGCTGGGGGGCCTGGGGGCGGGCGGCTGGGTCGCTGGCTGTATCACCGACCCGACTGATTCATCGAAGAACAAGACCGACGACACCGGCGAGGTCAGCTTCGACCTGCAGCTGGGCGGCGGCCTCACCGTGAACACGGTGACCTACACCATCACGGGGCCCGTCGGCTTCAGCCGCATGGGGACGATCGACGTGAGCCAGAGCGCGACGGTGAGCGCGGTCATCAGCGGCATCCCGTTCGGCGTGGGCTATCAGATCAGCTTGCGCGGAACCACCACTGACGGCCGCGGCATCTGCATGGGCTCGGCGACGTTCGACGTGACTGCTCCGGGCACGAAGTCGGTCCCGGTGCACTTGACCTGTGACGTACAGCCCAACGTCGGCAGCATCTCGGTCAACGGCCAGATCAACGTCTGCCCGCGCATCGACGGCGTCGCGGCGAGCCCCGGCGAAGTCGTTTTCGGCGCCTCGATCTCGCTCTCGGGCACGGTGGTCGACATCGATCACGGCCCGTCGGCGGTCAGCTACAGCTGGACCAGCACGTCGGGCACCATCGCGGGCGCCGACACCGCCACGCCGACGCTGACCTGCAACAAGGTCGGCATGGCGACGGTGACGCTGGCCGCATCCGACGGCGATCCCGCCTGCTCGTCGACTTTCTCCGTCGACGTCGTCTGCTCGGAGCCGTCGCCCGTTTCGCCGATCAAGCACGTCATCGTGCTCCTCGGCGAGAACCGCTCGTTCGACCACACGTTCGGCACCTACGTGCCCAAGACCGGTCAGACGGTATCGAACCTGCTCTCGAAGGGGATCATCAACGCCGACGGAACGCCGGGCCCGAACTTCGGGCTGTCGGCGCAGTCGCAGGCGATGGCCCAGGGGACCTTCTGGGTCGCCCCGGACGCCAAGTCGCCGTACGCGATCCTCCCGGCGCCCAGCACCTCGGGCGCGCCCAGCGCACAGCGGGCGACCTCGGCCCCGTTCCTTCCGACGGTCGATCTGTCGTTCGAGTCCGACATCGATCCGTCGCAGGCCTTCCTGATGACGACCGGCGCCACCGGGCTGCCGGCGCGCACGGTCGACACGCGCATCCCGAACGCCACCAACCTGCCGAACGGCGTGTTCCAGTTGACCGGCCCGACGCTGCCGTACGACTCGTACACCGGCGACATCATCCATCGCTTCTACCAGATGTGGCAACAGGCGGATTGCTCGCTCGCGAACGCAACGGCCGCCAACCCGGCCGGCTGCCTCAACGATCTGTTTCCGTTCGTTGCCATCTCGTTCTCCACCTCGGACAACGGCGTGGGCAGCTCGATGGGCATGACCAACGTGCAGAACGGCGACATGCCGTTCTTCAAGATGCTGGCCGACAATTATGCGATGAGCGACAACATGCACCAGTCGGTGATGGGCGGCACGGGCGCCAACCACTCGCTGGCCATGTTCGGTGACGCCGTGGCCTGGACCGACGGCGCCGGCAATCCGGTTGCGCCGCCGGCTTCGCTGATCGCGAACCCGCTGCCGCGCGCGGGCAGCAACAACCAGTACACGATGGACAGCAACTTCAGCAACTGCTCGGATCCGACGGCGCCGGGCGTCGGCCCGATCCTCACGTACCTGAGCTCGCTGCCGAACCACCCGAACCCGAACTGCGCGCCCAACACGTACTACTATCTGAACAACACCAATCCGCAGTACGATCCGTACGGCGTCAAGCAGTCGGGCAGCGTGGTGCCGGCCACCATCCAGCGTTCGATCGGCGACGTGCTCAGCGACAAGGGGATCTCGTGGAAGAACTACGGCGGCGGCTTCAACCGCCACAGTGGTTACTGCCAGATCTGCGATCCGTTCGAGTACCAGACGCAGGTCATGGCCGACCCCGCGGTCCGCACGCAGCACATCGTGGACACGGTCGACATGTTCAACGACATCGCGAACGGCACGCTCCCCGCTGTCTCGTACGCGCACCCCGACGGCACGCTCGACGGTCACCCCTCATCGTCGAAGCTCGACCTGTTCGAGGCGTACGTCATGAACATCCTCACCAAGCTGCACGCCAACCCCGCGCTCGAGGCGAGCACCGTCGTCATCGTCACCTTCGACGAGGGCGGCGGCTACT
>CAZNCQ010000258.1:0-10502 GCA_964571275.1 uncultured Myxococcales bacterium
TCTGTCAACTCCCGGACTCGCTTCCTTGCCCTCGATGCCTCCTTCCGGCGGCGCCCGCGGAGGCGCCCGCGGAAGCGCCCACGTCGCCGCCACACGCGGCCGAGGAGCCCCGACTTTCGCTCGTGGCGGGCGGTGCCCAGGAGCCGCCGCTTCCCGCCGACACGCGCGCGGACGCGCGCCCTGCGGCTCCATTTGTTGCCCGGTTGCTACCCAACCCCCGGAAGGGGCGCGCACCGTCGACGAGGCGCGGAGCCGTTGGAAAGGATCCGCGCGCACTTAAGTCCGGTCGGGGCGAGAGGATTCGAACCTCCGACATTCTGCTCCCAAAACGTTGACGCAACGATTCCGGGCGGCGTGAACGGTTCACAAGTAACCGAGATGATTACAGACCCGGACTGGTCCCCCGTCCAGCCATCGCAGCCGTTCGCAAGAAATCCCAAGGATTTTACTACCCGGTTACTACCCACTTCCGGAGGCAGGATGGCGGGGGTTGCCGGCGACGGGCCGACCGAAGGAGAACGCGTGGGGGCGCACGGCGCGCCGAACACCGCCCCGGCCTGCGCCACAACCCCGATGCTGGCGGACCTCGGTGTCCTGTACGGCGGCCGGGGCCGGCTCCTGCGCGTGGCCGAGGTCGCCGAGCAACTCGGCGTCTCGACCGCGACCGTGTACAGCCTCTGCGCGGCCGGCGAGTTGCCCCACATTCGGATCGTCGACTCGATCCGCGTACGGCCGAGCGATCTCGCCGTCTTCGTCGACGGGCACGTCGTCAAGGACGAGCCCTCGCACCGGCGCGAGCCGCGATGCCGGCGATAGCATGTGGTAACTTCTTGGCTGTGGCGAAGGTGATCGACATCTACGGCGGCAAGGATCCTCGCGTCCTGCCCCGGTACTCCCCTGCGGAGGCGGCGCACTATCTGCGTCTGTCCCTCGCCACGCTGAAAAGATGGGTCTACGGTCGGGTCGATCCGAACGGTAACCAGGCCGAACCTGTCATCAAGCTGCCCGGTGCCTCCAGACTGCTCTCCTTTCAGAACTTGGTCGAGGCGCACGTGCTCGGAGCGATCCGCCAACGGCACGGCGTTTCGCTTCAGCGCGTCCGTAAGGCGCTCCGATTCGTCGAGCGTCGTCTCCGCCTGTCGCACCCATTGATCACCGCAAAGTTCCAGACCGACGGCGTCGACCTATTCGTCGAGGAGCTGGGGAAATTGATCAACGCATCGAGCGACGGCCAGACCGTGATGGCCGATGCCCTGCGGCTGTCGCTCGCCCGCGTCGAGCACGACCAGGACGGCCTCGCGGCCCGTCTCTTCCCGTTCGTCCGAGGGGATGGTCGTGAGCCGAAGGTCATCGTCGTGGATCCCCGCCTATCCTTCGGTAAGCCGGTCGTCGCGGCAACCGGCGTCCCCGTCAGCGTCATCGTGGGCCGTTATCGAGCAGGAGAAGACGTCTCGGCCATTGCCGAGGACTACGGAATCTCGGTAGACCAAACCCACGATGCAATCAGGACCGCGATCCCGGCGGCTGCCTGAACCCTGGGTCTTTTTCGTCGATCGCTCGCTCGGCGGAAAGGTCCTTGCCGAGGCGCTCAGGGCGCTCGGCGAGCGCGTCGAGGTCCATGACGATCATTTTCCGAGGGATGCCACCGACGAGGTCTGGCTAGCGGACGTAGGCACCAAAGGCTGGGTGATCCTAAGCAAGGACGATCGGATTCGGCGAAATCCGGTCGAGCGACAAGCCCTCCTGACCGCGGGCGTCGCCGCATTCTTCCTCGGACGGAGCGACCTCCGTGGCGACCAGATGGCCTCCGCTTTCAGCGCAGCCCTGCCGGCGATGAAGAAAGCTCTTCGGCGATTCGCCGTACCGTTCATCGCCGGCGTGTCACAAAGGGGCGACGTCCACGTTTTCGAGACCGAGGGCAAGCACTACGCACCACCGAAGCGTCTCAGGCCTTAGGGCGACTGTTTCACTTGCCGGAGGGTGGGACGACCCATTCGCGTCGACGGGCGCCGAATGCTGGTCGGCGCTGGTAAGTCGCAATCCTCGCGAATCTCGGTCACAAGCTCTGCTCGGGTTCCGCTTTTCCAATCTGTATGTCCCTTGGGAAGGCGCGCGCCGACGCGCACGGCGCTGAACAACAGACCCCCTGGATACTTCATCAGGGCGACTGTTTGATCGGGATGTCCCTTCTCCCGGACGCGACCGCGGACGTCGTGGTGTCGATCCGCCCTACGAAGCCGAAGCACACACTAGCCAGCGGCTGGTCGCCCGTGCTGGCGGCAAACTCGAGGTCGAGCCGCTGACGTTCCCGCCAATCACCGAAGAGCAGCGGGCCGAGTCCGCGCGACACATGGCGCGTCTCGCACGCAGATGGATCCTGGTGTTCTGCCAGGTCGAGGCGGCGATGAAATGGCGCGCGGTCCTGGAGGACGCCGGCGCCAGCTACAAACGGACCTGCGTTTGGGTAAAGCCGGACGGCAAACCACAATACAGCGGCGATCGGCCCGGCATCGGGTACGAGTCGATCGTCGCATGTCATGCGCCCGGACGCAGTCGGTGGAACGGCGGCGGAAGGCACGGCGTGTTCATCGTGAACAAAGGCGGCGATCCACGCACGGGGCACCAGACCCAGAAGCCGATCGCCCTCATGGAGATCCTCGTGCGCCTGTTCTCGGATCCTGGCGAGGTGATCCTCGATCCGTTCGCTGGCTCCGGCACGACCGGAGTCGCCGCGATCCGACTCGGCCGCCGGTTTGTCGGATGGGAGATGAATTCGGGATACGTCGCGACCGCCCGAAAGCGATTGGCCGCAGCGCGGGAGCAGCTCGAGCTCGATGGGCTTCAGGAGAACGCACGCATTCGCTCACGTCGGTGCGGTCGGTGTAGCATATGGTGCCCCGTGCGTGCTCCTATGACGCGAAGGGATCTCCGGCTTCTCAGTCTCCATCGTCGCAGGAATGTCCCAATTGGAAGACTCCAAGACTTTCGGATTCATCGCTCAGCTACTACTTCTCGCGCTCGGATTCGTGCTGCCGTTCGAGGTGCCGTTGTTCTCGCTCGGTCCGTTGGTCATCACTCTTCCCGAGCTCTTCCTCTATCTGCTTTGCGCCATCTGGGTCGCCGCGCTCTGGTATCAGGCCCTCTTCCTCCCTGGCACGCTCGCGCGTGCTCGAACAACCCTCGGTGAGATTGCGGGCACTCCTCTTCCTCGAGCCGTCGTCCTATGGATGGCCGTCACGATTCTGTCGGCGGTCGTGGCGTCGAGCCACCGTTTGCCCGCGCTGAAGTTCGCGTTCAGGACTTTGAGCGGCGTACTTCTCTACTTTGCCGCACGCGACCTGACCCGGTCATCGTCGATGGCCCGAAGGCTGGTGATGGCGATAGTCGCCGGCGCAGTGCTCTCGGCATCATCGACGTTCCTCGAGGTGCTTAGGCCGGAATGGTCCTCTTGGTGGCAGCCATTTCGAGGTCAGCAGTTCTCGGTTTCGGGGGTGCTTCGCGCCAGCGGCACGTTCGCCTTCCCGAATATCGCGGCGATGTACTGGGAGGCCACCCTTCCGCTATTGCTTCTGGTTCCATCCTGGGAAAACCCAGAGATGGGCCGGCCAGAGCGCCTTCGGTTCGCGTTCAGGTGCCTACTGGCTGCGGTCCTCATTCACGCCATCTTGGCCAGCGCGACCCGGGCATCGATTTACGGGGCAGCATTCGTCGCCATCCTTCTGCTCGTTCTCGCGCGAGTAGCTCGAAGCTCTCAGAGACGACCACCGAATGCCGCAGTATCTCGCTTCGCATTCGCGATACTGCTGACCGAAGTGCTGCTGGCCGCAATGGTACTTTGGCAGGGTGGCGCGACGTCGATTATGGCTCAGCGCCTCTTTTGGTGGAGGGAGGGCGACTGGTACCGAGCACGCTACATCGCCGAAGGTATGGCGCCTTCGAAAATGAGCGCGGGCAGCACCGAGGATTTTCGCATCCAGGTACAGAACGTCGGCCGAGCCACTTGGCACAGCGACCGAGCACCCCGCGTCGAGCTCGGTTACCGATGGGAGAGAGAGGGTTCCACGACATCACGCGATGACACACTCGAAGGACGCCGAACCCCGCTCAGCCAAGACGTCGTGCCGCAAGGGGTGACAACGATCGCTGTCCCACTCGCGGTGCCAGCGCGCCCTGGAACGTACCTCCTTCGCTGGGATTTGGTTGTCGATGACGGCGATCGGTTCAGTAATCTTGGAACGCCCTCCGCTGTCCAGCGGATTGTGGTCGAGCCCTCGATCGAAACGATCGCTGGATCGCGTCCAGAACTGGTGGGGGGCGCCAGTCACGTTCCTTTGCCGTCGAGATCTCAGCTCTGGGTTGCGGCCTTACGTCTCTGGCGCAAGCACACGCTCCTCGGAGTTGGCCCGGACAATTTCCGGCATCGATATGGTGAAGCCATCAGCCCCGGCAGGGGAAGCCGTTACACCGACGAGCGGCTGCACGCGAACAATCTCTATCTCGAGGTGCTGGCCGACCTAGGACTGACGGGTGCCGCCGCGCTCCTCATTCTGATTTATGCACTCGCCGTCCAGGCACGACGAGCGATCAGTACTGCCGGCCTTTTGGATCCACTGGTCGTGTTCGCGCTACTCGCGACCATCACCTTCTTCGTTCACGGACTCGTCGACTACTTCTTCGAATTCACGCCGACGCTGGATCTTTGGTGGCTGTTGCTCGCTCTCGCGGGTCGAGATCCCCAGCGACCTTTGCCATCACAATGACCCCTGGATATCTCTGCTGGTCGATGAACCGGCAATGCGCCTGTTCGCATCCTCGCTGGCGCAAGAGAGAGAGGATCGTGCCGATGTCATACGGGTTCATGAGCATCAGCGGATAGTCGAACGGGCGGCGGCGGGCCAGGTTGGCGAGTTGCCCCACTCCTGGAACGTGAGCTTGTGCCCAGTTGATCGCGCGTCGTGTCCCTGAAGCGAGATCGGCGTAGGGGACATGCACCGCGATGACGCCTCCAGGTCTCAGGAGCTCGAGCGCACGATGGACAATCGTGAGCCCTCTGGCGACTGGCAGATGCTGCAAGACGTTGTAGCTGTGGAACAGATCGATTGGTTCGCCGAGCCGCGACAATTGGTCGTCGCTGAGCAACCATTGCGCATTGGATACCCGAAAGTGCGCGGCGTTCTTTTCTGCCTCCGCAAGAGCATCGGGGGAGATGTCGATCCCAATCATCGATTCGCAGCGAGCTGCCAACGGCACCGCAATTCGTCCGACCGAGCATCCGAAATCGACGGCTCGTTTGGGCCGGAAGCCTGGGCACACGTAACGATCAATCTCTCGAAAAAGATCGGCTATGTACCGCTCCCCCGACTCGAAGTAAAATGCACTCCCGCCAGGCAAAGCCGGATCGAGTTTGTACGGGTCTAGGGTCTTGACCGTCCTCAAGTACGGATCGAACTGTCCGAACCGGATCCAGTGCTTATCGCTGTCGTCCATCAATCAGTTCCTCTTGCACGGCGCGCAGCCACTGAAAAAAAACGCGCTCTCATTGCAGGATCTTCAGGAGCACGCCCTGAGGAGCCGCGGGGCCAGTGATCGAGACACCATCGATGCTAGGTCCGATGTCCGCTCCCGGGTTGACGACCGCGTAGAAAGAGTTGTTTCCACTCGCGACACCAAACGCATAGTCCGTTCCCGAGGTGCCAATCACCTTCGTCCACAGGGGAGTACCGTCGGCTGCGAACGATGCGATGACAGCATCCTGGCCACCAAATGCGGTCCCCCCTGCCTGAAGAGGTCCCGCGATATCTCCAACAACGACGATATGACCAGACGCGTTCATCGCGATTCCTGACGGGCTATCGTCTCCTACCGATCCTAAAGACTTCGCCCACACCACACTTCCGTCCGAGTTGCGCAACTTGGCGACGAAGATGTCTTGGCCCCCTGCGCCGCCGACACTCCAAGAGCCAAAGGTCGTCTGCGCTCCAACAAAGCCGGTGACGTAGATGTCGCCGGCGGCGTCAAGGACCAGCGACGGATATTTGTCATCACCGGTACTTCCAAGTGGAACGGCCCACACGGCAGCGCCGGTCGTGGCGTTGAGCTTCGCGACCCAAATATCGAAAGCTCCCGTTCCGCCTGTCGTAGGATGCAAAGTGGTCACACCGAAGTCGGTTCCTGGTCCTGCAAAGAACCCCGCGACCACTATCTCGCTCCCCGTCCAGGCGATTGTATCCGCCTCCTCAAAGCCCGTACCGGCGAAGGTCTTGGTCATTCCAATGGCGCCCGTGGTTGGGTTTAGCTGAGCGATCAAGATATCGCGGTTGCCCTGCCCACCAAAGGTCATGCTCGCCAGACCTGACGTCGACGTTCGGGAGTTGAGGGTTGCGTTCTGAGGCGTCACGTCGCCGCTGTACCAGCTGGAAATAAGGATGGTCCCATTGGGCCCATTCGCCGCAGCGGTGATCTTCTCGTCGGACGCACCTTGCAAGGTGGCAACCCATGTCGGAACGCCGGTGGCTATGGCGTATCGCCCAACGAACCCGTCGGCTCCAGGCCCACCCCCTGGGCTAATCAGGCCTTGTCCGAAGTTGATCTGCGTGCACGGAGTTGTGGCGGTCGTGTCGCAGCCCGAAACCCCCGTGATGATCGCATTCGAGCCCGACGCATCTAGGATCCGAGCCCACCCGAAAATAGTGCCGGTTCCAGTGGGCGTGCTCCCGCCGAAACGACTCGACGCCAGATGTGTGGGAACGTCGATCCCGAACTGGGCCAAAACCGTGTCCGTCGCGCCGACGGGCATCAGAGTGGCTCCGCCCAGATTCGCTACGGCGGGCTGAGACAAGGATCCGGTTGCCACGACACCGTTGAGGCCCTCGATGGCCGATAGCAGAAAAGAGTTCGACGTGGAACGAGCCCACAAGATTGATCCCGGCGGCTTGCATCCTCCGTTCCCGTCGCAGACTCCGCTGCAGCTATCGACGTCTGGCGAGTTGAGGCCGACGTTGGCGCACGTTCCGGCGGCTCCCGTGCAAGCCGAACAGGTGCCGCACGACGACGAGGCGCAGCAGTGACTGTCGACGCAGGTACCTGTCGAACAATCTGCAGTTGCGCTGCAGCTGTCGCCCAGGTGCTTCTGCCCGGAGCCCGAACCGGAATCGGCGACGACGTCAGGTCCGGCGTCTGCAGGGGCAGAAACATCCATCGGCGCATCGACATGATCACCCTCGCTGGCCATGTCAGTGGGACCCGCGTCGGTTTTCCCGCTCGCGCCAGCCGTGCTCGCGCCACCGGAGCCAGTGGTACCGCCGCTCGCGGTGGCTCCGCCGCTCCCTGCGCTGGCTCCACCGCTCCCTAGACCCGTTCCACCGACACCTCCGTCGTTTGGAGCAACGTGGTACTGGGTGCACGCGCAGAGAATCGCGGACACGATTGCGGGTATGCAAAGCCTCGCGATGAGGCCCGGCCTCGATGAGCTTGGCGATGAAACAGCGATCGATGAAGTCACGGACCTATTCTCGGCCGATGGTCGAACAAGTTGCCAGGGTGGGGCCCGGCCAATCGTCCCAGTCGGCTCTCTCTGTTGCTCGCTTTCAACCTTCTTCAGCATCGTGTCACGCCCCCACCGAACTTCACGCCCAGCTAATTGTCGTGTGGTGGCGCGACGTTATCGACGGGCAGAAGGGTTGTCAACCGACCTGCGTCGACGACGGAGATTCAGCCGGCGCCGCGGGTCCCTACGCCTGAGCTGCGACACGGCTGCACGCGAGGGGACATCCCCCTCGCTGGCGCGTCCGTGAGCGAGGTAGATGGTACGGCGGAGCATCCGTTCCGATCGGGGTCGCGGTTGATCGCGAATCCGGCCGCCGCACCGGCCAGCGTCGATGCGATGACCTCGTTGTGGAAGGCGGCAGCAGCGATCGCTCCTCCGACGAGCAGCCCGAGGGCTGCGACTCGTTGCCAGGTCATGCGGCGTCCTCCTCGGAAGCAGATGGCTTCGGCGGTGATGGTCATGAGCTCCTCACGAAAGTTTGCCAATCAGACGGCGACGGCCGTCTGGTACAGATCGGCCGGCACTCGTGGCTACGACGTTCGTTCACGCGGCGCGGAGGGTGCCTGTCTTGGCCCGGATTCGGCAGCTCGCCTCGGAATTGTCATTGGCCACGGTGATCTTGATGAGCGCAGGTGCAGCGAGCGGCGCGAACGAGGCGCCCACCGCGGACTTCAGCTCGACGGCGCCTGATGCCGCCTTCGTGATCGTCGCGATGATTCCGCCGTCGACGTCGGGATTGGCGGAGAGCCGGACGCTGAAGGTGGCGGTGCCGGCGTCGACGATGGCGGCGAAGGTCGGGATGAGGTTCGGCGTCGCGGGACTGAAATCGACGGGGAACTGTGCGATCACGGGTCTCGGCGGGCCCGGACTGCGACTGCTCACTGGGGATCGCTCAGCGTAAAGGAGTGGCTGCTCGAGGCCGGGCCCGCGACGAAATTGCGGAGGACGGCGGGGACCGTGGCCTATCGTGCTGACCGAGCGCAAGGACCACCTCGATCTCCTTTGCGACCTCATCCGGGGAATCAGCCCCGAGGTCGTGGTCTTGCGTGGCGGCCCGGGATCGCGCGGACGCGCGCGATTGGCGTCCACCGCGCTGTCCGGCAATCGACCTCGAGTCGTCGTAGCCACGGGTCGCTACGTCGGCGAGGGGTTCGACGATCCCATTCTGGACACCCTCTTTCTAGCGATGCCGATCTCCTGGAAGGGGACGGTGATCCAGTACGCCGGTCGTATCCAGCGTTTGCATCCTGGGAAACGCGAGGTCCGCATCTACGATTACGTCGATCGCAATGTACCCGTGCTCGATCGCATGTTCCGCCGTCGCCTCGCGGGGTATCGATCCATCGGCTACATCGAGGGAGAGCTGCCTCCGGGCTACGAGGCTGACGACGACTGGGTCCTCGGGCGCGGGTGGGAGGACGACCTGGAGGGCGAAGACACAAACGAAGGCCCAAGCTAACGGGCGCGGTCCTGGTCTCGTCGCTCGAGTGCAGTATCGTTGGGCAGCACACGGAGCGCATCGAATGTCCAGCGGACCGACCATCATCTTCGATAAATCAGGTCTTCAGAGCTTGAACCCAGATGAGGCGGTGTGGCTCGACGCCTTCTTCATCACCAACATTACGCCGCTCTTTTACGTGGAGACACTGGCCGACCTGGAGAAGGCCACGCGATCTGGACGTACCCCCGAGAAGATCGTCGGGAACCTGGCCTACAAAACACCCGACGCAGGGTCCTACCCGAACGTTCACCATGCCACCCTCGTCGCAGGAGAATTGACTGGCGCAGGCTCCATCACGATGGACGGCCGTCCCGTCCTATCTGGCGGAATGGAGATGGAGCTGGACGGAGAGACCGGACTCCTTTTCCGGCAAACACCAGAGGAGGAGGCTTTCCGTCGGTGGCAGCGACACGAATTTCTGGATCTCGAGCGGTTATTGGCAAAGGCGTGGCGTCGAGGGCTGTCTAATCTCGACTTCTCGGCGGCGTGCAATTTCGTTCGTTCGCTTCTCGGCCAGAGCGCCCTTCCCAAGAGTGCCGACGAGGCGAAGAAGGTCGCCGACGACTTGCTCGATGATCCGAGACGTGATCGAACACTTCGAATGGGTATGGCTCTTCTCGGCTTTTCTGCTGACGCGCAAGCGTCGGTCATGGCGAGATGGAATGAGACTGGGCAACCGAGGATCCGGGAGTTCGCACCGTTCTTTTCACATGTGGTTGCCGTCGATCTCTTCTTCTACGCCGCCATGTCGGCAGGCGTGATCGCATCCACACGACCAAGCCACAAGATTGATATCGCTTACTTGTACTACTTGCCGTTCTGTCAGGTCTTCACTTCGAGCGACAAGCTTCACGCACTGGCTGCCCCCCTGTTCATGAGGCCCGAGCAAACGTTCATCACAGGTCCAGAACTCAAGGCGGATCTTCGACGTCTCGACGATCACTACTCTCTTCTGCCGGATAACATCAAGGAGTTGGGGCTCTATCGATTCGCTTCCCATCCGCCCGCCGATACCACGTTTCTCGTGACTCGGCTGTGGGACCGGTATTGGCCGTCTTGGCGTAAGAACGCCAGCTTCGAGGTGGCGGCGGTTCGCCGACCCGAGATGAGCGAGGTCGCCAAGAACGTAGTCCGCTTCGCCAAAGAGGCGACGCCTGTCATGTCGCCGACCGGAGCACCTTCCGATCAGTTTCGGCAACTGACCGTCCAGCGGACTATCTACGCAAAGAAGGGGAAGTGGCGGAGAACTCCGTCGGATATCGACGACCCTTGGTCGCAGGAGGGCGGCTAGCCAGCGCTGTCTTTCTACCGCGGAGAAGGAACAGTCGTCCCCTGTAATGGCCCGCGCACAAACAGCAACCGAAGGTTCGATCGTAGGGTTCGGCGAACCGCTATGGGGACCGGAACCTGTCAACGACAATGAGACAACGTTGGTTCGAGTTTAGTGAGCCTCCT
>CAZNCQ010000259.1:0-10490 GCA_964571275.1 uncultured Myxococcales bacterium
CCCGCTGTCGATCGTGGCGCGGCTCGAAGAGTTCCCGCGCCAGAGCCTGGAGCGCCTCGGCTCGAACCAGGTCGTGCAGTACCGCGGGCGCATCCTGCCGCTCATCGACATCCTCGACCTGGTCGGTAGCGGCGGTGGCTTCGGCGGCACGTCCGACGACAGCGTGAGCGCATCGGCCGACACGATTCACGTCGTCGTCTATACGGAGGGGGAGCGGAGCATCGGCGTCGTCGTCGGGCAGATCCTCGACATCGTCGACGAGGCCGTCGGAACCCTGACGTCCACGCACGGCGCGATCGCCGGCTGCGCCGTCATCCAGCAGAAAGTCACCGAGTTGGTCGATCTGCAGGCGCTGGTCCGCAGCGGCGGAGCGGGCCTGCTGGATCTCTACGAATCGTCGCGCGGCGGCGCCGGCGCCGCCGCTGCGGCGATGGGGGCCTGACCATGGTCGATCAAAGCCAACAGCTGTGCACGTTCGCCGTCGAGAACTACACGTTCGGCGTCGAGGTGCACAAGGTGCAAGAGGTGCTGCGCTTTCAGGAGATGACGCGCGTGCCACTGGCGCCGTGGGTGGTGCGCGGGCTCATCAACCTGCGCGGCCAGATCGTCACAGCGATCGATCTGCGGCGGCGGCTGGGCCTGCCCGACGCGCCCGCCGGGGCGTCACCGATGAGCGTCATCCTGCGCACCGAGCAAGGCGCGGTCAGCCTGCTGGTCGATCGCATCGGCGACGTGCGCGAGGTGCAGCGTGAGCTCTTCGAACCACCGCCGGTCACGCTGCGCGATCTCGCGCGCGACCTGATCCGCGGCGTGTACAAGCTGTCCGACAAGCTGCTCATCCTGCTCGACGCCGATCAGGCGATCGCGTCGGCGGTGACCCGTGCCAAGACGCCCACGTCGACGTCTACGCGGCCCGAGAGCGGGGCCGGCGACGCGAAGGCCGAGTGGAAGGCCTAGCCGAGAGGCTCGGCGACCGGCGGCACGCAAGGTGACAGGAAGAGAAACGGAGAACCACCGGATGAAGAACTTGAAGCTCAGTCACCGCCTGATCGTCGGATTCGGTTTGCTGCTGCTGGGCATGGGCGTGCTCGGCGGCCTCGCGCTCGCGGGCCTGCGGCAGCTTCAGGGACTGGGGCGTGAGCTGGTCGCGCACTCGCTGTCGGGCATGTACCACGCGGCGGCCGTGCGCGCGGACATGCTGACGGCGTCGAGCATGCTGCGGACGCTGGTCCTCGACGAGGACAAGGGGCAGCGCCAGTCGATCGCGGCGGACATCCACAAGGCCATCGAAGCGGTCAATGACGCGCGCGCCGAATACGAGCGCGGAATCGTCTCCGCGGACGATCGCCAGCTGTTCGAGGAGAGCTCGAAGGCACGGGAGACGTTTTCGAAGGCGCGCGAGAACGTCATGGCGCTGGTGGATGACGGCAAGGTCACCGAGGCGCGCGCTCTCTATGGCGACGCGGCCGCGCCGGCGTTCCAGGCGTATCTCGCCAGCGTGAACGCGCTGGTCGAATACAACAAGCGGCGGGGTGACGAGGTCGGCAAGGAGATCATCGACGCGATCTCCACCTCCTCGAGCGGGATCTGGATCTCGTTGTTCGCGCTCACGTTGCTGGGAATCGCCACCGCGGTGGCGATCGGACGCTCGGTCGTGCACGCGGTGCGCGCGCTGCTCGATCACGTCGGCCGCGTCGGCCAGGGCGACCTCGACGCGCGCTGCGCATACGACGGGCGGGACGAGATCGGCCAGCTCGCGCGCGAGCTGGACAAGATGACCGAGGAGCTCAAAGCCGGCCGCGTGGCCGACCAGCGGCGCACCGACGAGCAGCATGCGATCAAGCAGGAGCTGCAGGAGAAGATCGACGGCATCCTGGCCAGCCTGCAGGCGGTCGCGCACGGCGACCTCACGGAACAAGTGTCGGTGTCGGGCAGCGACGCCGTCGGTCAGCTGGGTGAGGGATTCGGCCGCCTCATCGACGACCTGCACGGCAACATGTCGGCGATCTCGCGCAATGCGCAGGCGCTGGCGGCGTCGTCGGAGCAGTTGACCAACTCGTCGCAGATGATGGCGGCGAATTCCGAGGAGACGTCGGCGCAGGCTGGTTCGGTGTCCACCGCGGCAGAGCAGGTGAGCAAGAGCGTGCAGACCGCGGCCGCGAGCGCCGAGGAGATGACGGCGTCAATCCGGGAGATCGCGCGCAACGCGCACGATGCATCGCGCGTGGCGACGTCGGCGGTGCGGGTCGCCGAGATCACGAGCGGCGCGATCTCGAAGCTGGGCGACAGCTCGATCGAAATCGGCAAGGTCGTCAAGGTGATCACGTCGATCGCCGAGCAGACCAACCTCCTGGCGCTGAACGCGACGATCGAGGCAGCGCGCGCCGGCGAGGCGGGCAAGGGCTTCGCGGTGGTGGCCAACGAGGTCAAGGAGCTGGCCAAGGAGACCGCGAAGGCGACCGAGGACATCAGCCGCAAGATCGACGCCATCCAGGGCGACACCACCGAGGCGGTGAAGGCGATCAAGGAGATCCGCGGCATCATCGGCCAGGTCAACGACATCTCGGCGACCATCGCGAGCGCCGTCGAGGAGCAGACCGCGACCACCAACGAGATCGGCCGCAACGTCGCGCAGGCAGCGCAGGGCGCGACCGACATCGCGCGCAACATCACCGGCGTCGCGGAGTCGGCGCGCAACACAGCGGCCGGCGCGACGCAGACGCAGGCGGCGGCCGGCGCGCTGTCGCAGATGGCGGGCGAGCTGCAGCAGATGGTGTCGCAGTTCAAGATCGATCGCGTCGACGGGCGCCGCCGCGTGAACGGGGCCGCGCAGCCGTACACACCGGCAAACGGCTCGGCGCGCACGAGCGCGATCCGGCCGGCGGCCGCTTCGACCAACGGAGGGACGCCCGCGAACGGCGCCGGGAACGCGTGGGTGGAGTGATGGCCGGCGAGGAGAAGGTTCGCGTGCTGGTGGTCGACGACTCGACGGTCGTGCGGCGGTTCCTCAGCAACGCGATCGCGACCGATGCGACGCTCGAGGTCGTGGGCACGGCCGCGAACGGCGCGATCGCGCTGCAGAAGATCGCGCTGCTCGAGCCGCACGTCGTGACGATGGACATCGAGATGCCCGAGATGTCGGGGCTCGAGGCGCTGAAGGCCATTCGCCGCACCAACCCGACGCTGCCGGTGATCATGGTCAGCTCGCTCACCGAGCGTGGCGCCGTGGCGACGCTGGAGGCGCTGTCGCTGGGCGCGACCGACTACGTCACCAAGCCGAGCGGGTTGTCGTCAGCCGGCGACAGCGAAAAAGAGCACTTCGTCCGCGATCTGCTGCCCAAGCTCAGAGGGCTCGGGATGCGCCGCATCGCCACGAGCGTCGCGCGTCCGGCGGCGCCTGCGCCCGTGCGCATTCGACCTGCGGCGCGCCGGAGCGGCCGCATCGAGATCGTCGCCATCGGTATCTCGACCGGCGGACCGAACGCGCTCGCCGAGTTGATCCCGGCGCTGCCGGCGGATTTTCCGGTGCCGATCGTGATCGTCCAGCACATGCCGCCGCTTTTCACCAAGCTGCTGGCCGAGCGTCTGGCCGCCAAGTCGGCGATCCGCGTGCGCGAAGGGACCGCCGGCGAACCGCTGACCGCGGGCACGGTGACCATCGCGCCCGGTAACCAACACATGGTGATCGAGCGAACGGCTGCGGGTCCTCACGTCGGGCTCAATCAAGGGCCGCTCGAGAACTCGTGTCGGCCGGCCGCCGACGTGTTGTTCCGATCGGCCAGCGACGCCTACAAGGCGGGTGTTCTGGCGGTGGTGATGACCGGGATGGGGCAGGACGGCTTGCACGGCTGCGAAGCGGTGATCGAGCGAGGGGGGCAAGTGTTCGTGCAGGACGAGAAGAGCAGCATTGTCTGGGGCATGCCGGGGTTCGTCGCCGAAGCGGGTTTGGCTGACGAGATCGTGCCCCTCAACCAAATGGCACCGGCGATTCTACGCGCGGTACGGGTCGGCCGCGACCCTGCGCGCGTCGCCGGCGGGAGAGGCTGAACGTGCGAGCGCTCATCGTTGACGATTCCAAGACCATGCGCCGGATCGTCGGCAAGGTCGTCAAGGAGAACGGGTTCGACACCATCATCGAGGCGGAGAACGGTGAACAGGCCATGGCGCGGCTGCGCGACGTCGCCCAGGAGCCGGTGCACCTGGCGCTGGTCGACTGGAACATGCCGGTGATGGACGGCCTGTCGTTCGTGAAGACTGCGCGCGCCGAGGGGTTCGCCGAGTTGCCCATCATCATGATCACCACCGAGGGCAGCATGGAGTACGTCACCCGCGCCATCGAAGCGGGAGCGAATGAGTATCTGATGAAGCCGTTCACGAAAGAGAGCCTGCACGACAAGCTGGTTCTCCTGGGGTTCGAAACGCCGACATGAACGTAGCGGCCGGATCCGAGCAAGCCTTCGCGTTCCTTCGCAAGTTGATTTACGACAACTCTGCGATCGTTCTCGAGGCCGATAAACGCTACCTCTTGGAGGCGCGGCTCGGGCCGATGCTGACACGGGAACATCTAGGATCTTTCGACGAGCTGGTTGCGCGGCTCAATGGCGGCAACTCGGGGCCATTGCGGCAACGCGTGCTGGAAGCGGTCACGACGCACGAAACGTCGTTCTTCCGAGATTTGCATCCGTTCGAAATGTTCCGCAAAACCGTCATTCCGCGGTTGCTCAATGAACGGGCGGCGGCCAAGCGGCTCAACATCTGGTGCGGCGCCAGCTCGACCGGGCAGGAGCCGTACACCATTGCCTTCATCATGCGCGAATGTGGTTTGCAGCTCGGCGGCTGGACCATCGATTTCGTTGCCACCGATCTCTCAGAAGAGGTCCTGAGCCGCGCCCGCAACGGCATGTTCAGTCAGCTCGAGGTCAACCGCGGGCTGCCGGTGCCGATGTTGATCAAGTACTTCGACAAGGTCGGCCTGGAGTTCCAGGTCAAAGCCGACCTCCGAAAGATGATCGCCTTTCGCAAGCTCAACCTGATGGAAGCCTGGCCGTCGATGCCGGAGATGGACGTGGTGTTCATGCGCAACGTTCTCATCTACTTCGATGTGCCAACGAAGAAACGAATCCTGGAGCGCCTGGCGCGCACTGTTCGCCCCGGCGGTTATCTGTTCCTGGGCACCGTCGAGTCCACCCACAACCTGAGCAGCAGCTTTCAAGCGGTTCAGGTCGGCAATGCAACTTGCTACCAACGAACCACCTGAGGACGAAGAACCATGGCGAATTTGCCTGATCCCCACACAATCGCGACCTTGGTCTCGAACGTGACCAAAACCATGTGCGGCTTCTCGTTCGCCGTCGCCGACCCGGGCCAGCGCACGAGCGTGAGCTGCTTCCGCATGGCGGTCCTCGACGTGACCGGCGGCAGGCCCTGGCAGGTGGCGCTGTTCTCCGACCAGGACGGCTGCACCGCGCTCGGTGCCGCGCTCTGCCAGGTCGAGCCCGACATGCTCGAGGACGGCATGATCGAGGACTCGCTGTGCGAGCTTCTCAACATGGCGGCCGGGCAGATCAAGGGACTGCTCTCCGCCGACGAGACGCTGGGTTTGCCGAAGATCACCTCGCCGTCCGATCTCTCACCGCGGTCGCACGCCGCCTACCGCGACGGGATTTTGCTGCGCAGCGACGACGAGGTGAATCTCATGATGTGGATTTCGCACGGTTGATGTCGATTTCGCAATAAGGGAGCGGGAGCCATGCCAAAGGTACTGACAGTCGACGATAGCCGCGCGGTGCGGATGTTGGTCAGCAAGAACGCCAAGGAGATGGGCCTCGAGGTCGACGAGGCCGAGGACGGCCAGCAGGGTCTGGTCAAGGCCGCCGAAGGGTCCTACGATCTCATCGTCCTCGATGTCACCATGCCGGTGCTCGACGGGCCGGGGATGCTCGCGGAGCTGCGCAATCGCGGCGACAAGACCCCGGTGTTGATGCTCACGTCCGAGTCCAAGCGGTCGATCGTCTCCTCACTGATGAAGTTGGGCATCGAGGACTACATCCTGAAGCCGTTCAAGCCCGACGAGCTCAAGGCCAAGATCGCCAAGGCGCTGAAGATCGCGGGCCCCGCGCTCGGCGACGAGGCCCTGGTCAAGGAGATGGCGTCGATCGTCCAGGCACCGTCGGCGTCGGACCCCAAGGCACCGCCCGGCGGCAAGCAGTTCGTCGACATCCTGTGCATCGACGACATGGAGAACGTGGCCAAGCGCCTGCGCACGATGATCCCCGACCACGTCACCCTCAACCCGGCGAGCAGCGCGTCTGCGGCGCTGGCGGTCTGCCGCGAGCGCGTGTTCCGCATCATCATGGTCGACAACGACATCCCCGACGTCGACAGCAGCTCGCTGATGCGCCAGCTGCGGGTGATGCAGCCGCAAGCGGCCTTCGTGTCGCTGTCGTTGCGCAGCGTCCCCAAGGCCCAGGACGAGGCGCGCGAAGCAGGTTTCGTCGGTGTGATCTTCAAGCCCTTCGATCAGGCCGCGCTGGAAGAGTTCCTGCTGCGCTACTTCGACAACCAGGAGTTGATCGCGACGAGCGAGAACGTCATTTCAATCACGCCGTTCAAGGGCCGCGAGAATCGACTGGCCGGCTACTTCATGCAGGTGACCAACCTCGTGACGAAGGCCGTCGAGGAGATCGCCGCCGCTTGCTTCGCCGAGGTGATCGTCGATATCTCGCAGGTGCCGCTCTTGCCCGAGAAGACCGGGCGCATGGTCATGCAGCTGGCCGAGCGCACGCGCAAGGTCGGCCTCGAGATCCGGCTCGTCGGGCCGAGCGAGGTGTCGGCCAACCTCAAGCAGCTGGTCGAGACGTCGGATCTGCCGGTCTACCCGACGGTGGCGGAGGCGAAAGCCGCATGACGCAAGCAGCGCCCGGCACAACTTCGGGAGCGTCGTACGAGAAGCTTGCGGAGCAGATGGAGAAGATTGTCCTCAACCGCATCAGCAACGACCAGCTCGTGCTGCCGCCCATGCCGGTGATCGCGCTCAAGTGCCTCACGCTGCTCAAGAACCCCGATTTTTCGCTGAAAGAGGCGGCCTCGCTGATCGAGCGCGACCCGATCCTGACCGCGCAGATGATCAAGATGGCGAACAGCGCCGCGATGGCGTCACGCGATCCGGTGCAGAGCGTCCTGCAGGCGGTCACCCGCTTCGGGATGCAGAAGCTGCGCACGTTCCTGATCGAGGCGTCGGCCCGCAAGGTGTTCGAATCGCGCGACCCGCGTATCGTCGAGGCGGCGCGCGGAGTGTGGGAGCACTCGCTGGCGGTGGCGATGCTCGCGCGCGACGTCGTGGCGTTCTCGAACAGCGGCTCGCCTGACTTCGGCTACCTCGGCGGCCTGCTGCACGACATCGGCAAGCCGATCGTCGCCGCGATGCTGCTGGAGGCCGAGAAGGCGATCCTGGGCGTCAAGGCGTCGATGACCTGGATCGGCTCCGTCGAGTTCATCAACATCATGCAGCGCATTCATCGCCACGTGGGCGTGGCGCTCGCGAAGAAGTGGGAGATGCCCGAGCCGGTCTGCCGCAGCATCAAGGACTGCGACGAGTACGACAACAGCGATCGCCTCTCTGTCGCCAACGCCGTCCGGTTCTCCAACGCCGTCGCCAAGCAGCAGGGACTGTACGTCGGCCACGTCGACGCGGACGACATCGAGGCGCTGGTGATGATCGGCCGCTCGTTGCTCGGCCTCGAGGCCGATGTGGTCGCGCGCCTGACCGACGGCCTCAAGAACAAGGCCAAGGACCAGATGACCTGACCGTCAGCGGGAAGGTTCGGGAACCCTGTCAGGGGTCTCGAGAAAATATCGGTCGGAGGCGGCTGAGGATCGACCGGAACGTCGACGGGGGCGGCGCGTGCCTGTCCAGGATCGCGTGGGTCTCGAACACCCAGAGCCAGAGGTCGATCTTGCCCTCACTGCGGAAGAGGGCGGCGTTCTCGATGCCCGAGCCGCTGGCCGCGATGATCTCGCCCAGCGTCGTCCGGCGCGGCAGGCCGAGGGCCAGGTCCAGCGCCAGCGCCGCGCTGATCTGGCCGGCGACCATGTTCAGGAGCTCGGAGATTGAATCGTCGACCATCGCCTGGGTCAGGTCCTTTTCGTCGCAGCCGAAGAACGCGCTGCCCAGCGCGCGGCCGCCGCGCGTGTCCGATGAGACGACCACGGCGAATGACTTCTTGCCGGTGAGCGGGATCAAGGCCATCTGCCCGCACAGCGATTCGCCGCGCTCGAGCGGGTCTCCAGGAACAAAGAACGTCGAGCACATCGAGCTCGTGACGTTCGAGATCAGCCGCGCGAGCACGGCCGGCTCAGGAAGCGTGGACATGCTCAGCGTTGCCCGGCGAGCCTGGGGCCACAATGAAAACGACACGACCAACCCACCTCGACGGATCTCCATCGGCGGGGTCGATTCGATCTTGAGAAGCGATCGCGAAGTTTCGGGCGGCGCTGTCGGGCGAGGTGGGCGGCTCCTCCGCCGTTGCTCGCTCGGCCGGCCGCGCGAAGCGATCAGGCCGGTGGTGCGAACCGCACCTCGACCCGGCCGTCGCGCACGCGGGCCGCGTAGACCGGGATCGAGACCGCGGGCGTGTCCAGGCACTGGCCGGTGATCAGGTTGAAGCTTTGCTTGAAGATCGGCGACGCGATCTTGGGCACGCCGTCCCGGTCGCCGACGATGCCGCGCGAGATCACGAACGCCTTGCTGAACGGATCGAAGTTGTCGATGGCGTGGACTTGCTCGCCCTCGCCCACGCGTACGATCGCGATCTGACGACCGGCGAGGAGCGCGCAGACGCCCGAGTCGGGGACGATGTCGTCGAGCGCGCAGACCGGGCTCCAGTCGGCGTCGTCCCACGCCGCGGGAAAAACGGTCGTGGTGTCCATCGCAGCGGTGGTCATCAAGCGCTCTTCTTGTCCAGGACGCGCTCTCCCTCGCCGAACAGCGTGGCCGCGACGTCGGTCTTCTCGTCCCAGAACGCCGGGCGGTGCTGATCGCGCTGGCGAATGAACACGATGCTCGGATCGGACTTCGTCGTGTTCACGAACGGACGGAAGCGCTTCAGCTTCTCGGGATCCTCGATCGCCGTCTTCCACTCGCACTGATAGGTGTCGACGACCAGCGCCATCTCTGCCTCGAGCTCGGCGCAGATCCCCAGCGTGTCGTCGATCAAGACCTGGCGCAGGTAGGGAAGCCCGCCCTCGAGGTTGTTGAACCAGCTGGCGGTGCGCTGCAGCCGATCCGCGGTGCGGATGTAGAACATCAGGAAGCGATCGAGGTACTTGATGACCGTCTCCTCGTCGAGATCGGTCGCGAACAGCTGTGCGTGCTGCGGCTTCATGCCGCCGTTGCCGCACAGGTAGAGGTTGTAGCCCTTGTCGGTGGCGATGATGCCGAAGTCCTTGCTCTGCGCCTCCGCGCACTCGCGGGCGCAGCCCGAGACCGCCGACTTGAGCTTGTGCGGGCTGCGCAGGCCCTTGTAGCGGTTCTCGACGCGCACCGCGAAGCTGACCGAGTCCTGCACGCCGTAGCGGCACCAGGTGCTGCCGACGCACGACTTCACCGTGCGCAGCGCCTTGCCGTACGCGTGGCCCGATTCGAAGCCGGCCGCGACCAGATCGCGCCAGATCTCGGGCAGCTGCTCCAGCCGCGCGCCGAACAGATCGATGCGCTGGCCGCCGGTGATCTTGGTGTAGAGGCCGTAGCGCTTGGCCACCTCGCCGAGCACGATCAGCTTGTCGGGCGTGATCTCGCCGCCGGCGACGCGCGGCACGACCGAGTACGTGCCGTCGCGCTGGATGTTGGCCAGGAAGCGATCGTTGCTGTCCTGCAGCGGCAGGTGCTTGCGGTCGAGAATGTGCTCGTTCCAGGCCGACGCGAGGATCGACGCCACGGCGGGCTTGCAGATCTCGCAGCCGCGCCCCTGGCCGTGCTGCGCCAGCAGTTCGTCGAAGCTGCGGATGCCGTGCAGGCGCACCAGGTGATAGAGCTCCTGCCGAGAGTGATCGAAGTGCTCGCACAGGCGCTTGCTCACGACCACGCCGGCCTTGCGCAGCTCCTTGGTGAGAATCTCCGAGATCAACGTGACGCACGAGCCGCAGCCGGTGCCGGCCTTGGTGCATTCCTTGATGCCACCGACGGCGGTCAGTTTCTTCTCGCCGATCGCGCCGCAGATCTGCCCCTTGTTCACGTTGTGGCAGGAGCAGATCTGCGCGGTTTCGGGGAGAGCGTCGACGCCCAAGCCGGCCGACTTCTCGCCCGCGCGGGGCGGAATCAGTAAATCCTCGGGGTGCGGCGGCAGCGGGATGCGGTTCTGGACCAGCTGCACGAGCTGGCCGTAGTTGGCGGCGTCGCCGACCAGCACGCCGCCCAGCAGCCGCTGCTTGTCGGGGCTGATCACCAGCTTCTTGTAGACCTCGGCCAGCGTGTCGACGACGCTGATGACGTG
>CAZNCQ010000260.1:0-10438 GCA_964571275.1 uncultured Myxococcales bacterium
AGCAGTTCCGTGGCGAGCCGGCCGACGCGCGCAGCGACCAGTTCAGCTTCTGCGTCGCGCTCTACGAAGCCCTTTACAGCGAGCGCCCCTTCTTCGCGAACAACATTCTCGAGTTGAGCAACCAGGTCATGAGCGGAACGGTCAGGCCGGAGCCTGCGGGTAGCCGTGTCCCGCTCTCGATGCGGCGGGCTTTGTTGCGGGGCCTCAGTGCCGATCCCAGCGCGCGCTTCCCATCCATGAGCGCGCTGCTCCAGGAGTTCGGACAGGAACAGACCGCGTCCGGGATGCGACGGTTCGTTGCAGGCGCCGCCGCGAAACTGGCGGGCGTCTGGGAAGCACCGGAGGGGGAGTCAACGATCGAGACCGACACCAAAGCCGAGATTCGGCGAGCGTTCCTGGGCACCGGCAGGCCCTACGCGATGGTGACGTTCGAGATGGTACGTCGAATTCTGGATCGCTTTACCAGCCGTTGGACCGAGATCTACATCGATGCTTGCGGGGCGACCCACGTGCGCGGCGAGCAATCCACCGAGGTCTTGGACCTTCGGATCGGAGCGCTGGGGGAGGCGCTAGAAGATCTGCGGGCGCTCTGCCGCGAGTTTCGGCGGGCGTCGCCCGAGTTGATCGAGAACGCTGTGAACGCTGCCAATGCGCTCGGTACGCTGGAACGATGCTCTGACGTGAAGCTGTTGCGCGCGATTGTGCGGCCTCCTGATGCAACCGCGACACGCGCCATGGTTGAGCACCTCCAGGTTCGGTTGTCCGAGGTGCGCGCGCTCGCCCGCGTCGGTCGTGTCGCCGATGGACTCAGGGCCGGCGTCGCGCTCGAAACCGATGCACGGCGTACCGCCTACGCGCCGCTGCTGGCCGAGGTGCTATTCACTTGCGGCACGTTGTACTTCGACGTGTCGGACCTGGAGGCAGCCACGCGGACGTTCGAGGACGCCGTCTGGACCGCCGAGATCTGTCGCCACGACGAAGTAGTGGCCGAGGCGGCCGCCAATCTGGTTTTCGTTGTCGGGCACCGTCAGTCCCGGTTCGACGCCGGAGAAATCTGGAGCCGCCTGGCCGAGGCCGTGCTCGATCGCATGGGAGGTCACGATCTGATCCGTGGCTGGCTGTTCAACAACCGCGCGGCGATGCGCGCGACCCAGGGCCGACTGCGAGATGCGATCCGAGAGACCGATCTGGCGATAGCTGCCAAGCAAAAGATCTTGGGCGCCCAGGATGTGGACGTCGGCCTGTCGATTGTGAACGCTGCCATCTACCTTGACGAGCTCGGCGAAACGAAAGCCGCCCTGGAGTACGCGGAGCGGGGCATGAGGATCGTCCAGGCAATGCTGGGTCTCGACCACCCCAAAGCCGCGGCCGCATTGGTCAGCTACGCAGACATTCTCGTTCGGCTCGAACGATTCGCGGAGGCCCGCGAGCCGGCGGAGCGAGCGCTCGCCGTCTTCGAGCGCGAGACAGATCCCGAGGGTCTCACCGTGACCTATCCGTTGACGGCTCTCGGCTGCAGCCTGGCCGGGTCTGGTCACTTCGTAGAGGCCGTTCCCCTGCTCGAACGAGCAGCGTCGATTCGCGACGCCAAGGAAACGCTGACCGCCAAGCTGGCCGAGGTCCACTTTGGGCTGGGGCGGGCCCTGTGGGGCGCGGGCAGGGAACGTTCGCGGGCCCTCGATCTCACTGTCCTCGCGCGAGCCGAGTACCTAGCGGCTCCGGCGACGCCCGCGACCCAACGCGAGCTCGGCGCGATCGACCTCTGGCTGGCGAATCACCGCCCTTGAACCTGAGTAGCGCATCAATCCTTCACCCCCTTTTGCACCATCAGTCGTGATGGGCCGGGATGCCAACGATCGCGGTCGCCGATGCCGGGTCTCGTCGGCTTTGGCGCGATCTTGTATCTCCAACGTCTTACCCATTTCGCTTCGTCCAAGGCACGCATCGCCGAGGGCAATCGCCGTCGCTCTGACTGACGGCAGGCGTAGGCTGAGGTCAGGCTACCTGTAGCGTGCCGCGAATCCCCGAGTCCCGCCAACCTGCTCGGATTCGCGGTCGCATCAGATCCGCCTGGCGTCGCGGTGTCTGACTCTTGCGGTACGCCGCGGTTAGTTCCTGCCCTGACCACTTCGTTTGCCGCCGGCGCCGACAACCTGAGCGCCCCCGGTTGGCGAGAGCCGGAGGCCGACTCCCGGTACGCTCTCGACGAGGGACTCAATCTCTCCATCCTCGACGAGGCCAGCCAGCGCGCGGCGGAATGGCCTGATCACTTGGTATCGAATCTCTCGCGATTCGGGAGTGACAATGCGCTGGCCAGACCTTCCGAGCTTGCGCATTCCCGCGGCAAGATCTGGCATCGTAACCACTTCGCCCGCGTGGGACGCGAGCACTGCGAGGGCGAGCACGGATCCCCGGCGCAGGTGGTGGGGTGGTTTTGTCGGAATGGGATGGCCACGGTACGTGACCCGGCGTGATCTCAAGTCGACGACGAGCGCGGGGGGTTGGGGTTCCCCCGTGAGGGAGTCCGGCGTAGCCGCGTCGGCTGCGTGACTGGCACCGCCAAGCGGCTGCATCGACGCCGTCGCGTTCTTCACGCCGGTCGTGACCGCCGCCCAAAGCGAGATCGCCGCCGCCTTGTGTTTCAGAACGCCGGCCACCGCCTCACGCCCGGCGCTACGCAAAGCCTCCCGGTTCGAGAAGCCGGCGTCCGCCAGCCGCCGCAGCATCGCCCGACCGACGCCCGGAGCTCTCAGTCTCGCCAGCGGCAAGGCATCCGGCTTGACACCATGCGCGAGCCGGCTGGCCAGGACGTCCAACGCCCGGCTGCGGCCGTCTGACCAGCCGCTTGACCGGGCGACGCCTGCAAGCGCGTCGATCAACCAGCCATACTCCTCGCCGATTCGGCGGATGGCGCCCGCCCAGGTCTGGTAGCGGCCCTCCAGATCCTGGGTAGGAACCTCGGCGATCCAGTCGGCCATCAACGGCGCCTTCTTGATCGCCTTGGTGAAGTCGTACTCCAGGCTCTGCAGATTCGTCGCCACGTCGGCGAAGATCGGGCGCGACGACGCTCCGGCAGCCGCCGCACGGGCGAGCAACTGACCCCGATAGTCGGCTGCCCATCGCTGGTCGCGAGGCAGGTTCACGTAAATGTCGCCGCCGGCTGGGCTAGCGCTCACCGTCAAGAGCGCCTCCAGATCATCGACCGTTGCGGCTTGGGCCTCCTTTACCCAGTTCGCCAGGGCGGCGCCGGTCGCGACGCCGACTCCTTTGGCGGCGCACGCACGACCGACGGCCGTGACCTCCAGTCGGTCGCCCGCGAGCGCGCGCAGCAGTCCCCCACTCAGGCCGGAATCGACAGCCTTGGTAAGAGCTTGGGAGAACTCATCCCGGCTGACCTTCTGCGTCCAGCGCGCCCAACCCGTGAAGCTCGAGAGGAGCATGTCCTCCAGCTCGGTGCGGGACGACGCCAGACCGCATGCCATGAGATCGAGGACGTGGTTCTCGAGAGGCGCATCGGCCAGCGTCGGTCGGATCTCTTCGAACTCCCCGGCGGCGTAGTGCCGAAGCCAGACGTCCGCCTCGAACGGTGAGTAGGTGACCAGGATCGATCGACCGAAGTCATTGATCAGGGACAGACGGCCTGCCCGGCCACTCATGTTCTCGTACTCCGACCGCGAGACGTCCTGGAGCGCCCAGCGGCCATACCGGCGCATGTACTCCCAGCGCTGGTGGTCGAGCACGACGTTCTTGACGGGCAGGTTCATTCCCACGGCCAGCGTCGACGTCGAGAAGAGCGCCCGGATCCCTCCCGCGCGAAACGATCGCTCGACGATCTCGCGCTCCTCGGGGGACAGATCGGAGTTGTGGAAACCGACGCCGTTGCCAACCACATCCAGAAGGGCTTGACGGGCGAGCGTCTCCTCCTGCTGGCTCAAATCGTGAGCCGCCGTCGTGGCCGAGCCTGGTGTCAGGCGCTGCGAAAGGACGCGCGCGAACAAAACCGTCGTCGCTCGGTCGGGCACGAAGGCCAACACCTGCTCGCCGCGGCGAACCAACTCCTCGACCGCGGCGAGCAACAGCTCGTCCCGTTTCTGGGATCGAAAATCCGCGAACGTCTCGACGCCGAGCTTGCCGGAGTTGTGCTCCTGGTATCGGAACTCGCCCCGGCAAATGACGCCCTTTCGGAGGTCCACCGGCCGGCGCGCATCGACCAACAGCCGCGCCCCCAGCCAGTCGGCGAGCGACTGCGCACGCCCCAGCACCGCCGACAATCCAATGATCCTCGGCTTCGACGAGGAGATGCGCAGCTTCGTGAGCAGCAGCTCCAGCGTCGGCCCGCGGTCCTTGTCGGTTATCATCTGCAACTCATCGACCACCACCAGCCCCACCGCCGCCATTAGCTGCGGCTTGGCGACCAGCAGCGCCTGCAGCTTCTCGAACACCACGATCGCGATGTGGAAATCGCCGCGCTCGATCTCATCGTCGTGCTCGCGCCGGTCGCGGGACGACACCACGACCTTGATGCCCACCGGCTCGTAGCGGCGGCTGAGCTCCTCGAACTTCTCGGCGGCGAGTGCCTTCTGCGGCACCAGATAGATCACCTTCGTGTTTCCGCGTGCCGCCTTCGCCGCCGCCATCTCGCCGATGAAGGTCTTGCCGGACGAGGTCGGCGAGAACACGATCAAGTTGCCGTCCGCGAAGAGACCGAACTCCTTCACGGCGCGCTCCTGCACTGGAAGCAGAGCGGTTCCCACCTGGGCCCGCCAGACCGCCAGGATGTCCGCAGGAACGTTGTACGCCTCGAGCGTCTCGACCTTCATGACGGTTCCGTGTTCTTCATGGCTTCACCGGTGTCGTGTGAAGTCAGACTAACCGCCACCTATGACAAAAGCGGTCCCACCGCTGTATCTCCTGGAAACCGCAGCTGAGTCAGACTCGCTCGCCTGCTCCCGGGCCCGATTCGTGGACTACGCCATCTTCACCGATCTTGAAGCGGCGGAGGTCGTGGTCCCAGATGACCGCTTCTGACTCTCCATCAGGTTCGAGAATCAGAACGGCGATTGTATCGGCACACGCTTGAATCGTCGTGGTTTCGGGCGACTCTCGATGACGGATCCGC
This sequence comes from uncultured Myxococcales bacterium, assembly GCA_964571275.1. Lineage (GTDB taxonomy): Bacteria > Myxococcota_A > Polyangia > Fen-1088 > Fen-1088 > DASRQZ01. Next base: position 5,120 of record CAZNCQ010000260.1, read on the forward strand.
AACCGCATGGAGTCCAGCGCGTGGCCACCGCGCCGCTCGATCTCCAGAGTCATCCCGCGCAGCGGGATCGTCACTTCGTGCTCCTGACCAAGCGGCGGCGCGCAGGCGTTCATCTGCTTGCTCACATAGTCGTTGAACTGCATCCGGCCATCCTCAGGGCCGTTCAAGAAGACCGGATCGTGGCGCTCGGTATTCGTCGGGTGAAGACCCGCCGCCGCACGATCCGCTGCCAGCTTGGCTCGGCTGTCCTCGGAAAGATCCACGTGCGCCGCCACCAGCTCCACGATTTGCAGACTCACCGTCGCCTCGAACGACCGAGACCCGCGTCGCCAGTCGTTCTCGCCAGGAGTACGAAGTATGGCCAGCCTGATCTTCTTCGCCTTCGCATACGTGCGTGCCGGCTTCGTGAAGCGGTTACACGAGATCACAATCGCGTCGTCCGGGCTCACGTCCTCGACGACGCCGAAGAAGTTCCGCACGACGGACAGCCCAACAGGCTTGCCGGACACGTCGAAGTCCTTGCACTCGACGAGCACGCGCCTTCGTCCCCCTGGCGTCTCGACAGTGACGTCAATCTGGTGCTTGACCTCGCTCGTGCCCCTCAGCTCGAGATCATGGATGACGGTGTCCCTCTCGCGAAGGGCTTTGAGCATGATGGCCGCGAGACGCTCGTAGCGGGAGCCAGCTTTGCCGGTGCCGATCGGATCGTAGCGGTCGTGCAGTTCATCGAAGCGCGATAGGACGGCCATGCGGTTGACCTCCTCATGCATACTGATACGATGTTCAGCTATGGGTCAAGTTCTCGGCCTTCAGGCGGCGCTGGGTGAGGGCCCGACGACTACGGAGGGCAGCCTGGCGACGCAGGCGCTTCCGGAATACGTCCGCACCCTTTACACCCGCGAAGTTTTGGCGCAGTTGCGCTCGCTGTCTCGAGGAGTGGTGTCCGCGCTGGACCATGCGGGCGAGCCAGTTCGCAAAAGGCACCTCATCTTCTCGGGCGAGACGCTGATACGTGAGTCCCTCCGGCTACGGCGCGCAGCGTGGTGGCGGTACCTAGCGCATGCAGCCGCCCACGACCTCATCGACAGAGACCTCAAGGGACGACTCACGGACACAGACGACGACAACTTTCGCGGCGCGATGGCCGAGTGTTTGACGAGCTGGTTCTTCGCACACAAGCTCGGCGTCGATCTGCGACGCCACCGGGTGGTCAGCGGCCCGGGACCGGACTTCGAGGGGGAAGTAAACCTTCGCGTCGAGGTGAAGGCTCCTCACGTTCCGATCGTCGGCACCCGCTGGAGTGGCGACGATGCTGGAACACTCAGAGAGTGCGTCGCCAAAGCCGGGAAGCAGTTCCAAGCGGGCATGGTGAATCTGGTAGTAGTCGTGCCGCTGTTGCGCACGCCCCTATTCATTGAACGCAACCAGCTCGCGCGTGCGCTCATCGGCGACCATGCCCTGTCCGTCCCTATCGCCCTCGACGACCCCAGCCCCGACGGCGAGCCGACGAATATTTTTCGTCAGAACGGCAAACTGGCAAAGCTCTTTCCCAAGAAACACGGCGGCTTCGGCTCCGATCTCACGAGGATCAGCGCCGTGATTGCGATCGAGGAGGAGTTCGTACGTGCGGGCCAAGGCTTCGCACTTCAGCACGCCGTTCACGTCGTTCAGAACCCATTCACGCCCGACGCGTGTCGACTTGGCGGCGGGGTGTTCGCTGAGTTTCCGCAGCTTTCAATCGATGACCAGGGCGAGATGGCGTGGAGCGACGGCGCGCCAGTCTTTCCGTAGGCAGACGGAGTTGGTCATGGACTCTCTCATCAAGGTAGAGCCCGGCGCGATCCTGGACGGCCGGTATCGGGTGCTCGACCGCTTGGGCTCGGGCACGATGGCCTACGTCGTGCGCGCGTACGATCCCGTGGTTGGCATTGAGGTGGCATGCAAAATTCCGCTCGACACGTCGGCATACAAGGCGGACGCGCTGCTCGCACAATACAAGAAGCTGTGCCGCCTCAATTCTCGTCACCTACCGGCCGTCCTCGGGTACGAGCAGCATCGGACCGAAGAGCCTCACTTTCCGTTTCTCGTAATGGAGGTCGTATCGGGCCCGCAGCTGGTCGAATGGCACGCCGGGAAGCCTCTTCGCAGGCGCCTGGAAGTGCTAGCCGGAGTGGCCGAGACTCTCGCTGCACTCGGTGCCCCGCATGGGGACCTTGACGCATACAACATTCTGGTGGCCAGCGACGATCGCGTGGTCTTGATCGATCCGGACGCCGAGAGCTTCGGCTCTTCCCGTTCTCGGGCAACGGGCTCCTCCGAACGCACCATCGATCTGGGCGGTCTTCGAGCCGTGATGGAAGCATGCATCTCACCCGAAGAGCGAGCGAGGCTAGTGATCATGTGGCGCCGGATCGAGACCTCGGATCACGAGAGTCCCGAGGCCGGCGAAATCGCGGCAGGACTGCGCAATCTTCTGTCGCTTCCGCTCCTACCGGGTGAAACCTCGGCCTCTCTCGCTGAGCTCGCAGCTTCCTACCAAAAGCGCACAGACGACGCTCGCGCGACGTTCGGCAGGATTTGCGAGCTTCGCGACCTCAGCTTCCGCAACGCCACTGATCTTCTCCGGCGGGTGGCCGAGCCCTTCGGGCTGCTGGTTCCTGACCGAGATGCCGGACCAGTTGTCAACGACAGATTCCTTTTGAATCAGGAGCACGAGTCCGGTTCCGCAACCCGCGGCACGCTCAATTATCGCCAGCTGTCGTTGAAAACATCGTCAGGGGACGAGCTCCTGTTTGCTTTCGAAGGCAAACACGGCTTTCGCTTGCCCTGGCCTCACGGCAGTCCGGGTCTTCTGGACAGGGGCTGGTTCAGTGTTGTCCGCGACAACGACGTTATCGCGATGAACCGAATTGAGCTCTACGACATCGATGGTGTTCCACTGCTGTTTGTGACGGAGCCAGGCCGCTCGCATCCTTTCGACGAGCCCACCGTCGATCGGGCACTGCGCATCCTTTTCGAGTTCATCTACCCCGGCTTGAAACAGGCGTCCGAAGCTCCCAGCCGAACATCAGCCGACCCTGCGCTCCCGGTACCCGACCTTGAGTTCCTTGTCCCATCGTTCAATGCGCTGGAAATCCCGCGGCCAGAGTCCCCGGCGGAATGGTTGCGCGCGGCAACGGCGACGGCTCTCCGGCTGCCCGAGAACTTCAAGACCGGTAACGGCATCTTCGGCTCGGCGCTCGGCCTCTTCTTCGGGTTGCCTGACGAGTACGACGTTCGCCTCAAGCTCGTGAAGGCCGTGGCATCGATTTTTCTCGAGAAGCATGGTCAGTTCTTCGCGCCCCTCTATCGCTTCGATGTCCGCGTGGTCGACCAGGCGAGCCGCCGACTCCAGGTCGACCTGGAGGGCTACGTCCACGGCGGCGAGATCGTCTCCTGGCGGTTCGAGTTCGCGACAGGGTCCGTGACCAGCTAACGGCAGCAGCAACCCGACACTTGTCCCCACTGGGGGAGACAGAATTCGTCCGGCGCAACTGTCACGTTTGAGCCCAAAGGCCGCGTTTGCGCCGGTGTTACCGAAACCTCGGAACGGTGGGCCATCAAGTCTCGCGGCCAAACTCCCACTGAACCACCGCGGCTGCGCCTGCTCCCGGAGGCCCAGAATCCGCTCACCCTCGTCGAGAGATGCATGGCATCGTGGCTGGACCAACGGCTGCGAACGGTCCTCGACGAAAAGCTCCGTGAGTGGCTCCCAAAGACGCCTTCCCCCGCGAACGCTCCTTCAACGGAGCAGCCGGAGTATCTGTCTCGTGAGGGCGCCGCGCTGCTCACCGGGTACAGCGCCAAGACCATCACCCGCTGGATTCGCGCGGGTCGGCTGCACCCCTACGGCCTCCGAGGTGAGCGCGTGAAGCGCGCGGAGCTGGAACAGCTCATGGCGGATCTACCGTCGTCGCGCGCGGAGATCGGTGAGACCGAGGCCGACGTCGCCCGCCGCATCCTCGACGGCGACTATGATCCCCGAGGGGACGAATGAGAGAGCCCTACAAGTACATCCGGAAGCAGATCTGGTGGGTCGGGTACGTCGACCTCGACGGCGCGTCGAAGCAACGGTCGACCGGTTATCGCATCGACGAGGAGGACAAGGCGGAGAAGGTCCGCCTGCTCGTCAAGAAGGGACTGGTCGCCCGCGCCGCCGTGGTGGGCGATGCCGGCGGGCCGCTCACGGTCCGGGCCTGGGCGAAGAGCTGGATCGAAACGCGCAAGGTGAAAGGGATCGTCACGGCCGACGACTACGATGCGCAGCTCAAGAGGTACATCCTGCCGGTGATCGGCGACCTCCGCATCGAGGACGTCACGCCCGAGCACATCGGCTCCGTGCTGGCGGCGGTCGCCCAGCGCGCGCTCGCGCCCCGGACCGTCCGCCACATCTACTTCACCATGCACGCGATGTTCAGGAAGGCAGTCCCCCGCGTCATCGACGTCAACCCTTGCTCGATCGACACCGACGACCTCCCCTCCAAGATCGACAAGGACCCCGAGTGGCGAGCGACCGCCGTGTTCAGCAAGGACGAGCTCGTCACCGTGCTCACCGCGCCCAAGATCCCGGACGACCGGCGCGCCTGCTACGCGCTCCTGTTCCTGGCCGGTCTCCGCTTCGGTGAGTCAGCCGCCCTCCGCTGGCGCCACTACGACCCCGCGCTGAAACCGCTTGGGAGGCTCGTGGTGGCGCACAGCTACAACACCAAGCAGAAGCGCGAAGGCGCGGTGAAGACCGAGCAGCCGCGCTGGGTGCCGGTCCACGACGCCCTCACGGAACGACTGGCCGAATGGCGGGAGATCGGGTGGCCCCACCTGATGGGGCGCGCGCCCGGACCGGACGATCTGATCGTCCCCTCACGCCGAGGCAAGAACCGGAGCGTCAACCACATGCTCAAGAAGTTCCACCAGGACCTGGAACGGATCGGCCTGCGGACGCGGCGCCAGCACGACGCCCGCCGCACGTTCATCTCGCTGGCGCTGGCGGATGGTGGCCGGAAGGACATCCTCCGCTGGATCACCCACGGGCCCGAGGGCGACATCGTCGACCTCTACACGACGCTGCCCTGGCACACGCTCTGCGAGGAGGTTGCGCGCCTGAAGATCGACCTCGCGCCGGCCGCGGAATCCAACGTGATCGCGCTCGCCAAGTACGCGAATTCACGCGAGCCGCACTTACACTCCACTTACACTGCCGAAAACTCCAAATCGAATCGGGACGTTAGCTTGCGGGGTGGACGGGACTTGAACCCGCGGCCTCCGGCGTGACAGGCCGGCGTT
>CAZNCQ010000261.1:0-10437 GCA_964571275.1 uncultured Myxococcales bacterium
GGGCCGCATTCACGCCCTCGGTGCCACGGCGTATTTCTGATACAGGACACTAGCGCTTCGGCGGCTGCTTGTTGAACAGATCCGCGAGCGTTCCCAGCTTGCCCGAGCCGCCGGCGCGATCCGCCACCGCGCGTGATTCGGCGTCGATCGCTTCGGACTCGCCGGCGGGAGCCAGCGACAGCCGTCGGCGCTCGCGATCGACCTCGATCACCGTCACCTCCAGGCGATCGCCCGGCTTGACCGCGTCGCGCGCGTGACGCAGCGGCTTGCCGCCGCCGAGGGTACTGATGTGCGCGAGCCCCTCGATGCCGGGCGCCAGCTCGACGAACGCGCCGAACGGCTCGACGCGCGTGACCGTCCCCGCGACGCGCGTGCCGGCGGGAAACCGCGCCGCCGCCTCTTCCCAGGGATCGGCCGCCAGAGCCTTCAGCGACAGCGCGACCTGCTCTGGTCGATTGGGGTCGTCGCGCTTCTCGATGCGGATCACCTGCACCGTGACCGGCTGACCCACCGACAGCACGTCGGCGGGGCGAGTCACGCGCGCAAAGCCGATCTCCGAGACGTGCAGCATCCCCTCGATGCCGCCGAGGTCGACGAAGGCGCCGAAGTCCTTGAGCGCCGTGACCACGCCCGGCAGCACCGCGCCCACCTGCAGCTTCGCGCGCGTCTCCACGGCGCGAGCGCGGGCGTCCTCTTCCAGCAGTGCGCGGCGCGAGAGCACCAGGTTCGGACCCCGCCGATCCTCTTCGAACTTGGTGATCCGAAACATCAGCTTCTGGCCGACCATCCCCGACGCGTCCTCGGTGCGGCGCATGTCGAGCTGCGAGATCGGACAGAAACCGCGCACGCCGGCGACGGTGACGTCGACGCCGCCCTTGTTGACCGCGGAGATCGTCCCCTCGACCGGCAGGCCCAGCTCGAACGCGCGCGCGAGCTCGGTGTGGGCTTGCGCGCCCGACGCGCGCGCCAGCTGGCGCCGCAGCACCAGCGGCTCGCCCGGACTTCCGCCCTCGACCACCGTCGCGTCGATCGCGTCGCCCACCTTGATGGTGACCTGGCCGTCGCCGTCGCGCAGCTCGGCGCCGTCGATCATGCCCTCGCCACGCCCGTCGTCGAGCTCGACGAAGACCGTGTCGCGACCGACCGACGTGACCTTGCCGCGGACGCGATCGCCCGGCTGAACCGGCGGCGCGCGCCGCTTGCCCTTGTTCGCTGCCTCGTACTCCGCGAACATAGACGCGAAGTCTTCTTCTTTAGCCATGCGGCCCGAAATGTAGCAGGATGCACCGGGCGACGTTAGGGACAGCTATCAACAACTGTCCCCAGCTCTAACTGTCCCCAGCTCTCAGGGATTCACACACAGCCTCGGGGTCATGAGTACGCAAGTTCCGCCGCAACAGTCGTCGTCCGAAGTACAGGCCTGGTTCGGCAGAATGCACGTACGCCGTCGAAGTCCGCACCATCGAAAGGCGCAACCCGGTATTGTTTGCAGCCAGGGACAGCGAATAGTAATCCCGCTGAAATCGCCAGAAACCCGATGAATGTGGAGAGCGAGCGAACCCCTCCAATCACGAACGTTGACGCCGTTGCATCTACACTCATCGGCCCGATCGTCGGTCTCACCCTCGCCACCACGACTCCTAGCAGTTATCTGTCCGCTCTCGACGAAGTTGTCCATCGCATCGCCAAGAAGGTCGTTGAGTGTCTCCTTGCGTTCGCTTCCGACAGCAGACACCGATCCGCACGACGCGGCTCCCAGGCACAAAGGTAGGCCACCGTTTTTATCGGCGAACCTGGTCCGTGTCAATCGATGGCCGGGCGGGTGCGGCATGTGCGCCCGCTCGCTGCTACGGCGCTTGCGTCGCCCCGCGATCGCGCATATTGAATGCGCAGGTTGCAGTGACCGCCCGCATGAACTCCGCTCCGGGCGGAGACGCGTTTGACGCGATCTCCGGGCAGTACGACACGCTCTTTTCGCCCGAGGCCAACCCGCTGGTCGGTATGATGCGCGCGCGCGTGCACCAGGCGTGCGCGCGCCATTTCCCCGTCGGCAGCCGGTTGCTGGAGCTCGGCTGCGGCACCGGCGAGGACACGCTGGCGCTGACCGCGCGCGGCCACCGCATCGTCGCGGTCGATCCGGCGCCGGGCATGATCGCCGAGGCGACCGCCAAGCTGACCGCCGCCGGGCGCGCCGGCGCGGTCACGTTCGTGAATTCGGGCGCGGGCGCGCTCGGCGAAAAATGGCCGGCGCTGGGGTTGTCCGTCGACGGCGCGTTCTCGAACTTCGCGCCGCTCAACTGCGAGCTGTCACTGGATCCGATCCGCGTGCTGCTCGCACGCGCGCTGCGGCCCGGCGCGCGCTTCCTGGGCGTGGTGCTGCCGCGCCTGTGCCCGATGGAGGTCGCGCTCTTCCTCGCGCGCGGCCAGCCGCGCGCCGCGCTGCGCCGCTTTCAGGCCCATCCGATCGCCGACGTCGAAGGGCGGCGCTTTCCCATGCGCTACTACGGCGCCGCCGACTTCGATCGCGCGCTCGGCGCCGCCTTCCGGCGCGTCGAGGTGCGCAGCCTGGGCATCGCGCTGCCGCCGCTCAGCTTCGGCCCGCAGTTCGCCCGCGTGCCGGGCCTGCTGCAGGCGCTGTCGTTCGTCGAGGATCGCTTGAATGCGCTGCCCGGCCTGCGGCGCATGGGCGACCACATCGTGCTGGTCTACGAGCGCGTCTGACGCCGGGCTCACCCGCTACGCGCGCGGCGTGCCGACCAGCAACGCGAAACGCGCGGGCTCGCGGCGGCCGCGTACGCGCGCGCGCAGCGGCGACAGCGCCCAGGCGAGGCCGTAGAACGGGCGCAGGATCGTCCAGTCGATCCGCAAGCTGGCCCCGAGCTCGTCGATGCGCGACCAGGTGAGGAAGCCCTCGCTCGCGAGCGCATCGGGCTGCGCGCCGTGGGCTTGCGCCAGGCGCTGCTGGCGTTCGCTGACCATCGCGCGGCCGCTCCCTTCGTCGTGAAAGATCGGCGAATCGAGCACGACGATCCGTCCGCCTGCGGCCAGCACGCGCCGCGCTTCGACCAGCGCCGTCCGGTAGTCGGTGGCGTAGTGAAACGAGGCGTTGAAGACGACGAGATCCACGGATCCGCCGCCGAGCGGGAGATGATCGAGCTCGGCCTGCGCCGACTCGAACCGCGTCTGGTAGTGCCGCCGCGCGCCCAGCCCATCGGTGCCGTTGTCGATCAGGTCCACCGCCAGCAAGTGGTGGCCCAGCGACGCGAGCTGGTTCGAGAGCCATCCGTTGCCCGAGCCGGCATCGACGATGCGCAGCGGCGCGGCGCGCGCGCCGATCACGCGGTCGCGCAAGACACGAAAGCTGCGCGCGCGGATCCGCCACTGGGCGCGTCCTTGCCCGCCAACGCCGGCGAACGGCAGCGCGCGGTAGTACGCGGCATCGTCGGAGCCGTAGCGCTCGGCGGCGCGCACCTGCTGGTAGTCGGCGATGAACCGCTCGTAGCGCGCGGCGCGATCGCGCGGCAGGAAGCGCCAGATGTCGTCGCGCAGCTCCCAGACGGTCGCGCAACCGGGGCAGCGCAGGGCGTCGGGCCGCGCCCGCTCGAGCGCAACGCGGCAGGCCGGGCACGCGAACGCGTCCAGGAACGTTTCGCCGTTCGGCACGCCCCAACATAAAGACAGCCTGGCCCGTCACGCAAATCGCGGCCCGGCCGGCTTGCCGCCCCCCACGGGAGGGGGTAGGTTCGTCGGTTCCATGCTGGCTCGGATTCGACGTGCGCCGCAAAGGAAGCCGCGCGTCGTGCTGGTTCACCCCCGGCCGACGCCCGGCGAGTCGTGCACGGTCCCCTACTCCGTGCTGGCAGTCGCGGCCCCGCTGGTCGCCGCCGGCTATCCGGTGCAGGTGCTCGACGAGTTCGCGACGCCCGACTACGAAGGCGAGCTGGCGCGCGCCGCGACCACCGCCGACATCGTCGGCATCTCCTGCTTCACCGGCCACCAGATCGACCGCGCCCTGGTCGCCGCGCGCAAGCTGCGCGACCTGCGCCCGGAGCTGCCGCTGGTCTGGGGCGGCTACCATCCGTCGCTGTATCCCGGCGAGACGGTGATGAGCCCGCTCGCCGACTACGTGGTCAGCGGCCAGGGCGAGTGGATGTTCCTCGACATGGTCGAGCGACTGGCCAGCGGCGAGGACCTCGCGGGCACGCCCGGGCTCTGGCACAAGCCCGGCGGCGTCCCCACCAAGAACCCCGGCGGCCCCGCGTTCCGCAGCCTCGACGATTTTCCGCCCTTTCCCTACGACCTGATCCCGCTCAAGACGTTCCTGATCCAGAGCCTGACGTCGCGGAGCATCGCCTATCACTCGAGCCTCGGCTGCCCGTTCCGCTGCAACTTCTGCGCGGTCACCCAGATCTACAACAAGCGCTGGAGCGGCTTTCCGTCAGAGCGCGTGCTGCGCGACGTGCGCTACCTGGTCGAGCAGACCGGCGCCGAGAGCGTCGAGTTCTACGACAACAACTTCTTCGTCAACGATCGGCGCACGCAAGAGATCGCGCAGGGCATCTACGACGCGCGGCTGGGCGTGGTCTGGAGCGGCGAGGCGCGCCCCGACAAGATCGCCGAGTACGACGACGACATGCTGAGCCTGCTCAAGAAGAGCGGCCTCGCCTGGGTCTTCATCGGCGCCGAGAGCGGGCATGACAAGGTGCTCGAGCTGATGGAGCGCGACCACAAGGTCGACCACATCATCCAGGCGGCGCGCAAGCTCGCGCGTTACGACATCAAGGTCACCTTCTCGTTCAACCTCGGCTACCCGCAGGAGCCGTCCGACAACTTCGCGCGCACCGAAGCGCTGTGCCGCGAGCTGTGCGCGATCAATCCCAAGACCGAGATCATGGTGTACATCACGACGGCGTACGAGGCGACGCCGTCGTTCCACATCGCGCAGGAGATGATGAACGCGAGCGGCACGCCGGCCGCGCCGCCGCCCCTGCCGTCGGCGGAAAGCCTGGAAAAGTGGAAGCACCTGGACCAGCGCTCGGGCGAGGGCAAGGCGTGGCTCGATCCGGCCTACAGCAAGAAGCTGAACAACTTCTCGCTGGCGGCGTTCTACGCGACCAGCCTGCTGCACCAGCGCTGGCGTACCTCGCACCGGCGCAATCCGTTCGTGCGCGCGCTCGGCGCGATGGCGGCGCTGCACATGCGCGTCGGCTACTACGACTCCATCCTGGACCTGCGCATTCTCAACAAGCTCTTCATGGAGACTGCGCGGCCGTCGCGGCGGAAGGACATGTGGACCGGGCGCTAGGAACCTCGGCTCTCCCATGAGCGCGGCGCCGGAAATCTCTGTCGTTCTTCCCACGTTCAATCGGTTCGAGATTCTCCGCCAGGCGATCGTCTCGGTCGTCGCGCAAACCCACACCGACTGGGAGCTGATCGTCGCTGACGACGGGTCCGCTGCCGACGCGCGCGCGGCGCTGGAAGAGACGCTGCGAGGTCTCGGCGACCCGCGCATCAACGTGCTCTGGCTCGCTCACTCCGGCAACCCGGGCGCCGTACGCAACCAGGCGATCGCGCGCGCGCGCGGCCGCTACGTCGCGTTCATCGACTCCGATGATCTGTGGGAGCCGCGCAAGCTGGAGACGCAGATGGCGCTCATGCGCGCGCGCCCGGAGCGGCGCTGGAGCTACACGCGGCTCTACGTCACCGACACCGAGGGCCGGCCGATCCGCGGCGCGCCCATCGAACGCTGGTACCCGCACGAAGGGTGGATCGTCGAGCCGGTGCTCCGGCAGCAGGCGATGATCGCCACGCCGTGCGTGCTCGCGGAGCGCACGCTGCTGCAGCAGGCGGGCGGCTTCGACGAGGACCAGCGCTACGGCGAGGACTACGAACTGTGGTTGCGCATGGCGAAGCTGAGCCCCGTCAGCGTCACCTCCGACGCGCTGACCTGCGTGCGCAAGCACGCCGGCAACTACTCGCGCGATCGCGTCGGCAGCCAGCGCGGCTGGGTGCGGTTCTACGACAGGGCGGCGGCGGCGGCGACCGACGCGAGCCTGCGCGCACTGTGCTTGCGGCTGCGCGGCGAGAGCGCGCTGGCGCTGGCCGACGCCCAGCGCGACGCCGGCGACGCGGCGGCCGCGCTGCAAACGTTGCTCGACGGAGCGGCGACGTCGTGGCGTAGGCCGCGCTGGTGGCTGGGTGCGCTGCGGGTTGCGGTGAAACCCCTGGTGCCGGCCACGGTGCGCGCCGCCTACCGTCAGGCGCGGAAGCCGGCGTGATCGTCAACACCCGGCGGCTCTTCACGGCGTTGCTGCCGGCGCTGGAGATCGACACCGTCTGCGACGTGGGCTCGATGGATGGCGCCGAGGCGTTGGCATTCAGGGCCGTGCTCCCCGGCGCCGCGGTGCTCGCCTTCGAAGCCAACCCGGCCAACTTCGAGCTCATGCAGGCGCGCGCCGACCTGCGCGACGCGCGCATCCAGCTTCTGCCGCTGGCCGTGACCAACTTCGACGGCGAGACCGAGTTCTTCGTGGTGCGCGCCGGCGCCGAGTCGAGCGGCGCGGCGCCCAACCTGCGGCGCGGCATGAGCTCACTGCGCCGCCGCCCCGACCACGCGGAGTTCCCGTCGGCGGCGACGGGCGTGAAGACCGCGCGCCTCGACACGGTGCTTGCGCGCGCGCACTCCGGCGCGCGCGTGGCGCTCTGGATCGACGTCGAAGGGAGCGCGCACGAAGCGATCGAAGGCGCGGCCGCCGTGCTCGACCGCGTGCAGCTGCTGCACGTCGAGGTCGAGACCTGGCCCTGCATCTCGCCGGGCCAGCGCCTGTACCCCGACGTGCGCGCACTGCTGTATCAATCCGGCTTCGTCGAGCTCGCGACCGACAATCGGCGCACGGCCACGCAATTCAACGCGCTGTTCGTGCGCAGCTCGCTGCCGCCGCGGCGCTGGTTGCCGGTCGCGGCGCGGCTGTCGATCGCGAGCGCCCGATCGCTGGCGGGCCGCGTCGTGCGCCGCTTGCGGAAGCTTACGTTGAGCTGAGGGATCCCGATCACTCTGGGCCCCTCGAGCCGCAGACTGAGCCGTACAGCCCGCCCACTTGGCGATATAGTCCACCCCGTGCCTCAATCGCCCTACCCTCCGATGGACGGCTTCGGCAAATCGCCGTCGATCGCGTCGTCCCCGTTGCCGGTGGTCGAGGAGCAGGTCAGCCGCGGCACGTTCGACACGCTCGAACGCATGGTCGGCTTCGGGACGACGCGCAAGCTGGTCATGCGGCTCGACGATGGCGCCGCCGTCGAGTGCGTGGTCATCGGCACGCACGGCCGGCGGCTGGATCTCCTGCGCCGCGGGGCGGGACTGGTGGGCCTGGGTGAAAGGGTCTGGTCGCATCCCGAAATCGCGCGGCGGGTAAAGGTGGATATCTGCATCTCGACCCAGGTCGGCTGCGCGGTCGGCTGCCGATTCTGCGCATCGTCGCTGCTGCCGTTCGGCCGCAGCCTGACCGTGGGCGAGCTCCTGCAGGAGATCGAGACCGGCCGGCGCACGTTGCTGCCGGGCCAGCGTCTGGCGCGCGTGTTTTACGCGGGCATCGGCGAGCCGCTGCTGAACTACGACAACGTCTCCGAGGTCGTGCGCTATCTCTGGGCGCGACACGGGATCGCGTCGACGGTGAACACCTCGGGGATCATCCCGGCGCTCGAGCGGCTGATGGCTGACCGTCTTCCGGTCAACCTGATCGTCAGCATCCACGGCTCGAACGACGAGCTGCGCGAGGAGCTGATACCCATCAACGGACGCTACCCGTTGCGCGAGATCCTGCGCGTGCTGGCCCAGGCGCCGCCCTGGATGTTCGTCGAGCTCAAGTACCTGATGCTGCGCGGAGTGAACGACGCGCAGCAGAACGCCGACGAGCTCGCGGCCTTGCTGCGCGGCCTGCCGGCCGTGCTGACGCTGCAGATGTACAACCGCATCTCCGAGCTCCCCTACGAGCAATCCGCGCCCGACACGATCCGCGCCTTCGCGGCGCGGCTGCGATCGCAGGGCATCCAGGTCGGGATGTTCAACTCCAATATCGGCGAGGGCATCGGCTCGGGCTGCGGCCAGCTACGGGCCCGTGACCTGGTCCGCCGCAGCCGTCTGGTGCGTCAGAAGCAGCCTTCGGCGGCGGAGTGAGCCGGGGCCTGCTACTTCGCCGCTTCGTCGAGCAGCGCGGCCACGCCGGCGATGTTCGCGACCAGCTCGGGTGACAGGCCGTGGCGCGTCCCGATGTAGCTCGGCGTATTGAACGAAAGCCAGGTGACGCCGTGAGCGTCTTCCCAGCACAGCGCCTTGAGCGGCAGGTCCAGGCCGACCTGGGGTGAGGCCGCCAGCAGCGGCGTACCCGTCTTGGGGTTTCCGAACAGCACCATCCGCATGGGACGCAACGAAAGCCCCACGGTGGCAGCGTCGCCGCTGAAGTCGATGCGCGCGAAGACCTTCATCCCGCGCGCACCAACCAGGGACTCCAACCGCTCGACCGTCTCGCTCACCGAACGCGAGCTGCGCAGATCCACGACGCCATTGCTTGCTTCCATCGTTGCTCGGCCTCCCTGCCCTCGTCGTAAGAGACGCCCCAGTCATGGGGACGATTGCCGACGAGGTCAAGAGGCCGGGTCAATGACGGTGGCCGCTCCCTCCACACGACGATGCCTGCAAGATCGACGTCGCGCCGTGACCGGGCGCAGCCCCCGAACCGCGCGCGCCCGGGCCGGCAAGCGCCTCGGCGCCCGAGCGCGCGCGGGGCTTCCCCGTGCGAACGCGCACCGCAATCGTCGACCACAGGCGATCCGCCTGCGTGCTCGCGCCGCAACGCGGGCAATCGATCGGCTCGCCGCGTTCAATCGCCCGGCGAACCGCCTCGAAGGGCTGCCCGCACCCCAGGCACCGATACTCGTAGATCGGCATCAGGGGTGCCCCCAGTACGGCTTGTCGTGCAGCATCCCCTTCGGCGTGATGTCCTGGTCGAAGATGGCCGTCGGAATCGAGACGGTGCAGGCGCAGTTGGGGATGTCGACGATGCCGCCGATGCGCCCCTCGACCGGCGCCGTGGTCAGCAACATGTACGCCTGGTTCTTCGTGTAGCCGAAGTGGGTCAGGTAGTCGATCGCCTTCAGGCAGGCTTGCCGGTAGGCGACGGTCGCATCCATGTAGTAGTTGACGCCCTTCTCGACGCAGATCCCCTCGAACGTCAGATACTCCTCGTAGCGCGGGCGCACCGGGCTCGGCATGAAGATCGGCGCGGTCAGCCCGTACTTCTGCATGCCGCCCTTGATGAGATCGAAGCCGATGCGCGTGGCGCCGTCCATCTCGATGGCGCCGCAAAACGCGATCTCGCCGTCGCCCTGCGAGAAGTGCAGATCGCCCATCGAGTAGCCGGCGCCCTTGACGTAGACCGGGAAGAAGATGCGCGTCCCGGTCGAGAGATCTTTGATGTCGGTGTTGCCGCCGTGCTCGCGCGGCGGCACCGTGCGGGCGGCCTCCTTGGCCATGCGATCGAACGCGGCGCCTTTCACCCCGCGCAGCACGGCGGTGCTGGGATCCGGCGGCTTGGCCAGTCCCTTCTCGGCGAGCGGGGCCTCGCGCCGGTTCCATTCGGCGAGCAGCTCGCGCGACGGCAGGCAGCCCATGAGGCCCGGGTGGGTCAGGCCGGCGAAGCGGACGCCCGGCACGTGGCGCGACGTGGTGTAGAGGCCCTTGAGATCCCAGATCGCCTTGTCGGCGTCGGGAAAGTACTCGGCCAGGAATCCGCCGCCGTTGTCCTTCGCGAAGATGCCGGAGAATCCCACCGGCGTCACCGGCGTGATGTCGAGCAGGTCGACCACCAGCAGATCGCCCGGCTCGGCGCCGGCGATGTCGAACGGCCCGGTCAGCGGATGCGCGCGCGTCAGGTCGATATCGCGCACGTCCGACGGATCGTCGTCGTTGTGAATCTGCGCATCCAGAAAGTCGAGCGTCTCGATGATGATCTCTTCACCCGGCTGCACGGTCGCCAGGAACGGGAGTTCGTTGTGCCATCGGTTGTGCCCCAGCTCGGCTTGCTCAATCAGCGGCTTGCCGGCCTTGATCTTGAAGGTCTGCATGTTGAGTCTCCTTGACTTGGTTTCTCTGAGGTCGCGTCAAATCGACAGGTGGCGCGCCAGGGTCTCGGGGACGACGTCGTCGCGCGGACACTCGTAGACTACTTCGCCGCGGTCGAGCACCAGCACGGCGGCCGCGACGTCCAGCGCGAACGCCATCACCTGCTCCGAGACCACGATGGCGATCTCGTTCTCTTCGTTGATCTGCTTCAACGCGCGCCCGATCTCCTTGATGATCGACGGCTGGATGCCTTCGGTCGGCTCGTCGAGCAGCAGCACGCGCGGCTCGCTGGCCAGCGCGCGCGCGATCGCCAGCTGCTG